>JBGSYY010000113.1:0-1631 GCA_041750675.1 Isosphaeraceae bacterium | reverse complement strand
GACCGGCTCGCTCGCGGCATGGCCCGGCTCAACCTGGCCGGCTACCTGGCCGATCAAGGCCGTTACGCCGAGGCCCGCGACGAGGCCGCGCGGGCCGTCGAACATTTCTCACCCTTCACCCATGAAGCCGGAAGACCCTGGCCTCAACAACTGCTCCTGCTCTACGCCCGGCTTTCCTGGCTCGAGGCCCGCGAACAGCTCGAAGGCGACGCCTTCGACGATGTCGAGCTGAATCGCCTGCTCAACGATGTGAGCACCCTGCTCACAACCCAAACAAAACACTTCGATGTTCAGTATTTTTACACAACTTTACATCTGCACATTCTTTATCGAGCATTTGAGAATGCGAAAACACGAGCAGAGATCCGCAACACCGCCGATCGCTATCGCGCCGATGTAGGGTCGATCATGAACCTTCACAACCTGCATCCGGGCATACCGTTTCTCCACCGCTCGGCCGCCGAGGCGACCACACGCCTGGCCGAAATGCAGCTCGCTCTCAACAATCCGACCTCGGCCGGGCAGACTTTGGCGATCGCCCTGAAATACGCTCGCGCCGGAACACGCCCCGAGGACGAGGCCGCGCTGGCCGCCGCGCTCGACATGCAGGCGAGGTTCATGCAGCTCATGGGCCAGACGGAGAAGGCCCGCGAGCTGTTCGACGAAGCCCTCATCACCTACGACACCGCCATCCAGGCCCGTCCTCACCTGACGCGGCTCCAGGACGAGCGTGCCAGGTCGCTCGCGCGACTCAGCACCCTCGCCACCGAACCTTGACGCGGCCCACTCGGCAGGTATTCAGAAACCTCAGCGCTTGACCTCATCGGGCGGGCAGGGGATGAAGTCGGGCAGCTCGGCGACGTTGAAGGGATCGCTTATGATCATGGGTCCATCAGTGATGGTGACCGTGAGTGTACCCGTAAGGGGGGGCATGGAGCCAACACCCCGCTTGGCCGTGGCACGGATCCCGATGATCGAGGCGTCGGCGGCAAACTTGGTCACAGTGACATTTGTCCAGGGAGTGACGACCGTGCTGCCGCCGATCATCTGCCGGAGATTGATGGCGGCCGTGGGCATTGCTCCGAAGTTCGCGCCGTTGCTCTTCTTGATGGCAACGGTGAAGGTCTTGCCATCCGCAAAGACCATGTAGGGCACGGCCTTGACCGGCTGGACCGCCGCGGCGCGTGCCTTCGCCTCGGAGAACGCCCAGTATCCCAGGTTCGCCAACGTGACCACGGCCGCGAAGCCGAGCACAATCCAGCCGGTCCGCTGTCCCTTTTCAAGCCGCAACATCGCTGCTTTCTCCCATGCTTGAGGAGCTTCTTGACCAACCCAACCGAGAGTCTCCAGAAGCCCCAGTCCGCCGATAGTAACCGTGCCGGAAGTCGAGCGACAGTCTGCCTCGCCGACGTGGCATGGGACCGAGCCGCCGAAAGCCTGCCGCGGCGTTCGTCACCCGGGGTTCCATTGCGGCGGCGGCGAATCCAGAACGCGGAGATGCACGGCACGCCGCTCGATGACGCGGAAGCCGGTTTCCCGATAGAGCCGCAGCGCCGGGCGGTTGCGGACGTCCACGGCGAGTTCCAGGGTGGGTTGGCGGGGCTGGGCCAGTTCGAGGGCGCGGGCCAGCA
>JBGSYY010000112.1:0-3270 GCA_041750675.1 Isosphaeraceae bacterium | reverse complement strand
GCGGCGCCCGCCGCCGCTGATCGGCTGGTAGCCGGGCAGGCGGAAGTCCCAGGTCGCGCGATGCAGGCCCGAGGAGGTGGAGGCGGCCAGGCGGCGAACGACGTTCCCCTCGCCATCACGCACCACCAACCGCGCGGCCGGGCTGGATTCGCGGTCCTCCGTTTTCAGGGCTTCCCAGCTCGGATACGGCACGTCGCGATTCTGGCGGTTGAGGCGTGAGTCCCGCTCGCGCCGCTCGGATCGCTTGGTCTTGAGCGAATCCTTCAAATAATAAGTAAACGTCGCACCGAACGGCGGATTGGGCGCGGTGAAGAATCGCGCTCCTTGATAGGCCCGCGCGCCGCCGGCCATGGGGGCCGAGGGCAGGAACATCTTGGCCGTCTCGATCGGCAGAATCGCACCCTTCTGCCCCAGAAGCTCGGGCTTGAGTGCACGCAGCGGCGTGTAGTCGTCGAGGATCAAGATGCCTCGGCCGAACGTGCCGACGACCAGATCGTTCTCGCGGCGCTGGATCTCGATGTCGCGGACGGCGATGGTCGGCATGCCGCTTTTCAGCTCCAGCCAGCGCTGGCCGCCGTCGACCGTGGTGAACAGGCCAAACTCGGTGCCCGCGAACAGGATCAGCGGATCGACATGATCGGCGGCGATGGTATAAACCGTGCCGCGCTCGGGGAGGTTGCTGGCGATCGAGGTCCAGGTCTTGCCCCGGTCCACGCTCTTGAGCAGATAGGGCTTGTAATCACCGTTCTTGTGGTTGTCGAAACAGGCGTAAACCGTGTCCGGCTCCAGGCGGCTGGCCTCGATGTCGCTCACATATACATGCTTGGGCACGTTGGTGAACGGGAACTCCTCGACCTTACGCCAGTTCTGACCGCCGTCTTCGCTGACCTGGATCAGGCCGTCATCGGTGCCGACATAAAGCAGGCCCTCGACGAGCGGGCTTTCGGAAAGCGAGACAATCGTGCCGTAAAATGAGGTCGAATCGTTCTTCGCCACGGTATCGACGCCCCACACGCGGCCCATCACGGGCAAAGTGTTGCGGTCGATGTCGCGGGTCAGGTCGGGGCTGACGGCCGTCCAGGTGTCGCCCCGGTCGTCGCTCTTGAATAGAATCTGCGAGCCGTAATAAAGCCGTGTCGGGCTATGCGGGCTGATCATCAGGGCGCTATCCCAGTTCCAGCGCAGGGGCGGGCCGCCCTTGTCTTCCTGGGGTTTGATATCGACGCGCTCGCCGCTCTTGCGGTCGTAGCGCACCAGGCCGCCATACTGCCATTGAGAATAAATGATATTTGGATTCGTGGGATCGACGGCGGGATCGAATCCGTCGCCGAAGACGGTGACGAACCAGTCGCTGTTGCGGATGCCGTGGACGTTCGTCGTCTGGCTTGGTCCGCCCTGCGTGGCGTTGTCTTGCGTGCCGCCGTAGACGTTGTAAAACGGCACGTCGTTGTCGACGGCGATCTTATAGAACTGGGTGATCGGCAGATTGGCGAAGTAGTCGTACGTTCGGCCTCGGTCCCAGGTCTGATACAGGCCGCCGTCGCAGCCGACGATCAGGTGATCCGAGTTCGTGGGATTGATCCAGATCGCGTGGTTGTCGACGTGCTTGTCGGCCTCGCCCACAGGTCGAAAGCTCGAGCCGCCGTCCTCGGTGACGTTGAGCAGCGTGTCCATCGAGTAAACACGATCGAATACGTTGGGATCGGCGTAGATTTCCTGATAATATTGCGGGCTGCTGCTGACGTAGCCGCTCATCTTGCGCCAGCTTTCGCCGGCGGTGTCGCTGCGATAGAAGCCGCTGTCGCCCCGGCCCGCCTCGACGATGGCATAAACCACGTCGGGCCGGATCGGCGAGACCGCCAGGCCGATGCGGCCGAGGTCGCCGCCGGGCAGGCCGCGGTTGATCTTGCGCCAGCTCTTGCCGGCGTCGGTCGACTTGTAGATGGTCGACTCCGGCCCGCCGTCGATCAACGTCCACTGATGCCGACGCCGTTGATACGAGGCGGCGTAGAGCGTGTCGGGGTTGCGCGGGTCGAAGCATACGTCGGTCACGCCCGTGTTTTCGCTGATCGAGAGCACGGCGTTCCAGGTCTTGCCGCCGTCGGTCGTTTTGAACAGGCCCCGATCGCCACCGGCCGACCACAGCGGCCCCTGCGCGGCGACGTAAACCGTGTCCGAATCACGCGGGTCGATCAGCACCTTGCCGATATGCTCCGACGTTCCCAGGCCCACCTTTTCCCAGCTCCGCCCGGCATCGCGCGAGCGATAAAGGCCGTCACCATAGCCGACCGAGCGCTGACTGTTGTTCTCCCCCGTGCCCACCCAGACAACCAGGTGATTGTTGGGGTCGATGCTGACGCAGCCGATCGAGTACGACGGCTGACCATCGAAAATCGGCGACCACGTCGTGCCGGCGTTGGTCGTCTTCCACACTCCGCCCGAACCCGTCGCCAGATACCAGGTGCTAGGCTCGACCGGGTCCACCGCGATATCGACGATCCGCCCCGACATGAACGCCGGGCCGATATTCCGCAGTTGCAGGCCCGCCAGCAGGCCCGCGTCGATCTCCTTGGTCTTGGGCTTTTCGTCCGGCTTCGCCGCCTCATCGGCCTTCGCGGCCTCGCCCTCCGGCGGAGCATCCTGAGCCCACGCCGCCGCCGAGATCAACCCCACCGGCGCAAACAACGCCCCGCCGCCCATCATCAAAAAGATCGCCAGCGCCCGCCCCAGTCTCGTCATCATCGCGTACCTCTCTCCCGCTGGTTGCGTCTCGACGGAACCTGGCTCAATCCGGATCGACGGGCCTGGACTGCCGAGTTCGTGTGTAGATTGCCCAATATACCAAAATCCCGCAGCTCTCTCATATTGCCTTGTGTTTGGCATTCCGGGGGCATGATCCTGAGGGCGTTTCCCCCAAGGGAACGAGCCTTTCGCTTCAACCTCATGAGGCAGCCGGACGGGTTGATGGTTACAATAGGCGTCGTTCCCTGGCGGGCTGGGCGGTGCGCGTCGCGTCCGTGGGGAGGAGACAACGAGACGATGGGCCGGAAGGACTCGCGGCATCATGGTTCCGCTGCGCCCCGAAAGTTATGAACATGTGCGTGAACAGGTGCTTGAACCGGAAGCGCCGGGCCTGTTGGCGTTGCGCCACGCGCTGATTCACGAGCGGCCGGGGTTGTGGGGCGATGATCCGATTTACCCCCGCAGCGTGCTCCTGCTTCGCGAAACGGCCGACAAGCAGCGCACGTCCGCTTATGGCGCGGGCGAGCC
>JBGSYY010000111.1:0-6040 GCA_041750675.1 Isosphaeraceae bacterium | reverse complement strand
CCGCCGCCGCGACCGCCGCCACGTCCAGCGAAGACATCCGGTGGAACCACCCACATCGCAAGCCCGAGGCCGAGCGCCAGCTTCCCGATTGTCCGTAACATGCTGAGATTCCTTGATGAATGTCGCTGACTCTGTGAGATTCGCCAGAATGTGTTGACCGTCTTGCCGAATGGCCACCGGCTCCGCGTCCGCGAGGTCGCACTCTGCTCGCGGTCAGTTCTCGCCCCCAACTTCGGGCGGCTTGCGCACGATGATGAACTCGTCATCGCCCGGCACCGCCAGGCCCCCGAGCGTGCGGTCCGAGGCTCGCCAGTGGGCACGGTCTTTTCCAAGCCTGGTAATCACGCTCGTCACCGACGCATGCTGCCCGTCCTGGCGAACTCCGTCGGCCTTGATTACCCAGTTGTCGCCGTCGCGGGTCCAGTAGCCCTCGCCGAATCCCCCTTCGGAGTCGAAGATCCAGGTCTTGAATTGCTTGCGAGTCGGATCCCAGCCGATGCGCTGCGTCCCCGACAGCACCGGTTGACCCTGCATCTTCACGCTGAAGTCGCGCAGCAGGAAATTGCCATCATCGGACCAGCGGCATGTCGTGCTGACGACCGAGTCCTCACTCTCGTTGATCCAATCCCCGACCAGCCACTCCAGTTCCTTCAAGCGGTCATGCGGGGTCAGGCTCTCGATAGTCTCGTCGCGGACGGCCGCTTGCAGCCATCTCCCGTCTTGCTTGAGATAAAACGCAGTGAATCGCGACAATTCCGCGGCCTCGCCTCCGGCCGGCCGAATCCTCGTGTTGCCCACCTCGATCGCCGTACTCGAGCCGATGAATTGCAGTTCATCGACCCCAATCTCGATCGTTGCGCCGGGGTTCTCGGCGAACGATGCCGCCAGTTGCTCACGAATCGCTTCCCGACCCACGATCCTTCCACCACTCTCATCCACCACAATCGCGTCCTCCGCGTAGGTCGCGGCCGCGCCGACCGCATCCCCCGCGTCGAAGGCCTTCGTGAACGCCGACAACAACTCGGTAATCGCCTTCTCATCGGCGGCTCGCGCCGTCTCGGCGGGAGATAGCCCGGAGGCCACGGCAGCCGGCTTGGTCGAAACTTGCTGGGCACGGAGACCGCAGCTCGCGATACCGAGCAAGACGCCGATCGCGATCGCAAAGGTTCTCATCTTCTCTCCGTCTCCAAAGGTGGCCCATCCCGCGGACCTTGATTGCGGAATCGCAACCAGGGGTTTCTCGACTCTCGATCCGACGAACTCACCGAAATCGAGTGGGAAGTTCATCCGTCCACAAGAAATCCAGTTTCAAAAAATCTAGATTCCTGGAATGGACTGTATTTGCAATCATTCCACCGTATCACTCGCTGTGACCATGGTACATGGTCTCGACCAAGTGCTTGTTTCTGAGCGAATCGACGCAAAGCGTCCCCAAAAAGAACAGGTGCCTGCCCGCTTTCTGTGAGCTCCGCCCATCGTTCGACTCGCCTCAAACATCCAGAACACCAGCTGCACGACAGCCAGATCATTGCACCCGAGTCGGGCCCCCTTCTCCCCATATTTCCAGACCTTGCCAAGTCAAGAAACCGCCGCGATCTCGAGCAAGATCCGCCGGCCCCTTGACCGAACTCGCGCCAAACCCTACAAGAAACAAAACGGTTTGCCGTATCATGCGGCTCAACCGCGCGACGCCCGCCCCGCCCTCCTGACGCTTCGAGAAACATCCCGCTCATGTCCACCACCGCTCGCGCCCCTCGGGCTTACCGGCCGGGCCTCCTCGCCCGGTTGGCCGATGGTTTGCGGTCCGGCTACGGTATTGGCCAGTGGTCCTGGCTGATTCACCGCATCACCGGCATCGGCATCCTGCTGTTCCTCGTCATTCACATCATCGACACCTTCTTCGTCGTCGCCTATCCGGGTCTCTACGACCATACGGTTAGCCTCTACGGCGGCCGCATTCCCTGGATTCTCGACGCCGCCGGCAAACCCGTCTATTTCGCCCCGCTCCGTTGGGCTTTCCGCCTCTCCGAACTGGCGCTCATCGCCTGCGTCCTGTTCCACGCCCTCAATGGCGTTCGCGTCGCCCTCGTCGACCTCTGGCCCCGAGGCGCTTCCTACCAAAAGCAAATGTTCCGCTGGGTACTCGGGCTCTTCGCCGTGATCATGCTGATCGTCTCTTACTTTGTGTTCGTCCCGCTCTTCAAGGCCCCCGAGTTCTGGAACTTCCCCGAGGAACATTCGCCCGCGTCTCTCGACGCCACTTCGAATCCAGGCTCCTAACGCCCGCCCTCTTTCGCAGCCGTATCCACTTCCGTCACCCTCTCGTTCGCACGCAACCCGCGAGATCAGAAGAACGCCATGTCCTCACGTCGCATCAAGCCCGCGTCTGGTTTTGAGCTGTGGTGGTGGTACTTCATGCGGGTCTCGGGCCTGATCCTGGTCGTTCTGGCCCTGGGCCACCTCTGCATCACCCATCTCATCAACAACGTCGAGGTCATCAACTACGCCTTCGTCGCCGACCGCTGGGCCAACCCGCGCACCGGCGTCATCTGGCGGCTCTGGGACCTCGCCATGATCAACCTCGCCGTCCTCCACGGCTTCAACGGACTCCGCCAGATCACCTCCGAGTACGTTAACCGGGCTGGCGCTCGCAAGCTTCTCGGCACCCTCATCTGGTCCGCCTGCATCGCAATCATCGCCATCGGTTGTTACGCCATCCTCAATTTCCAGAAGGATGAGGACTACCTTCGCCGCTTCCGTGAAGCCAATCCACCCGTCACCGTCGTCGCGCCCGAAATCGCTCAGGTCCCCACCGCCCAGCCGCATTCGTCCACGCCCTCGCAACCGCCCACGGTCGCCCACTCCCGGTAACTCATGAACAATTATCATCGCTTCGATTCGCTTATCGTCGGCGCTGGTGGCGCGGGCCTCATGGCCGCGCTCGAATCCAGCCAGCGCACCGGCACCGCCGTCGTCAGCAAACTCTACCCCACCCGTTCACACACGGGAGCGGCACAAGGTGGGATCGCCGCCGCCCTCGCCAATCTCGAAGAGGACTCGTGGGAAAACCACGCCTACGACACCATCAAAGGTGGCGACTTCCTTGTCGACCAGGCCGCTGCCGAAATCCTCGCCCGCGACGCCATCGAGTGCGTTTACAACCTTGAGCACTGGGGCCTCCCCTTCGACCGCACCCCCGCTGGAAAAATCTCGCAACGCCGGTTCGGCGGACACACCAAGGCCAACCCCGACTACGACCCCTCCGCCGCCGCCGGAACGCCCAACGCTCGCCCACGCATCCCCGTCCAGCGCGCCTGCCACTCCGCCGACCGCACCGGCCACATGATTCTCCAGACGCTCTACCAGCAGTGCATCAAGCAGGGCGTCACCTTCTTCGACGAATTCCACATGCTCGACCTGATCATGGTCGACGGCGAGTGCCGCGGAATCGTCGCCATCGAAATCGCCACCGGCCAGCTCCACGTCTTTCACGCCAAAAGCGTCCTCCTCGCCACCGGCGGATTCGGACGCATGTTCAAGGTGTCGTCAAACGCCCACGCCCTCACCGGCGACGGCCCGGCCATCGCCTACCGCCACGGCTTGCCGCTCGAGGACATGGAGTTCTATCAGTTCCACCCGACCGGCATCTATCGCCTCGGCATCCTCCTCTCCGAAGCCTGCCGCGGCGACGGCGGCATCATGATCAACAACGACGGCGAGCGCTTCATGGAACGCTACGCCCCCAACCTCAAAGACCTCGCCAGCCGCGACGTCTGCTCGCGCTCCATCTACCAGGAAGTCCGCGCCGGCCGCGGCGTCGGCGCCAAGGACTACGTTTACCTCGACATCCGCGCCGACACCATCAACCGCCACGGAACCAGCCCTACCGGCCAGTCCGTCGATAGCCACTGGGTCGAGAGCCGCCTCCCCGACATCATCGAATTCTCGCGGACGTATCTCGGCGTCGACCCCATCCGCGAACCCATCCCCATCCAGCCCACCGCCCACTACGCCATGGGCGGCCTGCCCACCGACATCCACGGCCGAGTCCTCCGCAATGCCACCGGCGAGATCGTTCCCGGCCTCTACGCCGCCGGTGAAAGCGCGTGCGTCTCCGTCCACGGCGCGAATCGACTCGGCACCAACAGCCTGGTCGATCTCGTCGTCTACGGCCGACGCGGCGGCCGCGATATGGCCCGCCACGCCCTCGAACACGAATTTCAACCCCTCCCCCCCAAACCCGACGAGCCCGCCCGCGAACTCATCAAGGGCCTGCTCTCACGTCCCCGCGCCTACCCCTGGGTCAAGCTCCGCGACCAGCTCCAGACCGTTATGATGGACGACTGCGGCGTCTACCGCACGGGAGAATCCCTCGAACGCGCCGTCCAGCAAGTCGCCTGGCTCAAGGAGCAATTCGCCACCCTCGGCGTTCAGGATAAAGGCACCGTCTTCAACACCGGCCTACTCGAAGTCATCGAGTTCGGCAACCTCCTGGAACTTGCCGAAGCCACCGTCACATCCGCCCTCGCCCGTAAGGAAAGCCGCGGCGCCCATTCCCGCGAAGACTTCCCCAACCGCGACGACGATCGCTTCTTCAATCACTCCTTCGCCTACAAAGACAGCCCCACCACCGCCCGCGTCGACTATCGCGACGTCGACGTCCTCTACGTCGAAAAGGACGGCCAGCGCGTCCCCAAGTATCCGCTTGAAATCCGCAAGTATTGATCCCGGAACCCCAAGGCCGGCTGGTCCCGCCCCCCCCGACCCATCGCTCCCTTTTTGCGAAGGCTTCTGAATATGGCCCAGCTCGAAACGGAACGCGAACGCGATATCGCCACCCGCTCCCTCACCGTCCGCGTCAAACGCTACGACCCCGAGGCCGACGCCGCCCCACGCTGGGAGCAATACGAGATCGAGGCCGAGCCTTGGGACCGCGTCCTCGACGTCATCAATAAAATCAAGTGGACCGTCGATGACTCACTCGCACTCCGACGAAGCTGCGCCCACGGCATCTGCGAGTCTGACGCCATGCGCATCAACGGCCGCAATCAGCTAGCCTGCAAGGTTCTCGTCAAAAGCCTTCCCGGCGACACCATCACCATCGAGCCGATCCTCGGACTCCCCGTCCTTAAGGATCTCATCGTCGACATGAAGCCGTTCTTCGACCATTACAAATCGGTCATGCCCTTCCTCGTCAACGACGAGCCCGCCCCCACCACCGAACGCCTCCAGTCGGCCGAAGACCGAGCCCGATTCGACGACTCCACCAAGTGCATCCTCTGCGCCTGCTGCACCACCGCCTGCCCCCCCTTCTGGGGCAACCGCAAATACGTTGGCCCGGCCGCCATCGTCAACGCCCACCGCTTCATCTTCGACACCCGCGACCGCGCTGCCTCCGAACGACTCGAAATCCTCAACGACGCCGAAGGCGTCTGGCGCTGCCGCACCGTCTTCAACTGCACCGAGGTCTGCCCACGCGACATCAAGGTCACTCAGGCCATCTCCGACGTCAAACGCGCCCTCCTCACCGGCGACATCGGCCAGCCCCAAACCGCCGCCGCCAGCTCCGCCTAACCGCCTCGTACGGTGGGCATCGCCCATTTCTTCATTCAATTGTTTTCCTTCTCAAACAATTCCAAACCGATCCCCCAGCACCCTGTCCACACCGAAATCAAAAATGGCCGGGCGTCGCACTTCTGGTGACGTCCGGCCTTCTCACATTCAATTACCAACTCTGAGAGGCAAAAGCCCTCACCTCCCGCCCCGCTCACGCATCTCCTGACGCATCGCGCGGATCTCTTCCAATACGGTATCGAACTTCTCTTCGAGCCGGTCGATCCGCTGCTCCAACTCCTGCTGGCGCGGGCCGCCGCCTCCCATCATCATCCCCATGCCGCCGCCAGGCCCGCGTCCCTGCATCCCGGGTTGGCCGCCTCTCATCATGTTTCCGGGCGGCATTGGCGTCCGTGGCATGCCTGGACGCATCGTTCGCCGGCCCGCCGGGCGCGGACCATCCGGTGGCGCTGGCGCGTCCGGCGGC
>JBGSYY010000110.1:0-2436 GCA_041750675.1 Isosphaeraceae bacterium | reverse complement strand
TCGAGCTGGGCGGCCTGGGCGTCGATCAGGCGAAGGAGCGAGCGGCGATCGTCGAGGCGGTTGAGCGACAACGAGGCAGGGAGGCTCAGTTCGGGGAGGCGGAAGTTCTTCTTGTTGGGGTCCTGACCGATGTAGAAGGGGTCGAAGGTCTTGCCCAGGAAGCTGGCATGCTGGCCGGGGGTGACGGAACCGTCGCGAATGACGTGGGGGAAGCTGACGAAGGAGGGAATCGCCGGGTCGTCAACAGGTTGGAACATCGCGGCGACGGAGCCATAGGCGGGGAAGAGCTCAAGGCTATCACGGAGCCGCTGGTCGTCGAGCGGGGGTGTGTGGCCGGTCAGGCTGTAGTAACCGGCGGAGTTGTGGTTCTTCATCGTGTGATGAAGCGAGCGGACCTGGGCGAAGCGGCCCAGGACGCGAGCGAAGCGGGGCAGGTGTTCGGTGAGGTGCAGGCCGGGTCTGTCGCTGGCGATCGGGGAAAACTGGCCTCGAATGCCGTCGGGAGCGTCCGGCTTCATATCGAAGGTATCGATGTGCGAGGGTCCACCCCATTGGTGCAGGAAGATGACATGCTTGGCGCGTACGCTAGGACGGGATTCAGCGGCGCGCAGATATGTGGAAAGGTTAAGTCCGGAAAAGGCGGCGGTGCCGATGCGGAGGGCCGCGCGGCGCGACGAGTGAGCCAGAGTGGAGCGGAGATCGCGGCAGGCATGGGTGAGGGGCATTGGGGCGGACTCCGGCGGGAGCGGCGGGAGTGAAGATTCAGAGACTCAGGGGGCCGCGGGTAGCTTCACGCTTTCGGGAAGGTTGGGGAACAGCTTCTTGACCTGCTCAGCGCCCGGGCGGATTGGAGTGTGACGGATGGACGATGCTTGAGTTGACCCTCACCCCAGCCCTCTGCCGGAGCGAGCGGGCGGGGCGCTCGCTAGTGTCGGAGCAGAAATTCCTTGCTGTTGAGCAAGGCCCAGGCGATGTCTTCCCAGGCAGCGCGTGGGCTTTGAGATTGGGCGACATGTTGCTTCATGCCTGTGCGTTCAGCTTCGGTGGGCAGGCGGGTGAGGGTGGCGAGGTAGAGTTCGTCGAGGATGGCGTTGGTGTCGGCGCCTGAGGCGAGGAGTCGGCCGAGGCGGTTGTCGGTGGCTTCGAGTTTCTTGCGGAGGGTTTGGCCGTTGATGAGCTGGAAGGCCTGGGCGAGGGTGATGGCCTCGGATCGCTCGCATTCGCAGGTGAGCAGACGATCGGGTTTGCCAAAGGTCTTGAGAAAGTCAGTGCCGCCGATGCGGACGCCGGGGAGCTGGGTGGCGCGAGTGGCGTCGGGAGCAGCGCGGAACGATTCGGGGATGTCGAGGGCCTGGGATACGGCGTCAAGAAGGACCTCGGCGGGCAGGAGCTTGACGCGGGCGCGCGCGAAGGTGGGATCGTCGGCATCGGGGTGGTCGAGGGTCTGGGCAGCGCGTCGGTAGGTTTCTGAGTTCAGTATGAGTTGGACGAGCGGCTTGAGGCGGTAGCCATTCGCGATCAGGTGATCGGTGAGGGCTTCGAGAAGCTCGGGGTTGGCGGGAGGGTTGGAGTCGCGAAAGTCGTCGACGGGTTCGACGATGCCGCGACCGAGGAGGTGGAACCAGACACGGTTCGCAAGCACGCGGGCAAACTGCCGGTTGTCGACGGTGAGCCAGTCGGCCAGGTTGTCGAGCGCATCGGAGTCGCCGGAAGCGAGCTCGAGTTTGGGACCGCCCGGTGCGCGCGGGTTCATCATGTCGCCGGAGCGAGGCTGCCTCAGCGCGGGCGGGCCTTCGAGATAAATGATCTCGTCGCCGTTGATCTCGTGTTTGTCAAAAGTGTCGCGGCGGACGTTGTCGATCTGTTTGCGCTTGACGTTGGCGAAGGTGGAGGCCAGGCCGTAGTAGTCGTTCTGGGTCCAGGTGTCGAAGGGGTGGTTGTGACAGCGGGCGCACTGGAGCCGGACACCCAGGAAAAGCTGGCCGACCGCCTCGGCGGCGGCGGTGGGATCGCGGTTGGTGCGATGGAAGCTGGCGGGCGGATTCTTCCAGGTCGAGCCGCGTGTGGAGATCAGGTCACGGGCGAACTGGTCGAGGGGAACATCGTTGGCCACCTGGTCGCGGAGCCAGCGCTGGAAGATCCACGCGCCTTTCGCGCCCATGGTTTTTTCCTCGTTGCGGAGCAGATCGGCCCATTTGAGTGCCCAGAAATCCGCGAACTCGGGGCGCTGGAGCAGAGAATCGACAAGGCGGGCGCGGCAGGTTTCGGGGTCGGGGTCGTCAAGGAAAGCGCGGGCTTCCTGGGGTGTCGGGAGGCGGCCGATCGTGTCGAGAGTGGCGCGGCGGAGGAATGTCGCGTTGTCGCAAGCGGGCGCGGGTTGGATGCGGAGAGCGATCCAGCGGGGGAAGACGTGGGTATCGACGAGGTTGTTCGAGG
>JBGSYY010000109.1:0-5288 GCA_041750675.1 Isosphaeraceae bacterium | reverse complement strand
CGATGGCGATCACCTCGGGGTCTTGGCGGAGTGCGGCGCGGATCGCGGCCGAGAGATTCAGGCCGGAGGCGGTATGAATCTGGGTCTGGGAAACGCCGTCGACGGCGGACTCGATTGGATCTTCGAGGCTGATCAGGCTGCGACGCTCATAAGTTGGGGCGGCGGCCAGCTCGCGGAGTGTGGCGTAGAGAGTTGTCGTCTTGCCCGAGCCGGCCGGACCGGCCACCACGATCAGGCCCGAGGTTTCGTGGATCAGTTGATCGAGAGCCGCGTGGACATCGTCCGGGAGGCCGAGATCGCCCAGGCGGCGGTGGTGTGTCGGTTCGGAGAACAAACGAACCACGGCACGCTCGCCGTGCAGCGTGGGCATGGTGCTGAGTCGGACTTCTGGCTCGCCCGGCGCGGCGCTGAGCCGTCCTTCCTGGGGCGTTTCGGTTTGATAGGTGAGCAACCCGGCGAGAACCTTCAACCGGGCGACCACGGCGCTCGACTGCGCAGGAGCAATTTCCGCGACCCGATGCAGCGTGCCGTCGATGCGAAACCAGATTTCTAGCCGGTCGTGGGTGGGGTTGAGGTGGATGTCACTGGTTCGCTGAGCGCGGGCCTCGTCGAGAATAAGTTGAACGGTCTCGACCGCGTGCTCGGGGCGGCGCGGATCGAGACCGTTCACTTTTTGACGAAGCGCCTGGGGCGGCGAGATCGACATTTCTTGAGAACACGCCTCCGCGAGTTAGGGCGAGGATTGCCTGTCGATCCGGCCTGAAGCGAGACGAAGAGGCTCAGGCGGGTTTCGTCTGAGAAGTTACGATTGTGGGCTCGGTCGAAACGAAGTCGCGGACTCCGCGCGTGGCGAGAACCGCGCCGATTGCCGAACCAATCGCGACACAGCCCAGGCAGAGCAGGCGGGTCGGCAGCCATTTTGTATCGACCGGCTGGGTTGCGGCGAACGGATTCTGGGTTGAATGCAGGGTGAGCACGACGGCGCCGATGATGTCGTAAACGAGGGTGCCGAGCGTCGCGCCGATCAGGCCGCCCATGAGCCCCATGACGAGGTGTCGAGCGGAAACACCGTAACGACCCAGGGCGTAGGCCAGACCGGCCATGGCACCCAGCGGAGCCCAGAGGCCCAGGTGGATGCCGAATCCCAGGGCCGGATCGCGGAGTAATTCTTCGCGGCGCATGTGAGCCATGGGCATCAAAAGGAAGGGCGGGAGCACGCCGGCGGCCAGGCCCAGACCCGCGCCGACCAACGCTCCGAGCAGTGCGCCGGTGGCCGAACGCCGACCCAGTCCGCCCGCGAGGCCTAGCCCTAGCCCGAGTAAACCGCCCAGGGCACCGAAGGAGTAGGCCGCGTTGAGCGAGTTGGCCTCGCCGGTTTCCTTGTTCAGTGCGCGGAAATCGTAGGCCTGGCTCGCGGCTTCCTCTGAGGGTTGACGGAGGTTGTAGTTGGCTTCCAGGACCGGCCAGGCGGCGGCGGCGGCGGCGACGGCGAGAATGAAGGGGAGGATGGGGAAGCCACGCCTGACCCGCGCGGTTGCAGCGACGGGAGCGGCTGGTGGAACTTCGTGGATTTCGGGTCGGGTGTGCTGAGGCTGGTCGTGATTCATGAAGGAAGGCTCCGGAAACCGTGTGGGAGAAAATCGATGTCGAGAAAACGCCACATTTGAAAAATTGTACTGGGCAGGAGTTGAGGCGAATCAGCGATGCCTGGGCGGAAGGTGCTGGAAGTGGCCAGGGCTCAGAGAGTCGGCCCGGGAAAGTCGCTGAGGCGGCCCGGAAAATCGATCACAACCGATTCACTGGACTCTTCTAGTGGCCCGTAAAGCAAGGAACATGCGGCAAAATCTACCGCGGGAACCTCAAGTGCAAGCGCTGTGATCTCGCTGTTCGTTGCTTTCGGAAAACTTTGCGTGTGAGAATTGTGCGAAACGTGCTTGACCGGCGAAATATGTGGGAAGTATAAAGTTCAGTTACGTTTCGCCACCAGGGGTCCGCGGATCGACGGGTTTCCCAGCCTTTCGCTGCGGGACACGGTGTCCGATATTTTGAGTTTGTCGTATCCTATGTGAAGCGATACGGCTGGATGAGCGCGTATAATGTCGACAGCGCGCCTCCCGTTCCCTCTCTCTCCATGATTTGGGGGGTCTCGATGCGATTGGTTCGGTTCCTTAGCTTGTCGGCGCTTTTGATCGGCGTCGTTCCGTTCACCGTGGGTTGTGGCGAGAGCACCGAGGTTGCGGTTCAGCCCGCAGCGCCTGTTGCCATTCCGCCAGCGACACCGCTTCCTGCTGACAAGACCAAGGGTGGTGGTGCTGGCTCGTCCGGCAACTCGAATTTCAACCCTGGCGCCAATTCCTAAGCAATCGGCTTAGGACTGTCGTGTAGCCGGTCGTCGCGGATGGGGCGAATTTCATCTTCTCGTCTTTTTTCCGCCCACGATGGCCTGGCCTCTCGTCGTTCCCTGTTTTCTTGCACGTCTTTATTCGGAAGTCTTTCGGAGAACGCCATGATTCATGAGTCCTTGCGCGGAAAGGTTCGACGCGGTTTCACGCTGATCGAACTGCTGGTGGTCATTGCGATCATCGGTGTCCTGATTTCGCTTCTGTTGCCTGCCGTGCAGTCGGCACGCGAGGCGGCCCGTCGTGCTCAGTGCACGAACAACATGAAGCAGCTGGGGCTTGCCCTGGCGAACTACGAGTCGACCTATGGCGCCTACCCTGGCTCTTACGGCTCGCGTGGCTACAACGGTTCCGTCTGGGGCACCTGGGGCTCGTGGAGCCCGCAGTCGCAACTGCTGCCCTATATGGAAATGAATCCCACGTACAATGCCATCAACTTCGGCCTGTTCAGCCACGGCGGAAACAATGGCGACCAGGCGAACACGACCGCTGTCACCACACGCGTGTCGTCGTTCCTCTGCCCCTCGGCCCCGCTGCCGATCGGGACCTATCGTGGCAAGAACCGCCCGGGCAACAGCTATTTCGCTAGCGTCGGTTCTTCGATGAACTGGGTCGGCGACATGGCCGGTGGCCGTCCTAACGGTTACTTCTACTATGCCGGCAATGCAAATGGCGAGCAGACCTCGCCGGTCACGCTGGCTTCCGTCACCGACGGTACGTCGAACACCATCGCCTTCGGCGAATGGCGGATCGGCGACTTCAACGACACGAAGCTCTCGGTTCCGCAGGACGTGATCAACCTTCGTCAGCCGTTCCCGGGTGTCAGCGACCACTGGGGCAACCCGCTCTCGAACATGCCGGACGGGGCCATCCCCTTCCAGCAGTGGCTTGACCTGTGCGCCGGTGCCGCTCCGGCCTCGACGCAGGGCAGCGAGCCCTGGCGGACAAACATGAGCTACCTGGGCCAGGCGTGGAACCAGGGCATGTTCGGCTGGACGCTGGGTAACACCCTGCTGCCCCCGAATCCTCGCTACCCCAACTGCCGTACTTGCTCTTGGGACGGCGACTGGGATTGCCCGGGCATGTTCACCCTCAGCAGTTTCCACCCCGGCGGCTGCAACGTCGCGTATGGTGACGGCTCGGTGCGCTTCATCAAGCAGAGCACGGATCGCCGCATCATCTGGGCGCTGGGCTCGAAGGATGGCGGCGAGTCGATCTCGGCCGACCAGTATCAGTGATTTCCCTGGTGGATACCTGAGATCATCTCATTGGGTGATCTCAGGAATCGACCACGCTCTCGTATCCGCGTGTCTCTCCTGAGACTCATGGCAAGGGAAGGTAGGCCGCTCGCGGCTTGCCTTCCCTTGTTGGTTTGCGAGTCCGAACTTTTGTACGATCATAGGTCGGCTGCATCGACGCTTTCTTCGGCGATGCCGGGGTGCTTTCAAGGTCCGACTCCTTGCCAATCGTCTCCACTTGCGATGGCCTGCTCTGATGAACGATTCTCTGAGCGAGACACGAAGCCGGAGGCCAGGCCCGCTCCTCTTCGTTGTGGTTTTGGCTCACGTGGCGCTGCTGGGCTGGCTGGCCTGGCTCCTTATGCATCGGCGAGCCGACCACTGGGCGGCCGTGGAGCGCGGTGAAGCTCTGATGGCGCAGGGGAGGCCCGATCTTGCTTTCGCCGAGGTGGCGAACATCCGCGATGAAGCACCCGGAGCCGCGGAGGCGATGACTCTCGCCGGGCGCTCCCTGCTGGCGCAAGGCCAGGTGGCCATTGCCCGCCAGGCTCTCGAGCGGGCGTTGAAGCTCAAGCCTGAGCAGCCGGACGCGGCCAAAATGCTGGCGGCCGTTTATTTTTCCTCGGGCAACGGGCCGCGCGGGCTCGAGCTGCTCAAATCAGCAGCGAAGCTCGACCCCGCCGACTTTCGGCCCTGGTACGCGATGGGCAAGGTGTATCAAGACCTGGGCGAGTTTGGCGAAGCCGCCGACGCCTACGGTCAGGCACTCAGCCGAAAACCGACGGAACCAGAAGCGACCGAGGCGCGCATTGGTCGCATCCGTGCGATGCTCGATAGCAGCCAAAATGAAGAGGCGACAGCCGATCTGGATCAAGCCATCCAAAATGCGCCGAGGGATCCCCGCGTTCTGGCGTTGAAAGCCCGGCAGGCTCGGGCCCTGGGACGCCCCGACGAGGCGATGGCACTGGCAACCCGAGCGCTTGAGATCCAGCCGGATGAGTTCGATGCTCTGCTGGTGCGCGGGCAGATCTTGCTGCTTCGTGGAGAGCGGGAACTTGCACTTGCCGCGCTGGAACAAGCCTCGCAGAAGAACAAGAACCACCTGGGAACGCTTCAGTTGCTTCTCCAGGTACGCAGCCAGCTCGGTCAGAACGAGGCGGCGGCCGCAACTCGCGAGCGGCTCCAGAAAACCCGCGAGCGGCTCGATTCGATGAATACCTTGACCAAGCTGATGAACCAGGACCCGAATGATCCGCTGCCGCGTTACCAGATGGGCCAGCTCGCCGTTGAGGGTGGACTGGAAACGCTGGCCTATCAGTGTTTTCAGGCCGCTCTCGATATCGATCCGAACTTCAAGCTCGCCCGGGAGGCTCTTGAGAAACTCCCGCCGCAGGCTTCGGGCCCCACTGGCGGAACTCGGCCTTGACTGAGACCCGTTGGAGAGAGCGAGGAGAGTTTTGACCTTACCTTCTTTCTCGACGATTTCAACGAGAAACACGCCCGACGAGCTTCCTAGTGTAGTGCTTCAAAAATAATGAAACTTATAGGCCGCTTGCTGGGTAACTCCTCTGAAAGGAGGACGGCCCCCATGCGTGTTGCTCCCAAGATTGACTTGACGGCGGAAGAACGCAAGGTGCTTGAACGTTGGGCG
>JBGSYY010000108.1:0-2528 GCA_041750675.1 Isosphaeraceae bacterium | reverse complement strand
GCGGTTCAGCCACGGTTTGCTCGCCAGGGCAGGGGGGTCCACCTTGCTCGCGCCGCTGCCGAAGTCCAGACCAGGGCCGCCGCGCCCAGTAACGCCGCGGAGGGTTGTAGCGACAGGTAATAGCGATCCCAGGCCAGGGGGATGAACGCCGTGACCACGACCCCTGCCAGGATCGTCATTACGAGCAAGGCCAACGCGGTCGGCGGCCTTCCGGCCTCTGCTTGCCGCCGCCCCCTCCAGCCGAACAGCGCCGCGCCGGCCAACACCAAGGGGAGCCAGAGAATCGCCCCCCAATCACGTTGCCAATCGAAACGCTCGTAGGCGACCCGTGAATCATGGTCGGGCGGCCCGAGCGGACCAAACCTTCCGAAGCCTTGCACCAGCACCGCCGCCAGCTTCGGCCCCGGTCCCGTCAGCGCGTTATGCGGGAACCGCTCGCGCGCCTGGTCGGAAACCTCGATCCGATGTCGGATCATCACTTCCAGGCGCTCGATCGGCCCCGCATCGGGTGATGCGGGTGCCAAGAAGGCCACCGGCTTCACTCCGGAGGGACGAGCCAGTACATAAGGATTCAGCGCAATGAACACAGCAACACTTGCAACTCCCACCATGCCCACGGCTGCGATGAATGCCAGAGCGCTGCGCCAAAGTCCGAGCCTCACCGATCGCGCCAGTCCCATCGCGCACCATGCCATCAAGACCATCGCCGCCAGGACGCCGTTGAGCTTCGCCAGGGCCGCCAAGCCGGCCAGGACTCCCGCCAGGCTGATCCAGATCATGGCGCGCCGCTGGCGCGCGCTCAGTCTCGTCCATCCCAACAGTCCGGCCGCCAGTGCGAGCAAGATGAGGCTCTCCGCCGGCACGTCCGACATCGCTCGGTGTGCATGCAGACGATAGAGGGGGTTGATCGCCAGCAACAGGGCCGCCGTCAGACCCACGCTTCGGCCCGCGCCGATCGTGCCCAAGGCATAAAGGCCCAGGCAGCCCGCGATACCGAACGCGACCACCGGCCATCGTGCCGTTTGGATCGATGGCTCCGCAACCAGCGGGCTCTCGATGTCTCGGAACCATGCGCCTGCGGTCAGGCGATCGGGCATCGGCCGAGCCGCCAGGCGCAACGCGGCACCGAAGACGTACTTGGGTAGGGGCGGAAGGTCGTAGGCGTGGTATTCGAGCCAGGCCCAATCGTCGCGACGGCCGTTCATCAACAGGTCGAAATAATAGGATTGCGCGACATACGCCGTCTCATCGGGAAAAGTCGGCGTGCGCGTCACGCCCGGCGTGAATGATACGGCCGACACAATCGCGACGATCGCCGCGCCCAGCCAGGTCCGGCGTGACGAGTCCATTTCCCCAGTCTGCGGCGTCTCGGCGTTTGCCGTCGCGGTCGTCATGGTGTCAAGAAAAACCGGGGAAAACGGCTATGACGGTCGCATCGACGACCCTCCGCTGAACCCATCGTAGAAACACCCACCTCCGTTTGGCAATCGGCGGAACGTCGGCTAAGTTTCACCGGCGATTCCGATCCCCGGAGTCGACGCTGGTTGTTGGGCCGCGGTTCTCGACTGTTCTCGCCCCTCAAAATCGGTGCGACTGGACGAGAAATTCGGTGTTTTCCGCAACCAGGCCGCGTCCCTCGGTCTTCACCGGCCAGCCGGGCGTTTTGGGGATTTTTCCGCACCTTGATGAGCCGACATCCGTGAGCGTTCTGATGCCCACCACCCGATCCCGCACAACCGTAAGCAAACACGTACGGGGTCCCTCCGTCGTCACTTGTGGCAGCGTGGCGAAGGGTGGCGCGACTCGAGTCGCTCGCCCGGAGACCTCCCAGATGAACATCTTTCGCCTCGCCCGGCGCAGCGAATCCGCTCGCGCCGCCCCGTTGTTCCGCCATGGATTGATCTTGATGGCCGGCTTCAGCCTGGGGTTCTCCGGCTGCAGCATGTTCAAGAGCGATCCTTGCAAAGAGCCGAACATGTTCCAGAAGCTGGGCCGCCGGCTCACGCATCAGGACAAGAACGCTCCCACGTACATGAGTAGCACGCCCGGCTGCGAGCCTGGCCTGATCGGCGGCAGCGACTGTGGCGTGATGAGTGGCTCGCCCATCATCACTGGCCCCGTCGATGGCATCATTGGAGCCGACGCTCCGCCGCTCGACATGTCACCCGTCATCACGCCCGGTCCGGTTGGCAATCCGCCCAATCCGACGAGCAGTCTGCAATCGTCAAACGCTGCCGGCTCGACGACTGGCAAGGCGGTCTACGAGACGTATCGACCCCGCTCGACGGAGGCGACGGCGCGACGCGACCCTGCTCCGTCGACTCCGCCCTCCACATCATCGGCCGTGTCGGCGGCCGATCCCCTCGCCAACCTTCCCAGGCTTGACCCGCCCGCCGAGTTCAGCCCGGTGCCGACCGAGGCGGACAAGATCATTGATCCGTCTGCCGCGGCGACACAACTTCAACTGGAAACCCCGCCGGTGCCCGCCGAGGCCACAAGCCTCGCGCCGGGCATCCGGTCGTTCAAGG
>JBGSYY010000107.1:0-5048 GCA_041750675.1 Isosphaeraceae bacterium | reverse complement strand
CCCGCGATACGTCGCTCAAGCTGCTCGATCTGGTGCCGCTGATCCTTCAACAGGCCGACGGCCGCAGACGCGTCCTTTACTCCGTGGAGCCGCCCGCCGCGGAGCGCCGGTTCGTTCGTCGCGACGACGTGATGTGGGTCGACCCCAGGTCGCTGGGCAACGACGGAGATGGAGGAGAAGAGCGCGACCTGATCCCACCCACGAGACGAGGGCAACGCCGATTGGCCTCCTTGCCCGCCAGGTCGACGCCTCGAGTCGATCCCGACTTCCTTGCGGTCGGCCCGCCCACACCGGAGTTGGGCCTACCACGCTCCTTTGAAGCCGCACTCCAGCAAGCCGAGGCCAGGCACCGCGCCGTGCTCGCCGGGCCGTTGGAAAGCTGGGGGCTAGAATCCGTGCGTCGCGAATACGAGGGTTTGCAAGCCCGGGCCGCGTCGGGATTGGAGCGCGAGGCGGTCGCGCTCCGGCTCGACCAATTGAAACGCCAGGAGTCGGCGGCGAAGGCCGCGAGGCGGATGTCGGACCTGCTTGCCTCAAGCCATCGCCGCGATTCTCAGATTGCCAATATCGACAATCGACTGGGCGAGATCGCCACGGGCCTGAACGCGCCCTACGAAGCAGAGGGCCTCTTGCAATCCAGCTCGACTTTCGTTGATGGCCGAACCTCTTATCTCCTGATCGACGAGACAGGGCGCACCGCGGCCTACTTGATTAGCCCGCCCGGGCTCGATCTTGAGAAGTACGTCGCCGCGCGGGTCGGCATCCGTGGTGATTCTCGGTTTCACCCCGCGCTCAAGGCGAGGGTCATCACGGTTCGAGAGATCGAGCCGCTCGAAACCCCTCCCTGAGAGAGAACGCATCAGCCGCGTATGTGGGGGTCGCCGCGGTGTCGTGCGTTCAACTCTCAAGGCCAGGGTCTGCACGTGGGGTGGGATTGGGATTTGAGAGATCGCTTGCTCTCAACACCGCCACGCGTGAACCGGCAGTCGCCCACAATTCAGGCGACGGCGTGCATGGCCGGTGAAGGGCCTTGTCGAACCGTCGTGGAGCCGGCCGTTGGTGGTCCCCCACTGCGATTGGGCGATCGAGGCGGATCGATCCGGGGGAGATCCGGATTCTGGGCCGCGCCGGTGGTCACGGCGAGTCCGAACTCGGCACCCCAGGACATGATCCGTGCCAGTCCCTCTCGCCTGAGGTCACGGGTGATGTTGCGAACGGTTCCCACCGAGCCGACGGAGAGCAAGGGGCCCTCCTGGAAGGCGGCGCGGATCGACTCCGCGACTCCCAGCGAGTCGAGCGCCGGCTGCAAGGTCGGCCAGATATCTCGGTGCATGAACATATAGTGGGCCACAACGCGAGTTGCACCGGCGTTGGCCAAAGCGTGGAGCAGGGGGGCCAGGTTGTCCCGGGTATCGGTAAGGCCGGGAAGCAAGGGTTCGAGGCGGATTTCCACCATGACTCCCGAGCGGGTCAGACGCTCAAGGTCACGAATTCGCCCGCGCGGCGAGGCCGCGCGCGGCTCCAAGGCCCGGACGATGCCCTTATTCAGGCTCATCATTCCCAGGGCGACCCGGACCTGCTCGGGATATTCGGACAACAAGGCGATCAGTCGCCGAGGCAACCGACCCCTCGTCATGAGCACCAGATCGCGGCCACTTTCGAGCACCAGTTCGGCGACCCGCACCGCCTCGGCGCGAACCGGACGTTGCGGGGGCAGGGGGTCACTGGATGGACTGAGAACGACCGTCCGCACGGCCTCGCCCTGTTCGGCAAGGGCCGCCGCCAAGGTTTCGGCGGTATACGGATCGAAGAGCATCCTGGCATCACCCGGATACCGGGAGGATGTCCGAATATGGCAGTACGCGCAACCGTGGCCGCATCCGGCCGTCAGGTCGACTCCGTACACGCCTTCACTGGTCGATGAAGCACGCAAGACCGGTCCACGACGGCCGACCGGGAGTAGCTCCGGCAGCGACCGAACCATCGACTCCGTCATCCCGTTGGCCTCCTGTAGTGAACTCCTGATCAGTAAAATGATACTGGTCAATCGTTCACAAGGCAAGGGTTGGCGCGGTCGCGATACCATTTCGCGGCCTGCGTCGGTGTTGACGGACCCGAGCATCCAGGCTCGGTCGGAGAGCGAAACACGCCGTAGCTCTCCGACAGATAGACTCTGTCTGTAAACAGTTTACGACCTGTCTAACCCCTAGTACGGCGAAGATTCTGAGAACGTTGTATGAATTCGGGAAACTTAGCGAAGATACACAATATGAGGGCCGTTCTACGCTTTATTGGGCACGTTCTGTTCTCTTTGGGCAACATTTCTTTCGGTTCATTCGAGCCGAGTGTTGGGACATTCGGGAGGAGCCATCACCCCAGTTGGCTTATTCCGTCCAACTGATGGTAATTCGGCACCTTATTGAGGGGTGGCTCGGTAGGCCGCGCGGAACTGGTCGAGGTTGTCGCGGCGGCCGATCAGGACGATGCGATCGGCCTGGGCGAGCGGTACCGAACCGGTGGGAGGGAACTCGACGTGACCATCGGCGCGCTTGACGGCGATCACGATCACCCCCGTGCGGCGGCCGATATCCAGATCGCGGAGAGATCGGTTGATGAGCGGACCGTTGGGGACGATTTCGACCTCATCCATCTCGATCTCGAGCGTACCGCGCGTGGTAACCAGCTCGGCGAAGCTGAAGGCCGCCGGGTTGGTGAGCAGGGTGACAATGCGTTGCGCCCCGATGGCGGTCGGTAGTACCACATAGTCTGCGCCAGCGCGTTCCAGCTTTTTCTGTGTGCTTTGCAGCTCGGCTCGGACCAGGATTTCGACTTTTGGGTTAAGGCCACGCGCGGTCAATGTGATGAAGACATTGAAGGCGTCGTCGGGCACCGTGGTCACGAGGGCGCGAGCGCGGTCGAGAACCGCTTCGCCCAGGATCGATTCCTCGGTCGCGTCGCCCTGGATGCCGAGCCACTGCCGGCGCTCGCAGTCGTCGATTTTCTCGGGGTCGCGGTCGATGACGACGAACGGTACGCGCGCCGCGAAGAGTTCGCTGCATACCTGGCTGCCCATCCGGCCCAGGCCGACGACGATGATATGGTTCTTCAGGCTTTCGATCTGCCGCTTCACGCGCTGAGACCCCAGATATCGCTGCAATTCCTCTTCGGTCAGCAAGGCGATCAGGCTCGCCAGAGTATACGACAAGGCCCCGTAGCCCAGGCAGATGATCAGGAGGGTGACACCACGAAGCCACGCGGTGTCGATGGGCCGGACCTCGTTATAGCCAACCGTCGTGATCGAGATCACAACCATGTAGGCGGCATCGTCGAGACTCCAACCGGCGAGCATGTAGGCGGCCGTGCCGAAGATCAAGACCGCCAGAATCGCGCTCAACCCAGCGCTCAGCCGCCGCAAGGACTTCCAACGCCGAGGCGACCGGACAACGGTTCGGCGGGGACGATCGCGAGGACGGTCGGTGAACGGCAGCGGCATGCCTGGGCGTTCCGGAACCGCCGAATTGCGGTTCCGACCTTCGAGGAAAAGGGCGTTCTCGGGAGACGATCCCGCTTGTGCGGCCAGACTAGCGAAAGCCTTGCGAACTAACAATCGCACGCGGAGATGGGCCGCCTCGTGCTTGGTCGAAGCCGACGTCTATTCCTGCGGTTCTTCCATGCGGATCGCCCGATCCGGCTCGACATCGACGTGCTCGGTGAAGCGGCCCGACGGCCAACGCACCACGACCCGGTCGATCCGGTCCAGCTTGCCCAACCCAAAATGTATGCGGCGATCGTTTGAAGAAAGATAACCTCCGCCGCCGTCGACCGAGCGGACGAATGTCTGGCCACCGGCCTCGACACTAGCCTCCGCTCCAATGGCGTCGGTGTTTGGGGAACGGCCGCGAAGGTCGAGCATGAGCCAACGGCCGCGCCGAGGCGACTCGTTCCAGAGCAAGACGGCGGGTGCGTCGTGGTGAGTGATGACGAGATCGAGGTCGCCGTCGTCGTCGAGGTCGCCCGCCGCCAGCCCTCTGCCCATGTGCAGCGCCTGGAAGTAGGGACCGGCCGCGGTCGTCGCGTCGACGAACCGGCCGCCCTTCACGCCATTCCAGAGGAGGGGCGGATTCTCGTAAGGATACGACTGATTCGGCTCGCGGCGAATCTGGCCGTTGGTGATGACCAGATCGAGTCGGCCATCGAGATCAAAATCCGCCAGGGTGATCCCCCAGCCAGTGAACGGCTTGCTCGCGCTGCCGAGGCCGGCGGCGTACGTTTCATCCTGATAAAAACGACCGCCCGAGGTGATCGCGCGGGCCCGCCAGAGGGTGTCGTGTTCGCCGACGAAATGGCTGATGACGATATCTGGAACGGAATCGCCATCCGTGTCGCCGTGGGCGATGCCCATGTTGGCCTCGGTGTGCCCTTCGGCGTTGAGGTCGAGGCCGACGGAGGACGCGATGTTCTCAAACCGGCCAGCGCCGAGATTGCGCCAGAGGGCGTTGGCCTCGGCGTCGTTGGCGACGAGGATGTCGAGCCTGTGGTCGCCGTCGAGGTCGGCCGCGAGCACGCCCATTCCGCGACCCTCGCCGGCGATTCCGGCCTCGGTGGTCGCGTCGACGAAACGGCCGCCGCCTTCGTTGTGGTAGAGCCGATCAGGCTGACCGGCGAATGTCGCGGGGGTGCCGTACTCGGCCGTGCCGTCGGCGGAGCGTGCGAAGGGCGCGGCGGACTGGTCGAAATCGAAATAATTGGCGACGAATAGATCGAGGTCGCTGTCGCCGTCGGCGTCGAAGAAGGCCGCGCCGAGGCTCCAGAGCGGATCGCCAACGCCGGCCTCGGTGGTCGCGTCGGCGAAACGGCCGCCGTCGTTCCGCCAGAGGGTGTTCGGTCCATAGCGCGTCACATAAACATCCGTGTCGCCGTCGCCGTCGTAGTCGGCCCACACGGATCCCGTCGTGCAACCCTCGCCGACGCGGTTCAGATCCGCGAGCCCGACGGATTCCGCACGATCCTCGAACGTGCCATCGCCGCGGTTCATGTAGAGCGCGTTC
>JBGSYY010000106.1:0-11581 GCA_041750675.1 Isosphaeraceae bacterium | reverse complement strand
GTAGCCGGGGGCGATGTCGGTGACGAGGGGGCCGAGGACGTAGAAGGGGGCCTCGTCGCACTCGACGGCCTGCTTCTCCATGTTCATGGCGATCTGGTCCATCGGGATGTGGCCGGGGCCTTCGACCATGACCTGGCAGCCGCGGGCGCGGGCGCGGCGGGTCAGCTCGCCGAGGGTTTTCAGCTCGGCGAACTGGGCCTGGTCGGAGGCGTCGGCGATGGAGCCGGGGCGGAGGCCGTCGCCGAGGCTCCAGGTGACGTCGTATTGACGCATGATCTCGCAGAGGTCGTCGAAGCGGGTGTAGAGGGGGTTTTCCTTGTTGTGGGCGATCATCCACATGGCGATGAGCGAGCCGCCACGGGAGACGATGCCGGTGACGCGGTGGGTGGTGAGCGGGATGTGGTCTTTGAGGACGCCGGCGTGGAGGGTCATGTAGTCGACGCCTTGCCTGGCCTGATGCTCGACGATGTCGAGGAAGTCCTGCTCGGTGAGGTCCTCGACTTTTTTGACCTTCTGGACGGCCTGATACATGGGGACCGTACCGATGGGGATCGGGCTGGCGGCGATGATGGCCTTGCGGATCTCGTCGATGTTGCCGCCGGTGGAGAGGTCCATGGCGGTGTCGGAACCTAGCTCGACGGCCAGGTTGAGCTTGGCCAGCTCGTTGTCGACGTCGGAGGTGACCGCCGAATTGCCGATGTTGGCATTAATTTTGCACTTTGCTTTGACACCGATCCCCATCGGCTCCAGGCCGAGTTCCAGATGTACCACGTTGGCGGGGATCACCATCCGGCCGCGGGCCACCTCGGCGCGGACCAGCTCTGGAGCCAGTTGCTCGCGGCGTGCGACGTACTCCATCTCCGGGGTGACGTGGCCGCTTCGGGCTTCGAGAATCTGCGTCGTCATGGTCGAACTCGTGCTCCACGTCCGATTCAATAACCCCGGCGTCCTGGTCAATCGCGGGTGAGAACACGCGAACGCCGATCGTCGTCCTCTATCGTAGCGGCCAGTCCACCCCCCGCAAAGTGCCCCCGACCGCTTTCCCTCACACGGGCAAGCCATGATATGGCGCGATTTGTTCGTCCAAATCGGGATTGCTTAGGGACGCCGATAAAGGGTAAAAACGTATCTATCTTATTCCTAAGCCAGGTCCGGCACGGAGGCGCAGCGATGGCCACGCTCGAACCGTCCCCCGGGTCTCGTTGCCACGCCCCTGCCATGTCACAAATCGAAGTTACCCCCGCTCGTCGTCGACGCCGCTGGCCGCTGTTTCTCGGCCTGGGCGTTGTGTTGCCTCCATTCGGCCTATTCGGCCTCAGCATGGTGCTCACGCCGCCATTGGAACCGCCGACGGCGGCCGAATTGGTGGCGCTTCCCCCGCCCGATCCGGCGGTGGTCAAGGCTGTCGAAACGCAGGCCGCGGCCGTTTCCTGGCCCGAGGGAGTGCTCGATGGGCCTGAGGCGAAGGCGCTGCTTCTCAATGTGATGCTCGCCGTTCAGGCACGCCTGGAAGCGCAGCCGGGCTACACCGTCACGTTCAAGAAGAGCGAACGCATTGACGGCCAGCTTCAGCCCGAGCAGACGCTGGAGATGAAGATTCGTCACAAACCGTTCGGGCTTTATCTGAAATTCCTCAAGCCCGACGCCGGCAAGGAAGTGGTCTACCACGAAGGGCATTACGACAACGACCTGATCGCCCACGGTGGTAAGCTCACCCGCCTGTTTCTACCGCGCCTCAAAGTTCCCCCGGATTCTCCACTTGCGCTGAAGGGCAATCGGCACCCCGTGACCGAGGCGGGCCTACTCAACCTCACCCGCAAGCTCGTCCGGTTTCGGATGCTCGACCTCAACGATGTTGACGCCGGGACGGTGCTTGACCGGGTCACTGAGCCGGATGGCAAGACCTACCTTCGCTCGGTCCATACGCATCCCCATAATACGGGCGTCCGGCCGTTTTCGTATGTTGAGATCCTGTACGACCCCGAAACACGAATTCCGGTGCGATTCACGGGATACGACTGGCCCCAATCCGACTCCGAGAGCGGCGAGCGCATCCTGGGCGAGCAATACTGCTACGAAGCTCTGAACCTCGAAGCCAACCTGACGGATCTCGACTTCGACCCTGCCAATCCCGCCTACGAATTCAAGCGGTTCTGAGCGGATCGGCCTCCGGTCGCAGTGGGATCGGAAGCCCTGGGGCACGTCCACGCCGATCATGCGGCTCGACGCCCGCCGATTTCGCCGCTACGACCGGACCGCACGGCACGTCCAGCGCAACGGGCCGTCGGGCGGTCATTTCGGCGGACTCGCGGTGTGGGCCGTTTCCAAGGCTCGACGATACTACGGTCGGTTACTCCTGACCTTCCCGCCGCTTTGAGCGGAGCGGGTGAGTCGTGGGGTGAAGTACGTTGGGACGCGGCCCCTGGGGTTGTCGTCCCCCAATGCGGCAGGCCTAGGCCGGAGAAGGCCGACGGTCGCAGGGCAGGTATCGCGGTTCGGCGCAGCGACAGACGTCGATTGGCCGAAGGTACCTGGTCAAGTGGTCCCCAGTCAGGAGACAGGACGTGAACGTCGTCACGACGCGCTTCGGGCCAATCCGGGTTGCCGAGTCGGACCTCATCCGACTGGCGGAGGGCCTCATCGGCTTCCGGAGTCAAACCCTGTTTGTGAACCTGCCCGATTCCCAGGTGCCTGGATTGACGTGGCTCCAGAGCGCGATCCTGCCCGAGCTCGCCTTTGGGCTGGTCGCTCCGCAACTCGCGCTTCCCGATTACCGGGTGGAGTTAAGGCCTGGCGATCTGACCGCCCTGGAGCTTGAGGACGAACGAGACGCGTGCGTTTCGCTGATCCTCAACCGTTCCGAGTCGGGCGGGCTGACCGTCAACCTTCAAGGCCCGTTGGTGTTTAACCCGGTGCGTCGAATTGGCCGGCAATTGGTTCTCACTTCGAGCCGATATGCCGTACGCTTTCCACTGCCGGTCGCGCTTGCCACGTCCGCGTATCCGTCGTCGCTTCCGACCACGCCGGCGCTTCGCGCGTCGGCCTAACCGCCCAGACGGCGGCGTGACCGGCACGCGATCCCGAGAGCGTGCGAGACCGCCTGGTCACGTCCCGTAACCCCAAATCCCCCGAGTCGTGGCGTGCCGAGAACCCGTCCAGCGTGATCACGGACGGTCACGGGTCTCTCGCACCGATGCTGGAGGAAGGAGCCTGTACGATGCTGGTTCTGTCTCGACACCGCGACGAGAGCATCATTATCGGTGATGACATTGTCATCACCGTGGTCGACATCCGGGGCGACAAGGTCCGCCTGGGCATCGCCGCCCCGATCGAGATCAGCGTACACCGTCAAGAGGTTTACGAGGCCATCCAGCGGGAGAACCGCCAGGCCAGCCGTCTCGAACCGAACGAGGCGCGGCAGGTGGGTCGCCTCAGCGGACCTCCGCTGCGCCGTGATGTGCGTCGACCTCGAACCGAGGGCGCGTGAGCCTCAACTGACCGATCCCCTGGGCCACTCCTCTTAAAGGAAGTTTCAAAACGGGGACAGGCACCTCGAAGACTCGGAGCCAGTCCCCGTTTTGAAATCGCTTCTTAAGGAGCTGGCCGACAGGGAGGAGAGTCCCCCCGAACCCGCGACGAACGGCCCGCCGCCCCTCCGCACGCAAGCGTGGAGGAGCCCGGGCCGTTCGCCTTTGCGTGTGGTCGGTGGCTCAATCGAGCTCGATGAAGAACTCGTCACTGGGCGGAGCTGGATCGTCGTCGAGAATCTCAAGGCCATCGGCGTCGCCGACCCAGTTGGAGGCGGGGGGACGCACTGTCTCGGGAGATGGTTCGTCGTCGACGGGAACGAACTCGTCGTCGTCGTCGAAGTCCTCATCGAGAGTCGGCGCCAGGGGCCGACGACTGGAGGCGGGGCGCTCGGAGGGTGCGGCCATGTTGTCGGGACCGACGTAGACCTTGTACTTCATGCGACCGAGGGTGAGCCGCGAGTCCGTCATCAGCACCGCCCAGGCGACTTTCTGACCGTTGACCTTGGTTCCGTTGGTGCTGATCAAGTCGCGGACGATCAAGAGGCCGTCGGACATCACCAGGAGGCAATGCCTTTTCGAGAGGCTGGGATGATCGATCCGCAGGTCGCAGAACTCGCGACGACCGACGACGGTGATGTCGCGGGTCAGGGGGATTGGCGGATCGCCGTTGAGGGGGAGCAATTCGGCCTTCATCGCGGAGCTGGACCCAGTTTGGCTGTGAGATGGGATTCCGATGAGAAGTTAGCCAAGATACCCGCCACGGACAAGGCAATCATCTTTTTGAATGGTATCAAGATCACGTTGTTAATGATCGCGTGGCACGATCCGCGCTGATCTCGAAATCTGAAACCAGGGCGTTGGTTTGGGAGTATCCGAAGCAGAGACAACGTGAGCAACCAAGCTCTGAACCCGTCATCGGAGATGTCGCACCATGGCCCGTCCACGCACGCCCACCATGTATTTAGGCCGGTTCGGAGTGATTCTGGTTCTTGGCCTGGTTGTGTGGGGCGGCCGATCGGTGCTTGCGGATGATTCAGGCGGGTCGGATCGGCTGGCGGATGTCGTGCCGTCGAGTTCGATCGCGTATTTTGAGCTGAACGATGCCGACGGCCTTCTCGATCGGGTGACTTCGCCTGGATATGGGAAGATCGTCGCTGACATGGAGATGCTGGCGGACGAGAAGACCCGAACTCAGTGGGAGCAGCTTCAGGCGGGAATTCGGTTTGTGTCGCGAAGCCTGGCAATGGAGCCGGAGGCGATGATTCGGACCGTGACCGGCGGAGGTGTCGCGATCGCCTTTGAAGGCCCGGAGAAGCTTGACGGATGGCTTCAGGCTCGTGACGCTTCGGCGCTTGTCAAGCTACGGGAAATGGTTGCCGATCTCGCCAAGCTCAGCGGCAAGCCAGAGGCCGTGGGCAATAATCCCGGCCAGTTCGAGCATGAGGGGGTTACCTGCTACCAACTCGACAAGAACCTGACCTACGCGATTGTCGGTGACCGTCTGGTCTTTGCGAGCGGCACGGATCGCCTGCCGGCGCTTCTGGACCGGATGAAGGGGAAGCGTGAGGGCTTCGAGGCGTTGGCCGCGAATCCCAATTTCCAGGCACGAGATAAGGCTCGCGCCGCGAATGCCTGGGGTTGGGCTTATGCCAACCTGAGCCGGCTCCGCGAGCTGGACCCCAACATGTTCGTCGCCAAGGCGGAAGACGAGGCGGGGCAGAAGCTGTTGTTCGGGCCCTGGATCGAATCGCTGCGCTCGGGGGATTGGGCGGCGTTGACGCTGGGACCGGATGGCGAAGGTTGGTCGGCCGACCTCTGGCTGGATGCGCCGGTGGAGAAATCCGATGGCGTGTACGCCGGCTTCCGACCGGGTGAGGGCGAGGGTCCGGCACCGCTGTTGCAGCCGGAGGGGACACTGCTTTCGGTGTCGCTCTATCGCGATTTCTCGGAGGTCTGGGATTCACGGACCGAGCTGTTGCCGGCTGAGTCGCAAGCCGGCCTGGCGCAGCTTGACACGGTCGCGGGCCAGTTTTTCGGAGGCCGCGACTTCGCGACCGGGGTTTTAGGCGCGTTGACGCCGCAATGGCGGATGGTCGTGATTCAGCGCGACTATGACACCGTGAAGCCGACACCATCGACGCGTCTGCCTGGTTTCGCGTTGGTTCTGGGCCTTCGGCCCGGCGATGAGGAGTTCGCGGTGCGGCTGCAATCGGCGTTTCAGTCGTTCGTGGGGCTGGCGAACCTGGGCGCGGCGGAGCAGAAAGCGCCGCCGTTGATGCTGGGTTCGGCTGAGGTGGACGGGGTCACGCTGCTCACGGCGTCCTATGTGGCACCCAAGGACGCGAAGGACGGCGAGGCTGACATTCGCTACAACTTCACGCCGGCGGTGGCGCGGGTCGAGCATTCGTTTGTGATCGCGTCGAGCGTCGAGGCGGCTCGTGCGTTGGTTCCGCTGTTGAAGAAGGAGACCGAGGCGAGTCTCGACGGCCTGACCCTGGTTGCCCAGGGGAGCGGGAGTGAAGCCGCCCGGTTGATTGGGGTTAACGTCGGCGCGTTGCGGATGAACCGGATGCTGGAGCAGGGCAAGGAGCGCGAAGCGGCTGAGGCGGATGTCGCGGCGATGGGTCGGCTGGTGGACGCGCTGGGCCAGGTTCGGTTGGAAGTTCGAGACAAGGCGGATGTGGTTCACATTCGTGCGGTGGCGGGCCACTGATCGAGGACCAAAGGGGGACAGGGACCTCGGAAGACCTCGGAGCCAGTCCCCCCTTGGCGATGGGTCGGGGCGGTTCGGAAAACCTCGCGGGCGTACCAATTTTGCGTGTCGGCGGCTCGCTGAGACTCGCCACAAACACCTTGAACTTCGGCAAGAGAGATCAACCATGCGTGCAAGGCGAGCAGCGAACCGGGCGGGTGATGATTGGCAGCCGTTTGAGCCTGGCTCCGCCGGGGATTGGACTCCCAGCCATGTGGCGCATTTGCACCGACGTGCTGGATTTTTGCCTTCCTGGGAGGTTCTCCAGAGGGACCTGAGGGAGGGACTGGACGCGTCGCTAGCGCGCTTGCTTGATGGCGAGGCGACCAGTCTCGACGGATTGACGTCGGCCGAGTTTGAGCGTGATCAGGATGCGCTGACGCGGCAGGCGGCCGGTTCGGGCCAGGTTCGCCTGGTCCAGGCGGCATGGCTGCATCGAATGATCCATACGCCGCATCCGTTGCGTGAGCGAATGACCCTGTTCTGGCACAATCATTTCGCGACATCGCAGGCGAAGGTGAACAACCTGGGGCTGATGACGGGACAGATTCAGCTTTTTCGCGAGCATGCGCTCGGGCCATTCGGCCCGTTGTTGACGGCCGTCGGTCGCGATCCGGCGATGCTGATCTGGCTGGACGCGACCACGAATCGGAAGGCGCATCCGAACGAGAATTACGCTCGCGAGGTGATGGAGTTGTTCACGCTGGGACGTGGGCATTACACCGAGATTGATATTCGCGAAGTGGCCCGTGCGTTCACCGGGCGATTTGTGCAGGGCGATGTGTGTCGTGACGTGCCGGCTCAGCACGATTCGGGAAGCAAGACGATCTTCGGCAAGACTGGGCCGTTCGTGGGCGAGGATGTGGGTGCGTTGCTGCTGGAGCAGCCCGGATGCGCGACGTTTCTTGCTCGCAAGCTCGCGGGTTTCCTGGTGGACGAGACGCGAACGTGGGACGACGCGGCGGTGGCGCCTGTGGCGGAGCGGCTGCGGTCGAGCGGGTATGACATTCGTGACGCGGTGGGTTTCATCTTACGCTCGCGGCTATTTCATTCGCCGGCGATGCGCGAGAAGCGAATCAAATCGCCGGTGGAGTTGACTGTCGGCGCGATTCGCGCCCTGGAGGCGATTGGCCCGACGGTCTCCACGCTCGAACTGGCGAACACCTGCGAGCGGATGGGGCAATCGCTGTATCAGCCGCCCAATGTTGCGGGTTGGCCGGGTGGCGAGGGGTGGCTGTCCACGACCTCGCTGGTGGCCCGCGCGAATTTCGCCGCGGTGTTGGTTTCCGACGATGCGAAGTTGGGGCGTCGTGTTGACGCCGAAGCTCTGGCCCGCCGGCATGGAGCAAGCGATTCGGAATCGCGACGTGCCTACTACGCCGAGTTACTGCTGGGCGATTCGGGCCGATCGAGTTTGGCGGCGGGTGAGACGGCGGCGGCCGAGGTCGCGGCGTTGCTGGCCTCGGCGGAGTTTCAGCTTGCCTGAATCGCCAGGAGCGGTGGTGTGACGCCTTGAGATGAGACGCGTAACCAGCCAACGGGAGTGTTAGAGGATATGAACACGCATCGACGAGATTTCCTGAAGTCGGCCCTGGGGTCGAGTTCGTTGGTCAGTCTGGGGGCGACCTCGGTTCCGCTCTTTCTGGGACGATCGGCGGCCGCGGCGCGGCTGGCGAGTGGTGGTGACCGTGTGCTGGTCGTGGTCCAGTTGCTGGGTGGCAATGATGGGCTGAACACGGTGATTCCGCACAAGCATGAAGGATACGCGAAGGGGCGGCGGGTGTTGCGGATACCGTCGAGCCAGGTGGTGAAGGTCAGCGATGAGATCGGCCTGCATCCGGGGCTGGGCAAGCTGGGCAATGTGCTTGAGAAGGGGAGGCTTTCGATCGTACAGGGAGTGGGTTATCCCAATCCTGATCGTTCGCACTTCCGGTCGATGGAGATCTGGGAGACGGCGCGGGTTGACAACGCGGCCGATTCGCTTTCGACCGGCTGGCTGGGACGCGCGCTGGACCTTCGGCCGGCACGTGACGGGACCACGCCGGCGATTCATGTGGGTGGGCGTCAGTCGTCGCTGGCGCTCAAGGCGGTTCAGTCGCAGGCCGTCTCGATCGACTCGCTGGAAGACTTGAAGCTTCGGGAAGGGGCGCGGCTGACGGGACGCGGCGAGGGCGAGTCGGACGATGATCGGCTACTGGCGTTTGTGCGTCGAACGAGTCTGGCGGCGCAGGCGGCGAGTGAGCGGCTTGAAGCGGCCGCGGATTCGGGGACGGATGGATCCGAGTATCCCGAGAGTGGGCTGGGACGGCGGTTGAAGCTGATTTCGCGGCTGATTCGTTCCGATTTCGGGACGCGGATTTTTTATACGACACTCGACGGATTCGACACACATGCGAACCAGCTTGGCTCGCACGCGGCGCTGATGACGGAGTTGGGCGATGCGCTCGGTGCGTTTGATGCGGATTTGAACGGCAAGGGGGAGGGCGGCCGGGTCTCGGTGTTGGTGTTCAGTGAGTTTGGCCGGCGGGTGGCTGAAAATGCGTCGTCGGGGACTGACCATGGCGCGGCGGAGCCGATCTTCGTGCTGGGTCCGATGGCCCGGCCGGGGTTGATTGGCGAGCATCCGAGTTTTGATGATCTGGACGATGGCGACCTGCGACATCACACCGATTTTCGACAGGTTTACGCGGCCCTGCTTGAGAACTGGCTGGGCTTGCCGGCCGAGCAGGTGCTGGGGGCGGGGTTCGCGGCTCTGCCGCTTTTCCCTACGGCTTGAGGCGATATGCTCAGGCGGGCTTCGCGGGTCGAGTGAGGAAGCTCCAGGGACCGGCCTCCTGGCCCAGGGATTCCTTGGGCCGGTAGGCTTCGAGGAAGGCTTCGTAGGCTGGGAACGGAGAATACCAGGGCGCCCATTCGCCGGGTTTGCGTCCGCGAAGGGCGGCGAGGAGCGCGGCCTCGGTATCGCCGAGTTTCTGGGCGCGTGCGTAGTCGTCCAGGCTGTAGCGTGAGGTTGAGGATGGGGCGCGGCGGAAGGTGGAGTGCTGATCGCGGCCGGTACGAATCCAATCTTCGCGTGAGGGGACGGGGGCGGAGGTGAGGAAGGTTGAGCGTTCGGGGATAGAGTAGACGTTGAGATCGACGCTGAGGTTGGCGAAGGTGGCATTGTCCATGGGCTTGAAGGCGTAGACGGTATCGCTGGGAATGGCGTTGAAGACGTTGGAATGGATCAGGCAACGACGGCCGATACCGCCTATTTGAATGACACGTCCGTGGTTGAGGACGAGATTGTGACGAATCTCCTTGACGATGCGGGGCGGCTCGCTGGTATTACCCTCGTCGCCGAGGTCGATGGCGCGGGCGCTGCCGCCCAGGGAGTTAAGGATCAGGCATCCTTCGAGGCGTTGGCTGTAGCCGGGCGTGACGTCGTTGCCCAGGCCGGCGCCCCAGCCACGGAGGAGCTTGGGGCCGATATCGTCGGAGTGGAGGATCAGATTTTGGGACTGGGTGCCGCTTCGGCCCAGCAATGTGCCGAGAGCGTTGCGGTTGAAGACGCAGCGGCTGATCAGGCCATTGGACCGTAGCTGGATGCCGTGGCTGCCGCCGCGCATGACCCAGCTCCCCCAGATGGCGACTTCGCCGATGCTGGTCTGCATGTAGAGGTTGTGGCTGAAGACGTTACGGCGGCTGAAGTCGCGGCGGATGTAGCCGCAACGGTCGACGACGCACTGGGAGATGAGCACACGCCGCCCGTGGTGGCAGAAGAGGGCCTGGATCCGATCGCGGTCGTCGGCGGCGTCGATCAGGATGCAACGAAGGAAGACGACCTCAGAGAGCGAGTACTGGCCGACGGCCTGGAGGCCGATGGGGGCTCGTTCAAAGAGGCAGTCGTCAAAGATCCAGGCGCGGCCGCCGTTGACGGGCACGACGCGGCATTCGGACCAGTGGATTCGGCGGATGAGGATCGGGCCGATCTGTGGGGCGTGACCGCCGTGCCAGGAGATGGGGCTGTTTTTTTGCTTGCCGACGACGATGGGACGGGTTTGTGGGTCGGCACCGAACGTATCGTCCCAGTAGTCTTCGATGACGAGGAGGTCGAACTGGTCGTTTTTCCAGTGGGGCCGCCAGATATCCTCGAAGAAGCGGTCGCCGCGGAGGAGGCGGATCGTGGCGGGTGCCGAGGGTGCTTTCTGGAGGAGCTGGAAGGCCATGCCTACCGAGCGAACGGGGCGGGTGGGTGTGCCGGGCGCTTTGTCGTCGCCGTGGGAGGCGGAGACGTGGACGGTCAGGCGATTTTGGCCGAGAGCGGCGGAGGAGAAGCCATCGGGACCGACGAGTGAGCGGTTGACGGCGGTTTGAGAGGCAGGGGCGGTTGAGCTGGTCGAGGTGCGGAGCAGGGTGGGGGGCACGTCGATTTTGACGGACTGGCCTTGCGTGAGAATTTGGCCTTCGGGGACGAGAGCATGGAGGACCCAGGACGTGAGCGGCTGGGGCGGGGGGCCGTTGGCGACGGTGCGGGAGGACTGGATGGAGTAGACCTGGGTGCCCGGGGGGAGGCCCTCGGCGATGCGCTGAAAGCTGTTGGAGTTGGCCTGGGGATTGGTGAGATAGACTCTCGCGGTTTGGCCGGTGGGCACGGGATAGGGGAGTCGAAGGTTCCAGACGGAGCCGGGCAGCAGTTCCTTGGCGGATTTCCCGGAGTCGAGCGTGGCGTAGATGGAAGAAAGCTCGGCTTGCTTGCCGTCGCGATCGACGTATTCGACGCGAGCGAGGAAGCTGCCTTCGAGGGTTGCCTTGTCGGCTGGCTCCTCCCATTCGTTTTCGGCGAGGATGGACCAATCGACGCACATGGAGCCGAGCGGTTCGAGAGGGATTCCGTTGGCGGTGGCGTGGAGGTTTTCGAGGGCGGCGGGCCGCCAGTCGGGGGCGCTTTCGACTTCGGGCGCGACCGGAGCGGAGAACTGGAGACGGACGAGGCGTCCATCGAAGAGGACCTCGGCCAGGCGCAGGGTGAACTCCATAGGGGCGCGTCTCCGAAGTCTTGGTCGGTGGTTCCGCTGTGAACAGGGTCACTCACACCGATGATACCCGGAGAGTGGGATCGAGCGGGGTGGGGTGGCGTTGTGGGAACAGTGAGCCGTGACCGGCCTAGTGGCGGAAGTGGCGGTGGCCGGTGAAGAGCATGGCGATGTTGTGTTCGTCGCAGGCGTCGATGGTTTCGCGGTCGCGCTTGGAGCCGCCGGGCTGGATGATGGCAACGACGCCGGCGGCGGCGGCTTCATCGGGGCCGTCGCGGAAGGGG
>JBGSYY010000105.1:0-3674 GCA_041750675.1 Isosphaeraceae bacterium | reverse complement strand
GTGAGGCGCTGGCCGGGCGGAAGGTTGGGATCATGCTGAGCGGTGGCAACATCACGGCCGAGCAGCTTCGGCATATCCTGAGCGTTGCGCCGGGCACGACGCCCGATGATGGCTATGTGATTTGAATCACTTTCTTTCATTGACATTCTCTTATTCCATGCGTGACATTCCGAACACGGACATCGCAGCGCTTCGCCCTCGTCTGGAGCGGGCGGTGGCTCTGGCCGATGATCGCGTGCGTGCCCTGATCAAGGGTGAGCCCGGCTTCTTCCCGATGTACACCAACAAGGGCCGCTGGCGGCACGAAGGGGAGGCCTGGACCGACTGGTGCGCGGGGTTTCTGGTCGGCATGCAATGGCTGCTCCACACGCGAACCGGAGATGACTTCTGGCGTGGCGAAGCCGAGCGGCACTCGCGGCTGATCGAGCACAAGAAGCATGACGGCGATGTTCATGATCTGGGGTTCATCTTCTTGAACTCGTATCTGCCGTGGTATCGGATGACCGGCGAGGCCGCGCTGAACGACGTGCTGATCACGGCTGGGCGGACGCTGGCCGGACGGTTTCAGCCGCGCGGCGGATACATTGCATCGTTCATCGGGCCGCAGAGTCTGTTCATAGACATCATGATGAACGTGCCGATTGTCTATTACGCAGCACGCGAGACTTCGGACGATGCGCTTTGGCAGCTTGCGGTGACGCACTGTCGGACGACCGAGCGGACCCTGGTGCGAGCGAACGGCGGCACCGCGCATGAGGGTACGTTTGACACCGAGACCGGCACATTCCTTTATCAGAGCACGCATCAGGGGTTGAGCGGCGAGAGTGACTGGTCGCGGGGGCTGGCGTGGTCGCTTTATGGATTCGGCACGGTATTCAGTTACACGAGTGATCCGGCCGACCTGGCTGTGGCAGTCAGGAATGCTGACCATTTTCTGGAGCGTCTGCCGGACTCGGGGGTTGCTCCGTGGGACTTCGACGCACCTGAAGGGCCGGAGAGGATTGACGACTCGAGTGCCTCGGCGATTGCCGCATCGGGGTTGTGGCAGCTTGCGAGTCTGGTGGCTGATCCGGCCCGTGCGGAGCGTTACCGAAGGGCAACGCTGCGGATACTGGATACGCTTTGCAGCGATCGGTATCTGTCGTGGAACGACATCGACTGGCAGGGTGTGCTGAAGCATGGGGTTTATCACAAGCATAAGGGACTGGGTGTGGACGAGTCGGTGATGTGGGGGGAGTTCTTCTTTCTGGAAGCGGTGTGCCGGGTGCTGGAGGCCTAGGCGGGTTGGTTCGGGGCGCTGGGATCGGCTAGGATATGGCACAACCTGCCCTCTCCCTCGGGTTCCTCTCTCCGCCATCTGTGACCGAGTTTCACTCCCAGAGCATTGGTCGACGTTAACGTATGTGCGGAATCGCCGGATTCGTCGAAGGTCGCGGCCGTGTGGCGGATCGCGCTGTGCTTGAGCGGATGACCGCGCGGCTTGCGCATCGCGGGCCGGACGGGGATGGGTTTCATGTCGACGGGCCGGCGGCGCTGGGGCATCGGCGGCTTGCGATCATCGACCTGGCCGGCGGCGCGCAGCCGATGGCCAACGAGGATGGCTCGATCTGGATCACATACAACGGCGAGCTTTACAACGAGGAGCCGCTGCGCCGCGAATTGATCGAGCAGGGGCACGTCTATCGGACGACGAGTGACACGGAATCGATAGTTCATCTTTACGAGCAGGTGGGCGAACAATTCGCAGAGCGGCTTAATGGGATGTTTGCGCTGGCGATCTGGGATTCGCGCACAGGAATGTTGATTCTGGCTCGTGACCGGATGGGACAGAAGCCGCTCTATCTGGCCGACCTGCCTGGAGGCGGACTGGCGTTTGCGTCGGAGCCGAAGGCATTGCTTGAGCATCCCGAGGTGCCTCGTGGTCTCGATCATGATAGTCTGGCGCGCTATCTCTTTTATGAGTATTTGCCCACTCCCTATTCGATCTGGCGGGGGATTCGCAAGCTTCCGCCCGGTCATTTGCTGATCTGGCGTGGCGGCCGACAGGAAATGCGCCGCTATTGGAGTCCTCCGCAGTATGCGAGTGAGTTGCCCGAATCGCGATTTGACGAGACGGCGGCGGCGCTTTGGTCGGACCTGCGGTCGGCGGTGGACCGGCACCGGCGGGCGGATGTGCCGATCGGCGTGTTTCTCTCGGGCGGTGTGGATTCGTCGAGTGTGGCAGCCGCGCTTTGCGAGATCGAACCGGCGCGGAACGTTCGGACATTCTCGATCGGGTTTGAAGATCCGAGCTTTGACGAATCGGCCCATGCGCGAGCGACGGCCGTGCATCTGGGGACGGATCACCACGAACGGGTGTTTTCGGCGGAGTCGGTTTATGAGCTGCTGCCGGAGGTGGCGTCCTGGCTTGATGAGCCGTTTGGTGATGCGTCTGTCTTGCCGACACACTTGCTGAGTCGATTCGCTCGTGAACATGTCAAGGTCGTTTTAGGTGGGGATGGGGCGGATGAGATTCTGGCGGGGTATCCCACGTTCGCGGCGGAGCGGGCGGCTCGGTTCTTTGCGCGGTTGCCCCGTTCGGCGCAGTGGCTGGCTCGTGGGGCGGCGCGGCGGTTGCCGGTGGACCATCGGAATTTTAGCTTTGATTTCAAGGTGAAGCAGTTCCTGCGGGGGGCGGAAGAGCCGTTGCTTCTGGCGCATCAGCGGTGGCTGGGGTCGTTCTCGGGTGCGGAGATCGATGAGTTGCTGGTTGAGCGGCCTGTTGTTGATGTGGAGCAAGAGCATCTTGACCGTGGGCTTCATCTGATTGCGCGAACGCGGCTGGAGCCGCTGGAGGAATCGCTGCGACTTTACCAGGACACGTATTTACCCGAGGATATTTTGTTCAAGGTGGATCGGGCGAGCATGGCCTGTGGGTTGGAGGTTCGCGCGCCGCTCTTGGACGCCTCTCTGGCGGAACGGATGATTGCCTTTCCGATTGGGTACAAGCGGAGGGGGGGGCAGTCGAAGCGGATACTCAAGCGTGCGGCGGCGGGGAAGATTCCGACGTCGGTGTTGACGCGGAGCAAGAAGGGGTTCGGGATTCCGGTGGCGCGGTGGCTGCGCGGACCGCTTTCGCATTTGCTGGATGAGCGGCTTGGGCCGGATCGGCTGAGGGCGCAGGGGATCTTTCGACCGGAGGCGGTTGGCCGGTTGATCGCCGAGCATCGGGCGGGTACGAGCGACCATCGGAAGCCGCTGTGGACTTTACTTATGTTTCAGTTATGGTATGAACATTGGATGGATAGATGAAATTTGTTTGCGATTGGGCTTGGGTCGGCTTGCTTGGGAAGTAGGGGATCGTTGGGTGATCTTGGCGCGCAGGGGGAGCGGGGCGACGTGGGCGAGTATCGGTTGCTTTACTGAGCCTCAGCTTGTTCGGTTCCGATATGGGTTTGCCCGCGCAGGCGGGGATCCTGCGAGAGGGCGGCGAAACCTCTGGATCCCCGCCTGCGCGGGGATGACACCAACGGAACCGGACAAAATGAACCTCAACAGGAGGCCGGGGCGGTTCTCGAGGTGGTGAGGAGGGTAAGGATGTCGTGGATCTCGGCGAGGGTTTCGGCGTCGGAAGGGGACTCGGTATTTTTGTGCGCGAAGGGGGGGTGATGGAGGCTGGGGGGAGTGTGGGGGGG
>JBGSYY010000104.1:0-8807 GCA_041750675.1 Isosphaeraceae bacterium | reverse complement strand
GAGGGACTCAGATGAAGCGGAGCGTGTTGGGATTGAGTGTGGTGGTGATGGTGGTGGTCGGGGTGACGGGGGCGGTGGGTCGGCTGGTGGGACAGGAGAAGGGGGACGATCCGTGGGCGGCGGCGCGGGTTCGGATGGTGGAGCGGCACCTGGCGGAGCGAGGGATCAAGGACGAGCGGGTGCTGGCGGCGTTCCGGGAGGTGCCGCGGCATCGGTTTGTGCCGGCGGAGTCGCGGCGGCTGTCGTATGAGGATGAGTCGATACCGATTGGGGAGGGGCAGACGATCACGGCGTCGTTTGAGGTGGCGTTCATGACGGAGGCGTTGCGGCCGGAGCCGACGGATCGGGTTTTTGAGGTGGGGACGGGGTCGGGGTTTCAGGCGGCGATTTTGTCGAGGCTGGTGAAGGATGTGTATTCGGTGGAGATACACAAGTCGCTGGGCGAGGGCGCGGCGAAGATCTTGAAGGAGTTAGGATATGATAACGTGAATACACGAGTGGGCGATGGGTATGCGGGATGGCCGGAGGCGGCGCCGTTTGACGCGGTGATTGTGACGTGCGCGCCGGAGAAGGTGCCGCAGCCGCTGGTGGATCAGCTCAAGGAGGGCGGGCGGGTGATTGTGCCGCTGGGGACGCGCTATGACCAGGCGGTGTATCGGTTCATCAAGAAGGATGGGAAGCTGGATGCGGGGGAGAAGTTGAAGTCGACGTTGTATGTGCCGATGACGGGGCGGGCGCAGAAGGAGGCGGCGGAGGCGCGGAAGAATCAAACGGGTTCCGATAAGTGAGGGTTTCCTTGGAGGCCCGTATCTCCTGGGAGGGGTGTGTTTCGCCATGCCAGATGTGACCCGTCGGAGGACCGGGGAGTTTCTGAGGATTCTCTTCAAGATCTTGATACCCTTACCGGAAGGGTTGCCCGCGCGGGAGGCACTTGAAGACCTTCGCAAGCACGTAACATTATCTGATTATGAGGCAGGGCATTATCCGTCCGGTGGGCAACGATTCGAGAACATTGTCAGGTTTTCCACCATTGATTGTGTGAAGGCGGGATGGCTCTTCAAACAAAAGGGGCGCTGGACCATTACGGAGGCGGGAAAGAAGGCTTACTCGGAATTCACCGATCCGGAGATGTTCTACAAGCAAGCCGTCAAGCTCTATCACGAGTGGAAGGCAAGCCAGCGTGAGCCGGAGAGCGACGATGTTCTCGAGGAGGAGATCGAGAACCTCCCGACTGAGAAGGCGTTCAGCATCACGTTTGAGAAAGCTGAGGAACAAGCCTGGAACGAGATCGAGCAATACTTGCGTGAGATGAACCCTTATGAATTTCAGGAGCTTGTAGGATCGCTCTTGAAGGCGATGGGCTATCACCTGTCGTGGATCTCGCCACCGGGAAAAGATGGGGGAGTTGATATTCTGGCGTGGAGCGATCCGCTCGGAACGCGGCCACCACGGATCAAGGTGCAAGTTAAACGGATTGCCCAAAGCGTTTCGGTGGAGGGCCTGCGGTCCTTTATGGCGTTACTTGGCCAGGACGATGTGGGACTTTTCGTGACGACTTCGACGTTTACCAAGGATGCTTATGACGAGGCTCGCGCCCAGCAGAATCGAAAGATTACACTTGTAGATCTTGAAAAATTCTTCGATCTTTGGGTTGAGTACTATGGCCGGCTTGAAGACGATGCGCGACGACGATTTCCGCTTCGCCCCATACATTTCCTGGCTCCTGCCCCCTGAAAAGGCGGATTTCGGAGAGAGGAGATGGGTCGTCTTGCTGAAAAGATTCAACGATGTCTCCAAGAGGACCGGTATGTCATTGGTCTACACGCCTCTGAGCGACTGGAAGAGCGTGGCATCATGGAATGGCAACTACTGGCGGAAATGGACGATGCGATCGTGCTGCGTGAGCGTTCCTCATCCCGTCCGAATCCGGTGGTCGAGCTTAGTCTGATGCTGCCGGAAGGAACCGAGGTGAAGATGGTCTGGGCGTATCTAAAGTCGATCGACGTTGCCAAGTTGGTGACGGTTCATGAGCTTGACGAGTTCTAAATACCATGCAAATTCCAGGCAAACGAGTCCCACGTACCCGATGGATTCACACCGACCGATACGTGGTCGCCGTCGATGTGGAACTGGTGATCCCGGATGCTGATCCGAGTGAGCCGTGTTACGAGCCGCATACGATCGAGCATCTTCGGGACGTTGAGGCGCATGCGCGGCGTGGGGACGTTGATTGGCTGATGCGGCATGGGCGAGTTTATCAGGCGGTATCCGGAGCGATGTCACTTCCGGCTTCGGGTGGAACTGGGTCATGAGCTGGTCACGAGGAATTCTTCGCGGGATTGGATCCCTTGCGGGGCTTGCCCGCTGGATCTCTGCCTGCGCGGGGATGACGGGTCACGAAAGGCGAGTGCCCGCCTGTCGGCGCTCTTTTCCGGGAATGCAGAAAAGGCAGCTTGCTCAATCAGGGCTCATGGCGTTTGCGGTGATGATGGTCTGCCCGATCGTCTGGGCGGGGGGTTATCAGGACGCGGCATTGGTGGTGAGGCCGGGGCCGCCGGCGCGGCAGGATTTTGAAGTGGACGAGGATGGGGATGGGGTTCCGGATGGGTGGTATAACGCGCGTGATGCGCGGTTGGAGGCGGGGACGGGCATTGATGGTCCGACGGCGTTGCGGTTTGACGCGGAGCGACGAGGTCGGCCGGCGCGGATGAGTCGGGCGTTTGGGGTGGATGGTCGAACGACCGAGGCGGTGGTGATTGGGCTGTGGGTACAGGTGGACGCGATCGCGGGTGGGGAGCGGATTGGCGAAGATCCGGGTCTGGTGATTGATTTGCTGGATGAGTCGCTGACGATTGTGGGACGGGCGACGATGGGGCCGTGGAATCTTCGGACGTTGCCGGCGGGGCGCTGGGTTCGGGTGGCGATACGCTTGAACGTGCCGCCTTCGAGCCGGGACGCGATTTTGTCGACGGGGCTTTTTGGTGCGACGGGGACGTTGCGGATTGATGGGATGACGATTGACCTGGTGCCGGTGGGCGGGGTGGAGACGGAGAATCTGGTGCTGAACGGGGATCTGGAGCTGGGTGATCCGAGGCCGGAGCACTGGAATGTGGAGGGGTCGGCGCGGCGGGCGATGCCGGGGAATGGGTCGGCCTCGTGTTTGGAGCTGAGTCGATCGGGGGATCGAGGGCAGGCGGTGCTGGCGGTTCCGTTGCGGAGGATTGACGCGCTTGAGGTGCGGTTGCAGGCGCGGACGAGCGGGCTGCGGGGTGGGGGTGGGGCGGTGGGTGAGATTTACTTCGTGGATGAAGGTGGGCAACCGCTGGCGGGCTCGGCGGCTGGGGCGCGTTTGTTTCGGTTTTCGGGCAGCACGGGCTGGCAGGGTTTGACGGCAAAGGTGAGGGTTCCGGCGGGGGCGGCGCGGGCGGTGCTTCAGTTTGATAAGACGGACAATGTGGGGACGCTGTGGATTGATGATCTTGAGGTGAAAGCGTCGCCGGAGGCGGGGGTGGGTCGATGGCGGCCGTATCATGCGGAGATCGACACGGATTTGGGGTGGTTTGACTATGCGGCGTCGGCAGGTGGCCGGATTGAGGCCGGCACGGCGCTGGATGCCTCGGGGTTGCTGGACGCGCCGGCGGGTCGGCATGGGTTTGTGGGGGTGAGGCAGGGTCGGCTGATGTTTGCGGATGGGAGTCCCGCGCGTTTTTATGGGGTGGTGGTGTTGCCGCCGCTGGCGGTGGTTGATCGCGCGAGTGCGGATTTGCTGGCGGAGAATCTGGCGCGTCGGGGAGTGAATCTGGCGCACTTGGTGGAGCTGGACGCGCCGTATGGTCCTGGGCGGAGCTTGCTCGACGACACAGCGGTGGACACGGTGACGCTGGATGCGGAGCTGCTGGGGCGGTTTGATCATCTGGTGGCGGCATTGGCGTCGAGGGGTGTTTATGTGGCGATTGATTTGGTGAGTGGGCGACGGTTTCGTGAGGGAGACGCGGTGCCGGGAGGTGGGGCGTTGCCGCCGGGGGGAGGAGCGGCGACGGCCTTTGATCCAACGGCGAAGGGGGTGATACTGGCGTGGGCGGAGGCGTTGCTGGCGCATGTGAATCCGGAGACGGGACGAGCGTTGAAGGATGAGCCGGCGCTGGCGTGGTTGACGCTTTCGGGAGAGCAGACGGCGTTTGCGTTGCTGGATGATCCGGATGGGTTGCCGGCGGAGTCGCGGGCGGTGTTGCGTGGGATTGCGGAGCGTCGGGCGTTGGGGTCGGGGCGTCGGTTGTGGCAGGCGTTGGAGAGCGAGCAATGGACGGCGATGGCGGAGTTGCTGCGGACGCTTGGGATCAGGGTTCCGATCGCGGGGGTGAGCCACTGGCGGCGTGAGCCTGAGTTTGGGGCGGCGCAGGGTGCGGCGGGGCTGGACGTGATTGAGGATCGATTGTTTTGGTCGGCACCGCTGTATGCGTCGGGGGCACGGCGATCGATGGTTGGTCAGGCTGAGGGGAGTTTGACGAGCCTGGCGGGTCGGAAGCGGCGGAAGGATCGACCTTACTTGGTGGGGCAGTGGGCGCACCGTGGCGAGGGGTTGTGGGCGATGCCCTTTGAAGGGGCGGACTTATTGCTGGGGACGGCGATGGGGACGGACGAAGGGTGGGACGCGGTGGTGCGCCGGGGGGTGTTTCCCTATCCGGAGAGCTGGGGGGCCGCACCCACCGGGACGGCGGGAAGCACGGATCTTTTTGCTCTGCCCGAGGTGGTGAACGCGAATCCAGCGGTGTTTGCGATGCTGCCGCACGGGGCGTCGCTATTTCTGCGCGGGGCGGTGGGGAATGGAGGGCGAGGGGGCCGGGCAGGGGCGGTGCTGGCGTGGGATCCGGGGGCGGCGCGGTTTTCGGTTGATACCGCGTTCACGCAGGCGTTGGGGACGTTGCTTGACCGTCGGACGGCGAAATTGAGTGCGGTTACGCTTGAAGTGGAGACGCCGGGGGCGACGATTGCGGTGTCGTCGCTGGGGGTGAAGCCCATTGGCGAGGCGGAGCGGTTGCTGGTGACGGCGGTGGCGCGCGTGCAGCCGACTGGACTGACGTATGCGGATGCCTGTCGCACCTGGCCGGGGCGGTGGGGGGCGGGGCCGATGCGTGTGGAGGCGGTACAGGGTCGGGTGACGTGGCGGGGTCGCGCGGGTGTGAAGGCGTATGCGTTGGATGGTGCGGGGGTGCGGGTGGGTGAGGTCGTGATGGAGAAGAGCGCTGAGGGGTCGGTGCTGGTGCTGGATGGGCGTAGCGGGGGGTTGCACTGGGAGTTGGTGGCGGAGGCGAAGTGATGGGGGAGTGGGGGTGGGGAGAGGAGTGGTTCGATTGGGGGTGTCGGTTTTGCGGGTTCCGAGGGCGTTGGTGTTGGCTCGTATGAGTCGCCCCGTTGGGGCTGGGGTAATATGGATCGGCGTGATCCTGGGGCGTTGCCCCAGGCTTGTATGAAGTTGCCCCGTTGGGGCTGAAGCGTTCGTGGTGCCTTGCGACTGGCTAGTGCGAGTTGCTTCGTTAGGGCTGGGGTTATGAGTTGCTTGGGTTAGGATTGGAGTGAGCGTTGACATTATGAGCCATGATGATATCGAAGATTCTGAGTGGGTAGCGCGGCGGGCGTGGTGGGGGCGTCGGCTGGGGCGATTGCGTCCCGAGCTGGAGCCGTTGCCGGATCAGCTTGGGCGGCTTCGGGGGGTGACGTGGGCGTTGACGTTGGTAGCGCTGGGGATTGGGTCGATCATTTTCGGGATCTTGACGGCGTTTGGCTCGCCGACGGTGGGACTGGCGGTGGGGTTGATTGTGTTTGGTCCGGTGGTCATTGGGGCGTGGCTCGAGGATTGGACGCTGCACCGGAGGGCGGCGGCGTATGAGCGGGAGTTGGCGGGGCGATCGCGCGGCATGGGGAGAGGTGGCCCGGAAGACGATGGGGGCAGTCCGCGTTCCGTGGGAGGGATTTAGAGCGAACACACATTACAGGACTATTTGATGCGTCTGGCTCGGAACTTGGGGTCACGGACCCAGCCAGAGCGGCCGCGGCGGACTCGGGCGAGGGGGACGCCGTGGGCGCAGTTTTCACTTGAGGCGAGGCTGAGGCCCACGTCCTCGAGGATGGTGTTGAAGTCTTGGTGGTCGGTTCCACTTGGTGAGGGAGTGGGATCGATGGGGGATTCCTGGCGCTGGAGGACGACGAGCCAGGTTCCACCTTCGGCGGGGAGCTTGGTGCGTAGAGGGGCGACGACGTGAAGTTCTTCGCCGTCGGGAGCGATGGCGGCACCGGGCGCGACGAGGACGGACTGGGATTCGGCATCGACGCGGACGCCCAGGCCGCGCGCGACTCCCCAGCCGAGAAAGGCGAGGTTGTGACGGCGTTGGCGGTCACGTTGATAGTTTTGTTCGCGGTGCAGGTCGTCGGCGGTGAGGAGACGGCCTGTGAAGAAGTGAATACGTTGCGCTGCGTCGCGTGTGCTGTGTTCGCTCATGTCGCGCCTCCGATTCCGTGTCGAATCAAGGTGCGGAGAGGTTTGCTCTCCTGGCTCAGTTTAGCAAGGGCCGGCGAGCGTTGCCTCAATCGTGTTTCTGTTTTTCGGTGTGTGTTCTGGTCCTGGGAGTGAAGTGGAAGGGCTTGAGGCAAACTGCGGAGATGCGGGTGGGGATGTCCGAGGGGTCAGCCGGCGTGTTGTTATGAACGCGTGTTTTGGCGTCGAAGTATCCGGCGGGCGAGGGAGTGGAGGTGGGGGCGGTTTCGGACGTAGGCTCGGGCGGATTGCTCGACGTGGGTCCAGGGCCATTGGGGAGGGGTGGCGAGTCTCAGGTATTCATACGAAACTGCGTTGTCGAGTGCGTTGACGGGGGCGGTGAAGGTGTCGAGCAGGGGGCGGTCCTCGGCGCGGACGTAATAGCGGTTGATGCCGTCGAAGGCGGCGAAGAGGTAGTCGCGGCTGAGCAGGACGGGTTCCCATTCGGCCACGGGGCCGGGGAGCGCGCCTTCGACGAGTACGACGCGGGGTCGCCAGCGGGTCCAATCGTGTCCGCGGAGGACTTGAAGCTCGAAGGCCTCGGCGTCGATTTTGAGGAATTCGATGGTGTTTGAGGGTGGAGCGTGAGTTGCGCAGAGGGATGCCAGGGTGGTGACGGGCACGGGGCGTTCGGCGACGCGGACGCCCTGGCGGCGATAGGCGGCGGCGGCGTCGGGATGGAAGGTGGACCAGCCGTGGCGGTGGTCGAGGACTTCGTAGAAGGTGAGCGAGCCGTGGGTGTCGGAGACGCCGAGGTTGAGATTGATATCGCGGGGTCGTTCCTGTGCAAGCGAGGCGAAGAGGCGGGGGTTTGGCTCGATATTGATGCCGGTCCAGCCGAGGTCGTAGAAGCGCTTGGTGACGGAGTGGAAGACGGGGTGGTTGGCACCGACATCGATGTAGAAGCCAGTGTGGGCCGGGAAGGCGCGGGCGAGCAGGATGTCTTCGAAGTTTTGCGCGTAGGAGATCTGACGAGAGGCGAGGTCGTGCCGGGTGAGCCAGGGGGTTAGATCGGAACCGGACATCGGGCGAGCCACTCTATTCGATTGAATTTTGGGGCTGGTCAAGGATCGCGATGATCTCGACCGATCGGCGACAATGCTCTTGCAGATGCGATTGAGCTTCCGAGACCTTGAAGGTCTGAGGTACCGGAAAGGGGATGGGTCGTCAAGCTCGTCTCGCCGGGTTTGGGCGAGCGGGATCGGCGAGTGTTGGGAATGCACGGATTGTTGAGAAGGGGACGACGATGCCTTGGCCGCTTCCGGAATCGAGTGTTTTGGGACTGTTTGCGAAGCAGCCGATTGCGGGACGGGTGAAGACTCGCTTGATACCGGCGCTTGGGGCGGAACGCGCGGCCCAGGTGGCGGAGACGTTGATGCTGGACGCGGTGGAGCAGTGGGGGGGGAGCGAGATTCTGGCGGAGGGGGGGCGGCGGGTGCTGGTTTATGATCCGCCTGAGGCGGGGCCCTGGTTTGATGCGCGGGTACCGGCGTCGTTTGCGTTACAGCCGCAGGTGGAGGGGGATCTGGGGGCGCGGATGGCAGGGTTTATCGCGGGGGAGTTTGCCGAGGGGGCGAAGCGTGTGGTGGTGATCGGGTGTGATAGTCCGACACTGGATGCGAGCTTTGTGGTGTCGGCGTTTTTGTTGCTGGAATACAAGGATGTGGTGCTTGGTCCGGCGACGGATGGGGGATATTACCTGGTGGGGTGCCAGCCTCCGGTGCCGCCGATTTTTGGCGAAGGGATCGACTGGAGCACGCCGGACGTGCTGGCGCAGACGGTGGAACGGCTGGAGAGGTCGGGGCGGTCGTTGGCGGTGTTGCCGCCCTGGTACGACGTGGATACGGCGGATGATTTGCGGATGCTGGCGGGGCATTTGCGGGCGCGTCGGTTGGCGGGGATGGATCCGGCGATGACGCGCATAGAGAAGTTGCTAAGGCCGGAATCGGAGTGAGTATTGGTTTATGACGATATCCGCATATCGTTTTCATCGCCTGGGATGGATTCGGGCACTGGGGGAGGCTGATTGACGCGAGCGGTGTCTAGGCGTGACATGAGGATGCGGAGGCGGCGGGACTGGTCGACGAGCATGAGGACGGGTGCGGCCCAGAGGAGGGCCAGGATGGCGAAGAGCGACCAGAGGGCGGCGAGGGCGGCGGCGAGTGGGATGCTGGCGATTCGCCAGGAGAGGAGGGTGCGGGGGTTGCCGGTCTGGACCAAGGCGATCAGGCCGCCCACGAGGAAGAAGGCGGGGACGAGGACCGAGAGGCTGAGG
>JBGSYY010000103.1:0-9397 GCA_041750675.1 Isosphaeraceae bacterium | reverse complement strand
CTTGCCGGGACTGCCGCACTTCGCCCCCAAGGCCAAGCGTGCGATTTATCTCCATATGAACGGCGGCCCTGCCCAGTTGGACCTGCTCGACTACAAGCCAACCATGGGCGAATGGTACGACAAGGACCTGCCCGAAAGCATCCGCATGGGTCAGCGGCTCACAACTATGACCAGCGGCCAGGCCCGTTTCCCGATCGCTCCCTCCAAGTTCTCTTTCAAGCAATACGGCCAGGCCGGAACCTGGGTGAGCGAATTGCTCCCCTGGACCTCGAAGATCGTCGACGAGTTCGCCCTGATCAAAACCGTCTGGACCGAGGCGATCAATCACGATCCCGCCGTTACCTATATCTGCACCGGCAACCAGCTCCCTGGTCGTCCCAGCCTCGGCGCCTGGCTCAATTACGGGCTGGGCACGATGAACGACGATCTGCCCTCGTTCGTCGTCATGATCCCCTCCTGGTCGTCCAAGGCCAACGCTCAGGCGCTATACAACCGCCTCTGGGGCTCGGGCAACCTGCCCAGCAAGTATCAAGGCGTGGCCTTCCGCTCCAAGGGAGACCCCGTACTCTATTTGACCAATCCGCCCGGCGTCGACCGGAACACCCGCCGCACAATGCTCGACACCCTCGCCCAGCTCAATCAGAGAGAATACGACGAGCTGGCCGACCCCGAGACCCAGGCCCGGATCGCCCAGTACGAGATGGCGTTCCGCATGCAAAGCTCCATCCCCGACCTCACCGACTTCTCCAGGGAGCCGAAGCACATTCTCGACCTCTACGGCGAGGACGTGAACAAGCCCGGCTCGTTCGCTTATTGCGCCCTGCTCGCCCGCCGACTGGCCGAGCGCGACGTCCGCTTCGTTCAGATTTTTCACCGAGGCTGGGACCAGCACGGCGACCTCGTCAACGAACTGCCCCGCCAGACCAAGGACGTCGACCAGGCCTGCTACGCCCTCGTCACCGACCTTAAGCAGCGCGGCTTGCTCGAAGACACGCTCGTCATCTGGGGCGGCGAGTTCGGACGCACTGTCTATTGCCAGGGCGGCCTGACGAAGGACAACTACGGCCGCGACCACCACCCCAAGTGTTTCCCCACCTGGATGTGCGGCGGTGGCATCAAGCCCGGACTGGTCTACGGCGAAACCGACGAGTTCAGCTACAACATCACCGAGAACCCGGTCCACATCCACGACCTCAACGCCACCATCCTCCACTGCCTGGGCATCGATCACCGACGCCTCTCGGTCAAATTCCAGGGCCTCGACCTTCGCCTCACGGGCGTCGAGGAACACCACCCCGTCAAGGCCATCCTCGCCTGACTGCGATCACCCCCCGAAGGATTGTCCACGTTCACCTCCGTGCAAGGCGATTCGCAACGACTCGCCAACGACAGCAATCCGCTCGCCCGATCCCATCTCCCTCGCCGTGCCGGCGCGTTATGCTCGCTCACAGAGGTTTCTGAGTGTTGGCGCGACGCAACCTGGGAGATAGGCAACCATGAGCGAAAACGGACAGCCCAACCGCCGCGATTTCCTCGCCGGAATGACGGCTCTGGCCGCATCCAGTGGAGCCATCATGGCCAACGCCGAATCAGTGCAAAATCCGCCGGACGGTAACTACGACGAATCCAAGGTCCCCGCCTACACCTTGCCCGACCCCCTGGTGATGGCCGACGGCACCGCCGTCACCTCCGCCCAGCAATGGTTCAGCAACCGCCGGCCTCAATTGCTCGACATCTTCGCCCAGCAGGTCTACGGCAGGACACCCGAAGCCATCGTCCCGTTGCGCATCGAGCAAGTCGAGTCATCCGCAAACGTCCTGGAGGGCCGAGGCCGCCGCGAGCAGTACCTGCTCCATCTGGGCGAGGGCGAAAATGCCATTCAGGCCGAGTTACTTGTCTATCTGCCCACGAAGGCGACCCCCGAATCACCCGTGCCCGCATTTCTCGGTTTCAATTTCGGCGGCAATCACGCCGTGAGCCCGGAACCGGAAATCCGCCTCAACACCGGCTGGTTCCGCGACCAGCCCAAGGGCAGCCATCCCGACAACCGAGCCAGTGAGCAGAACCGCGGTACCGAGTCGAGCCGCTGGCCGATCGCCACCGCCCTCGACCGCGGCTACGCCGTCGCCACCATGCACTACGGCGACTTCGACCCCGACTACGACGATGGTTTCCACAACGGTGTCCACGCCTTGCTCGACCCGCCCGGAACAGCCGATCCCAATCGTCCCCCAGACGCATGGGGCTCCATTGCCGCCTGGGCCTGGGGTCTCAGCCGCGGCCTCGACGCCCTGGAGCGGATCACGGCGATCGACGCCACACGCGTCGCCGTGATGGGCCATTCCCGGCTCGGCAAGACGGCCCTCTGGGCAGGCGCACGCGACGGCCGCTTCGCCCTGGTCATCTCCAATGATTCCGGCTGCGGCGGTGCGGCTCTCAGCCGTCGCAAATATGGCGAAACCGTCGCCCGCATCAACAACACCTTCCCCCACTGGTTCTGCGACAACTTCACCCGCTACAACGACAAGGAAGCCGAGCTTCCCGTCGACCAGCACGAGCTGATCGCCCTCATCGCGCCCCGGCCGGTGCTGGTCTGCAGCGCGGAGCAAGACCTGTGGGCCGACCCGCGCGGCGAGTTCCTCGCTTGCCTCGGGGCCGATCCTGTCTACCGCCTTCTCGGCCTCGATGGCTTGGCGGCCGACCGCATGCCCGGCGTCAATCAGCCGGTCCTCAGCACCATCGGCTACCACATTCGACCCGGCGAGCACGACGTGACCGACCGCGACTGGGCGATCTATCTCGCCTTCGCCGATAAACACCTCGCCCCGAAGCCATGACCCGGCACCCGCCGGCACGACGCGATGTCATCCGCCGCGCGGCCCTGATTCTCTCGCTCATCGCCCTCCTGGCGGCGATCACGGTGGCCTGGAGCCTGCATGGCGATAATCTCGTCGCCACTCTGCTCCCGAAACGCCACGACTCCCTGGCGATCGGAGCCTTCATTGCTCTCTACGTCGCATCGACGATCTTGGCGATTCCCGTGGGTGCCTTCTCGCTTTATGCCGGAGCCTGGCTCGGCCCCTGGCTCGCTCTGATCGTCGTCTCGATCGCATCCGCAATCGGGGCGGCGCTGGCTTTTGCACTGGGGCGCACCGTGGCCCGGCCGTTGGTCGTTCGTTGGATCGAAGAACGCCCCCGATGGCGGGCCATCGACCGCGCCATCGAGCACGGCGGCTGGCGTGTGGTGGCGCTCACCCGACTTTCGCTCCTCTTGCCGTATACGGTCATCAACTACGTTTGCTCGATCACCGCCATTCGCTTCTGGCCGTATTTCATCAGTTCTACGCTCGCCTTGATTCCGGGCGGCCTGGCCTATGTGCTCGCCGGCCACGCGGGCCGGCTCAGCCTCGAGGCCGCCGAATCACCGGGCCAGCCGGGTCTCCCCGCCTGGCAGTGGTGGGCTGTCGGCCTGGGCCTGATCTCAACCGTCGCAATCTCCGTCCACCTTGCCCACCTGGCGCGGAGCGAACTCAAGGCGACGATTGAAATCGACCCATAACCGTATCGAGAAACGAACACATCCAGGCGCTCAGGGTGATTCCATGGTGACCGCCATCACGATCGGGGCGGTACTGTCCTCACCCTTCAGGAATTCGATCGTCTCGATCACTGCCTCACGCTTCGGCTGAATCCCCAGATAGCGGACCTGCTGTCCACCCCGCAGCGTGAACGCCAGTTTTGATCCGGGCACATCCACCTCGCGAATGTAGTCCGAGAAATGAACGCCGTTGACGAGCGAGTGATCCTCCGTCGCTCCGTCGGCGTAATGCAGCCGCACGGTCATCGCCACCGTGCCCTCCGGCGTGGCCGGAAAACCCCAGCCGCTGATCCCGCTCAAAAGGTGGATCGTCTTCGCCGGAGCATTGCAGGGTATGGTCGCCTCGGTCGGCATCGCCCGGCTCACCTCGCCATTCTCACTTCGCAGCATGATCGCGTTGGCAATCCGGTCGCCGCGCGGATCAATCAACAAGAACGGCACGTCGAATACCATTTTCGTCGACCAGTCCGGCAGCACCAGCCGCTCCTGACGGCCCTCCTTGCTATAGAACATCCCCCGCGTGGTGACGATCGTCGCCGCCTTGTCGATCGGCAGGGGAACATATTTCCCCTTGGCGGTCAGAAATTCCAGGAGGTCCACAAACTCGGCCTCGCTGATCTGCTTCTCGAATCCCTCGGGCATCAGCGACTTGGGCGACGCAATCATCTCGTCGATCTCGTCACGCAGCACTGTGTGCCGCTTTGCCTCGCCGTCGACGATCTCAAGCGCCGTCTTCGTTTCCGAAGCAAGCAGTCCGCTCAAGACCTGCCCATCGGCGAGCGCCACCGTGTACTGACGGAAGTTCCCCTCCACCGACCGGTTGGGATCGATCACCTCGGTCAGAATCTTCTCCTTGGGATGCACCGCGAACCCTGTCAGGTTGGGCCCAATCGACTCGCCCAGATCACCGTGCCGGTGACACTTGGCACAGTTCTTCTCAAAAACCGTCCGGCCGATCGTCGCGTCGCCGGTTCGCGCCGTCAGGGGCAACAGATCGTTCAGAATTTTCACCCGATCCGGACTCGGCAACCGCCCGCCTCGCCCCAGCACGTCTCGCGCTCGCGCGGCAATCTCGGCGTCCGGGTGCGTGCCCAGCCGCTGCGCCTGGTCGATCGCCAGGTCGGTCGCCGCGAGCTGGTCGCTCGCTAGGGCCTCGACCAGTGCCTGAGTCCACTCAGGACGCCGCATCAGTAGCTCGATCGTCTGCGACCGCATCTGCGGCGTAAACTGCTCCCAGCGCTCCAGCAGTACGGCAGCCACCTCGCCGCTCGATGTCGAGCCGATCGCTCCGAGAAGCCCGGTGGCCAGCGTCGGCGACGTTCGTGGTGAGAGCGAGCCGGCAAGCCGTTCCAGCGCGTCGCGATCTGGATCAAGCTGCGCCAATCGCTTGGCCGCATCGATCCGCTCCGCCTCAGGTGTCTCGTCATTCGCCGCCAAATCGGCCAGTTTCCCACGCAACTCGCCCAGCACGCCTTCAACCTCGCTTCCCAGTCCCCAGCGCCGGGCCAGCAAAGCCATCGAAAGCTGAGCCGACGGCTCGGCCTTCGCAATCCGCGCTACCAACTTCTCGCGGGTCGCCCGGTCCAGCGTTGGCTCCTCGTTCTCAGGCCATCCCGCTGTCAATCCCGCCAGCACGGCCTCAACAACCGCGGGCGCACCGTCCAGCCGATCGGCCAGAACCGCCGGAATCTCCGTCCGCTCCGGACCTCTTGCCGCATGTTCCGCCACAATCCGGGCCACTCCCGCCAGCGACTTGCCCGAGTACTGTTGCCCTAACGCCGCCGCCAGAAAGCCCAGATCATGGCGGGCGGCAGCCGTCGTCGCCGCGAGCGGAATCCAGCGATCATCGGCGTTCTCCGGTTTTACAAGCATGGCGGCGATCTTCGCACCGATCTCCTTCGATGCCGGACACTCCGCCAAAACCCGCAGCGCCTCGCGCCGCACGACCGGATCGGGATCGTTCAGCAGCCCCGCCTCGATAATTGCGTTCGCGGCGGCCCCATCTCGCGTCAAAACCTCCGCCGCCGCACGCCGCACGCCCGGGGCCGGCGATCGCAGAGCCTTCACGATCGAAGGCCGCACTTGTGGATCATCCACGACGCCCAGACCATGCAACGCCCAGATCGCATGCAACGCCGACGGATTCTGCCCAGTGCTCGCTTCGACGACTTCCGCCTCCGCCATCTTGGCCAACATCGGCGCGACCGAACGATCTCCCTTCGCCACCAATTGCCATTGCGCGGCCATCCGCCAAAACAGGTTCGGATTCCAGAGCGTGTTCACCAGTTGATCCGTGCCGGCCTTGGCAAGGTCGTCGATTCCCTGGCCCAGGGGACGGCCGTCGTAAACCACCCGATAGATCCGCCCATGCGACTTATCACGCAACGGCGTCTCGTACGCGTTCCCCTTGCCAGTCTTGAAACCCAGCGGCGTCGGGTTGTGCTGCACGATGAAGTTGTACCAATCGATCACCCAGACCGTGCCGTCCGGACCCACTTCGGCCGCGATCGGGCTGTTCCATTCATCCGTGCCGGCCAGCAGGTTGAACCGATCGCGTCCAATCATGTGGCTCCCCTGGCGGTCGAGCCGGTCCATATGCACAATGTGCCCAGTCGGCTCGCAGATGAAAGCCACGTTGTTCCAGTAAGCTTCGGGAAACTGCCGGGCCGTATAGACCGCATGTCCCGCCGCCGCCGTGAAGCCGCCGAAGACATCCACCTGGCGTACCGACGTCAGCGGGTGAATCCGGTCGTGGTCGGCCACCTTCGCCGTGGCCTGGCCCAGCCAGCCCCTCACGGATTCGAACGACCGGTTCGGCTGACCCAGATACGACGAATGCTCGCCGTTGGCCGTCGAATACACAATCTCGTTCGTCTCGGTGATCCCCAGGCCCCACGTGTTGTTGCTCGTCGAACCCAGCACCTCGAGCGCCGATCCGTCGGGTCGGAACCGGAACAGGTTTTGCCGGAACGAATGCCGCTCACCGCCGACCTCGCCCTCAAACCCCGCATAACCGATCGTCGCATAGACCCAGCCGTCAAACCCCAGCCGCAGGTTGGACGGCCCCGCGTGCGTGTCGTCGATCGCGAATCCCGTAAACAGCACCTTCCGCTGATCGGCCACGTCGTCGCCGTTGGTATCGGTCAGGAGCAAGACCTCCGGCGCCTGGGTCACGATCAGACCACCGGGCACGAACACCATGCTCGTCGGGATGCTCAGCTTGTCGGCGAAAACCGTGAACTTATCGGCCCGCTGGTCGCCGTTCGTATCCTCACAAAGGGTGATCCGATCGTGCCCTTCTCCTTCCGCTTGCTTGTCGTTGGGATAATCGACGCTCTCGGCCACGAACAACCGTCCTCGATGATCCCAAGCCATGCAGATCGGCTTGACGATCTCCGGCTCCGACGCGAACAGCTCGACCCGGAACCCACCCGGCACGCTCAAGTGCGTCATCGACTCCGCCGGGGTCAACGGCTCCTGCATCCGCTTGATCGGCTTGCCGAGCGTTCCCCATTTGTTGGAATTCACATAGTTGGGGATGTCAGAGACACCGTCCTTGTACGACAGAGCAGCCGCCACAAAAGGCGCTCGTTCGCCCGTCGCCCACCGTATCCCGGCGATCACCAGCTTGTGAAATCCCGGATTGGTGAAAACTCGCTCATCATGCCCCGACGCCGTGTAAAACACCCGTCCCTTGCCCTGATCGCGTACCCACGTCCACGGCTCCGCTCCGCCCCCCTGGGTCTCGCGATGCATCAAGACCAGCCGGTCATTCGTCAGCTTGTCATGAACATACGTTTCATCGAATGCCTCAAACTCCTCCACTCCCCGCATCGCCGGATGATCCGGCTTATCAATCCTCGCCTGAAACGTCCCCGTCTCATGGCTTTTGAACTGACCGCCCACCAGTGCGACGTATTTGGGCGAGTTCAGGAAGCAGTACGATCCACAGTGCAGCACCACCAATCCCTTGCCGCCCTCGACAAAGCTCAATAACGCGCGCTCTTGCTCCGGTGCGATCGCCTCATGGTTGGCGTACACAATCAACGCGTCGTAGTCGCCTAGGGTCGATTCGTTGAGATCGGCAGGATCATCGGTGTAGGCGACATCGATCCCAGCCTTCGCCAGCGCCGGGGCTAATTCCGACAGCCGCTTCGCAGGGACATGGTGGCCGTTATCACCCAAATACAAGGTCTTGATCCGACTCGGCGACTTGGTTTCCTGCGAGCTGGCCGTTGGCATCATCGGCATCGGCACCACGATGCTGGCCACAACGAAACACACAATCGCTCGACCGCGTGACAAGGTGCTCATGAAGTCGTCAGCTCCCGAAGTAAATCAACCATCATCCGCGCACGGCGGAGCAGGCGGGCGGCGTGCAAGATCGCTTTCCCTCGATCATCGCTTTCCTGCGCCAGGCCGACAAGTCACGGCCGCGCCCGATGATGCAGCCTCAGATAGATTTCCAGCATCTTCTCGATCCCTTGACTATACGGAAAAAGCTGGGGCCGAAGCCCCCCCACACCTCGTTGATGTACCGCTTGCGCTTCGACAAATTCCAGCAAACCCATCGCCCCACGCGTTCTGCCGAACCCACTCGCCTTGATCCCGCCAAAAGGCGCGGCCGCGTGACCCGCGGGCGTCACCGCGTCGTTGATCGTCACCATCCCCGTCTCGAGTCGCGCCGCAATGGCACGCAACTCTCGCCCGCCTCGCCCCCACACACTCCCCGCCAGCCCAAACTCCGACCCATTGGCCGCCTCAACCGCACTCTCCAAATCTGCCATGCCGCGCACGATAACTACAGGCCCAAAGACCCCCGCCAGCGCCCTCTCCGGACCATCCTCATCCGCTCTGAGCACCGTCGCCTCGTAAAACGCACCCTCACCCTGCCTGATTCGTCCACCCGAAACGACTCGCCCCCCAGCCGCAACGGCTGCACAGATTCGCGCATCAAAGCGATCACGAGCTTCGACCGATATGAGCGGTCCCATATCCACCGCGCCGGTTCCCGGATTCCCCAGGCGCAATGCCCGAGCGTGATCCGCCAGCGCCCGCGTCCAGGGTTCGGGATCGCCCACCACGTACACGCGCTTCGTCGCCACACACGTCTGACCCGCACCCACGAACGCACTCCACGCCAACGCCGCCGCCGTCGATTTCAAAGGGGCCGAGGGCAACACAATCGCCGCGTCGAAACCCGACAACTCAGCCACACCGGCGAGGCCCAACGACCCCAGCCGCGACAGCACCGCCCGACCCGCCGGAATCCCCCCCGTAAAGACCGCCTTGCCAATCCCCGACCCCAGCATCGCCTCTCCCACATCCGCGCTACCCACCACGGTCGCCGCCAGCTCCGCGCCGAATCCCGCCTCTCGAAACATCCGTTCCACCAGCGCGCCGGCACCCAATGCCAGCTCCGAGGGCTTCCAAATCACCGCATTCCCAGCCGCCAGCGCTTGCACCAGCGGGGCCAGATTCAGCAGCAACGGATAATTCCACGTCCCGATCAACCCCACGACGCCGATCGGCCGCCACTCAATCCGCGCGTCCCTCATCAAGAGCAATCGCTGAACCCCGGCCCCCGCCGTTCGCGCCCGCAGCACCTTCTCGCCATGCTTCAAGGTCCACCGAATCGCGTCCAGTGTTGTGGACACCTCCACCAACGCCTCGACCCGGGGCTTCCCAATCTCCCGGACAATCGCCTCGACCCACTCCCCCGCCATTCCCGCCAGTCGACGCTCCAGCCTGCGCAACCGCTCGACCCGGCTCCGCCACGTTGCCGCCGCCCATGCCGTT
>JBGSYY010000102.1:0-4954 GCA_041750675.1 Isosphaeraceae bacterium | reverse complement strand
CGTTGAGAACCTCGCGCATGTGGACCGTGCGGGGCCTCCCCGTGGGAGGGACGGGGATCAGGGGTTCGAGAATCGCCCACTGATCGTCGGACATGTCGGAGGGGTAGGGTTTACGCATCGGGGCATCCTGGTTGCCGGTGTCGGAATCGGACCTCCTGAACTGATAGTAACTTACGATGTGAGAGAGTTGCCGGATAGCCTCTCACTCTTTCGTCGCCCTCTGCCGACAACCAATCTCCGCTTTCTGACCGCCGTCATGTGGGATGGACGCGAGTCGTTCGCGCCGTTCGGCACCACCCCCATCCGAAGCGACGCCAGCCCCATCGAGAACGAAACCGCCCTTTTCAGCGACCTGCTCCACCAGGCCGACGGAGCGGTCATCGGCCATGCCGAGGGGATCCACCTCACCACCGAACAGGCGGAGGCGGTAGTCCGGTTTGAGCTAAACCTCGCTACAGCGCAGCAAAAGGGGGAGTCGCTCGGGCGGCTCGACACCCACGGCGCCCTCGGAGGCGCCGAAGCCCTGGCCAACGTAACATTCTATGTGACCATCAATGACGTGCTCGGTGCCGATGTCATCACCCACAGCTTCGACCCGGCCTCCATGCTCATGTTCGAGGGGTGGAACAACGCAAATAACCCGCATCGGGCGGCGGTCGCGCGAGGCCAGGCCCTGTTCAACGAGGTGCGGATCGATATCGTCGGCGTTGGCGGCATCAACGATGACCTGGGTCTGCCCGTGCTGCGCGGGTCGTGTACGACTTGCCACGACACGCCCAATGTCGGCAACCACTCGGTCGCGCTGCCGATCGACATTGGCCTGACCGACGAATCCCAGCGCACCCCCGACATGCCGCTCTACACTCTCCGCAACAAGACGACCGGCAGCCTTCGCAAGACCACCGACCCCGGCCGCGCCATGCTCACCGGACGCTGGAAGGACATCGGAAAGGTTAAGGGGCCGATCCTGCACGGCCTCTCGGCAAGGCCACCCTATTTTCACAACGGATCCGCCGCAACGCTCGAAGACGTTGTCGACTTTTACGACGACCGCTTCGAGATCCACTTCACGAATCGCGAGCGGAATGATCTCGTCGAGTTCCTCAAGGCTCTCTGAGTTGTCGAGTGCCAGCAGGGAACGCGTCTAGATCGGGCCTTGGATTGGGATGAGGTGACTTCGCTCAACCGTTCCTGAGTCGCCTTGGGGTTGATTCGACTATTCGAGGTCTCGGCTCGGTGGTTTGGGGTCGCCGGCCTCATTCATCACGATGCGGCCCGTCACTCAGTGCAGCGGCGTGATGTTGAGGCTGGTTACCCTCCGACCTCTTCTCGCTCCACGACCAGGGTCAAAGCAACTGAGGCCATCCGCGATTGGCGAGCGAGCGGGGTTTGATGACGCCGTTTGGGGTCCTACTGGGTAAGGGCCGGGTTAGGGGTGTCAACCAAGTGGCGTCCAGGCCGACGGCGGATAAGTCGTGCGATGCCGAGCAGGAGAAGACCCGCCGCGCCCGTGCCGGCCAGGTAAGGTGCGAGGCGCTCGTGCGGCTGCTGGGGCAGGAGCGCCAGGCCCGTCCATTCGGGCGAGTCGAGCAGGGTGGAGGCGTCGATGAGCCGCGGCGGTCGGGGGAAGTCGAGGACGGCCAGCATGGTTCCGGTTCGACCGGCCGGTTCGACCAGGAGGAAATGGCCCGATTCGCCGTGACGGGTCAGGGCGATGAAGGGACGATCCAGGGGGAGGTCGGATCGCCGCAATCGAACGCCGCGCAAGGGCTGGCCCAGGCGGGCCGAAGCCTGGGCGATCTGGGCCATTGAGAGGCCCTTGTCGCCGGGAGCCGGCAGGGCGGCGCGGACGGTTGCCAAGTCGTGTTCTTGGCCGCAACGGCGAAGAAGCAGATAAAGGCCGTTGACGCCGCAGTCGTTGATGCGCCGTTCGGCGGCGTCCGCCGTGTTGTGATCGTCGGCCCAACTCGCCGCGGTGGGGATCATCAGCAGGAGCAACGCGACGACCATCAACGGACGGGTGGGCGGAGTGGCCATAGAGGGAAGGCTCCGAAGGCGATCGGCGAATCCGAATTCTCAGACGCCCGCGCGGCGACGAACGAGTAGAACGACCAGGCCAGCCAGGGCGAGGGCCGAGACGGCCCAGGGCGCATAAGTCGTCCAGTCCGGCCCGCTCCGCGCGGGCGACGAAGCTTTCAACTCGTTCTTCATCACGTCGGCGTCGTTGAGCATTTTGTCGAGGTTGGCGCGAATCTCGGCGTCGGAGACGGGTTTGGCGCGTTCGGACTCGGCCCGGACAAGATACTGGCCGAACTCGTATTTCGCCTTCTTCAATTGGTCGCTGACCAGGTCGCCGGGCTTGGCCTTGACCGTGAAAAACTCATCCTTCAGACCTTGCTCCAGGCGCAGGGTGTTTTCGAGCATGTCGTAGGTTTCGATCGAGACGGGTTCCTTGGGGTAGTAAGTCTTTTTTTGCTTCATATCGAAAGCCACATGGGTTTCGAATCGCCCATAGACAGGCAACCAAACTTCTCGGCCGGATTCTGCTTCGAAGCGCTCCGTTCGCACGTCTTGTAGAACACTGACCAGGTCGTCATTCCACCTCAACTCATGTCGGACGACGTGTCCGCCACGCTCTAGATCGACCCAAAAGGTCTCGGCACTTCGTATCAATCCCGGCAGGTCGGGTATGGGGGGTGAAGAGAAATTGATCACGAGGCATGCTTTGCCGTCAATATCTGTGAATCCATCAAATCGGAACTCCCATTCCGATTTGACACGCGCCATCAAGAGGTCTCGCAGGCAGATCCGACTGTAGTACCCGGTTTGTTGAAACCACATAAGGTCATGCGGCTTTATCTCGACTTGTCCGTTCTTTTGCCCGTCCACTTGAATCGTCGATTCAATTGAGCCAGCGAAAGTCGACAAAATGCTGTGCGCTGACATCTTGGCGGAATGATCAGTCGAATAGGTTTCCACACGAACCGCGCCGTCATTCCGCCAGGAATATGTACCCGAGTATGTAGTCGCGATTCCTTCCGGTCCCAATCGCTGCGACTCACTTTCTTCTCGACGCGGAAACCTTTGTTCGCCTTCATACTCGAAAGCGACATCCTCAACCGAGGTCCGCGCACCTTCGATCAAGCGGATTAATTGGTCACGATTCATGTCTTCGGCGACAATGCTGATGCATGAGAAGTATGTCAATATCGCGAGCATGGTCTTTTCTCGAATCGAATCAACGAAGACAATTATGCCTTATTGAGGCTCAAGCGGCTTAAGTGTCGCCGGACACAAATTTCCGGTGTTGAACGCTGGTGGACATTGAAGATTTGGTGGGCAGATGCCAGTCAAAATCGCCCCGCAATGTTTGAAGAACGCTGTATCTCGCTCCCTATAGCCGCCATGTGGGCTACAGCCTGGGTCACCGGGTTCTCCGGGGTGGTCGTTGAGAGCTACGGCTCCTCCGATGAGGCGGCATTCCTGACATTGCATCATCGCCTTGGTGCAAGCTATAAAGACACCGTTATCCTGGTCGCAACGTTTCTGACACAAAGCCATGTTCTGATTCCCACCGTTGAGGCGATTCATCGTCGCCCCATCGAGTTGCGAACCCGGTTGACCAAATTGAGCGGCCACGACAATCGTGCCCACGCAAGTCAGAATAATACCTAAAATTCGGCGCATCTGGGTTGCCTTTGCAATTTCTGTGATCTGAGAACGACTCACTCCACCAACTCACCGCCCGCCCGCGTGCCCAACGCGCGCCAGACTTCACGGCGGATCGACTCATTGACGAAGCGTAGCGAGCCGTCGCCCATCAGGGTGTTCACTCCGCCGGGGTGCCTGCTCCGGGCGGTCGCGATGCCGAAGGCAGGCATCGCGCTGATCGCGATCCCGTCCGGTATTGAGCCATTCGGCTCCTGGGCGTGGACGTAGAGAGTGTACTGGCGACCTGTCACATACCAACGATGACCGCTGTCGACGACTCCCGGAAATTCCGGCCGGGTCGCGGCCAGCCGGCACCAGGCGAGCGCGTCATCGGCCGGACAGGAATGAGAGAGGCCGTCGTTCGAGAGGTCGCTGGCGTCACGATCCGGCCACTTCCGCGTCGTCTGCCCCGATCCCAGCAGGCGCTCGGAAAAGGCGGCCGTATGGGCCAGGCCATCGGAGACGAGGGCCGCCCTGGGCGTCAGCGTCCACGGGAAGAACCCCGTTCCGCTATCGGGCGCCTCGGCGTAACGCTCCCAGGCCGGTCCCACGCCCGCATTGCCTCGATACGATGAGGGATACGCGCCGCGGGGGAGTGCCTGGCCGTCGCTGGGGCACACGAAAAGGCTCATATGTGTATAGAACCCCGTCGTGTTGGCCGGGTGCCCCCGCATATTCAGGACGCCGCAGTGTTCGAAGTCGAGGTTGAGGGAGGCGAAGAGCGGCTGCATATCAAGCTGAGGCAGCAACCGGACGAAAATTGACGAGTTGTAGGTGGGATGCTCACACGGCCACCCCTCCATTGTGCTCTTTGGTGGAGACAAGATCTGCGGTGGAAAGCAGTTATACTGCGTTTCATACCCCGCCATCGCGATGCCGATCTGCCGCAGGTTGCTCTGGCACTGCGCCCGCCGTGCCGCCTCGCGGGCCGACTGCACGGCCGGCATAAGCAGACCCGCCAAGATCCCCAGAATCGCGATAACGACCAGGGTCTCGACCAGCGTGAAACCCGAGCGGCGTCCATCCTGACTCATGGCGATTCCCCCCCGGTCGTGGCGGTGGCGGCGCGGCCCGCGCGAAGCACCGTGATCTTCACATCCGGCTGGCGCGGGTGATCGGTGGCGACGATGATCTCCTCAGCCTCGTGGGAATCGCCGTCGCGCGGGCCGAGGGTGAGCGTTAACGTGCGCGCCACCTGGGGCGTGTCGTCCGCGTTCGGGTCGACCTCGATGCCATGCCCGAC
>JBGSYY010000101.1:0-9913 GCA_041750675.1 Isosphaeraceae bacterium | reverse complement strand
ACACCCTAAAACTCAGCTCGCGGCAGTGCCATTCGTTCCAGGGCGATCATGATCATCGACTCGACGAGGAAGACCCACAGCAGCAGGCCGAGCCAGATAATTGCCGGATAGGAGTTCGATCGTACGTGCTTGAGGCGGTTCATGGCCCACCGGAGTTTGAGGGATCGAGGCCAACAAAGCAGAGTTGACGAGCATGCGGCCCTCCCAGCGCGGGTGTCGCCGGAATCGAGCGGGTGCCTGGCGCTTGCCACCTTTTCGATCACTCTCGCTTCCGAAGCAATGCCGGAGCGGCGTCGGAGTATCGTCCGCTTGCCTGCGTACCGATCGTATGCAGGCGAGCATAGCGGTGGCTCAGGTCGACTTCAAAATTCTGGCACTCGTGGTTCCTCGTTAACGAGTAGGGTCTCGCGCCGATCCGTTCCCCGCCGACCAGGATGGGAAAATCGAGAGTGCTTCTTCGGGCGAGCGCGGTCGACCTTTAGGTTTTAATAGGCTTAAACCCGTACTGACGCTGGTCGGTGTCAGCGCAAGCCCTACACAGACTAGCGAAATTACCGCTTGCGCTGATTTCAGGGCACTTCCACAGCCTGCTAAGGTACGAGTGCAAGTCCGACGTTCGTCATCAGGGGATGACGGCAGTTGAGCCTGCGTATTCCACGGCTCAGAACGGCCAGTAAGGCCTTACCTCTCTACGGCAGGTAGCACCGATGAGCTTCCTCGCGGGTTTGAATCATCGATCGTCACATCGTTCCGACCTGGTGGCGAGGGGCGCGTCAGACCGAGTGCGTCATCGCCGCCGTAAGCCGGCGGTTCGCCGCGCCCTGACGCTCGACAGTCTTGAAAAGCGGATCGTGCTCTCGTGGCCCACGGTGGGCTTCGTGCTCAGCGGGACGGCCAGCACGACGCTCGGGGGAAGCGTCTACTACGACCTGGACGCCAACGGCTCGAGAGGATCTGGTGAAGATGGGATCGCCGACTGGACGGTCTACCTCGATCTGGATCACAGCGGCTCCTTGAATGAGGACGCCGAGGGCGTCATCGAGCCAACGGCCGTCACGAACGCGGATGGGGACTTCGTGTTCACCCACCTCCAACCAGGGACGTATGTTCTGAGCCAGATCATCGCACCCGGCTGGCGGCCGACCTCACTCGCGGCGCGCGACGTCGTGGTTGTGGGAGACAAGGATGCCAGTGCCGACTTCTTCAACTTCGCTGGCGGGCAGATCACTGGCGTGGTCTGGAGTGACCTGAACAATGACGGCGAGCGCGCCACCGATCCAATAACGGGTACGTACACCGAGCCTGGCCTTGCCGGCTGGACCGTCTTCCTCGACTTCGACCACAACAACCAACTCGACCCGCTGGAGCCGAGCACGACTACGGACATCTCCGGCGCGTACCGGTTCACGGACCTGCCCGCCGATGAATACCGCGTGACCGAGATCTTGCCCGATGGCTGGGAGCCTGCCTCGGGATTCGACTCGAAGCAGGACGTCTTCGTCGTCCCACTCGCGGAATCAGTGCAGGACTACGGCAATATCAGTCTGGGCAGCGGTTCGATCCGGGGCACGATCTGGCACGACGAGAACATTGACGGCGACCGCGCCACCGATCCGTCGACCGGGGAGTTCACCGAGCCGGGACTCGCCGGATGGACGGTCTTCCTGGATCTCAATCTCAACGAAGTGGCGGATCCCCTCGAGCCCACGACGCTCACGGATGCGTATGGTGTGTACACCTTCCTGGGGATCGGCGAAGGAACGTACCAGCTCAAGGAGGTCCTGCCGGCGGGCTGGTACCCGTCTCCCGATTTCGCCACGATGCAGACCGTGGACGTGATGGCCGGCGACACGACCGATGCGGAGGACTTCGCGAACTTCACGGTACTCAACGGATCGATCCGGGGAGTCGTGTGGAATGACGTGAACCGGAGCGGTGCGCGAGATACGAACCTTTCCGGCGACTACACAGAACCGGGGCTGGCGGATTGGAAGGTCTACCTCGACCTGAACCGCAACGGAGTGCCGGACGCGCCGGAGCCGGTCGCTTTGACCGACGCCAACGGTGTCTATGTGTTCGAGGACCTCCAGGTCGGCGAGTACGACGTCCGGGAAGTCCTTCCGAGCGGATGGGAGACCGCCCCGACCTTTAGCGAGGACCAGTCGATTCGCGTCTTCTCAGGGCTGGAGACCCTGGCCGCGGACTTCGCCAATTTCAACATCTCGACCGCGATCCCTGGCTCGATCTCCGGGGTGGTGTGGGACGATGTCGACGGGGATGGGCGACGCGACGTGGATCCAACAACCGGCGCGTTCACCGATCCGGGGATCGCGGGATGGACGATTTATCTCGACCTTGATGCGAATGGCGTCATGGGCCCGTCCGAGCCGGTCGCCACCTCCGGGGCTGACGGATCGTACACATTCAGCGCTGTCGCCCCAGGCTCGGTGAAGGTGGTCGAAGCCAAGCCCGCCGGCTGGACCTCGACTTCACCGCTGAGCGCGGCTTACAGCTTTGCCCTGAAGAATGGTCAGAACATCACGGGGATCGACTTCGGCAACCGAGCATTGCGGGAGTCGGGCATCCGGGGAACGGTTTTCGCGGACACGAACAGGAACGGTGTCCGGGACGCCGGCGAACGTGGGCTGGGGGGCCTGACGGTCTACCTCGACCTCAATTCTGATGGACGCCGCGATCCCTCGGAGCCGGAGACGACCACCTCGTCGGACTTGTTCTTCACACCCGCCGTCAATGAGGCTGGATCGTACAGCTTCACTCACCTCGCGGCGGGGCTCTACCCGGTCCGGGTCGTGGTCCCGGCCGAGCTGAGCGCAACACCAGCAAGCGAACTGCTGCATGTGATAACGCTCGGCAAGGCCGAAGATCGAGCGGGTGTCGATACCGCGTCAGTGTTTCGGGCGAACGAAATCCATGGTCTCCAGTTCGACGATAAGAACGGAAACCATCAGCGTGACGCGGACGAGCCCGGAGTGCCCGGAAGTCGCATCTATGTCGACCTGAACCGGAACGACTCCCTCGACCCGGACGAACCGACCACCCTGACCTCCGACGACGGGTCGTATAGCTTTCCCGGACTTGAACCGGGCGCCTACGTGATTCGTCAGATCATCGACTCAGGCCATCAAGGGACGTATCCCAGTACTACAGGTGGCACTCTCTGGCCGGATGGAACGAGCAATCCCGCCGTTGGAAACGTCTCGCCGGGGAGCATCACCCTGGTGCTGGCGAATGGCGAAACGCGAGTCGAGACGGTCAGTCTAACACTACCCGGCACGGGCGCGTTGACCGACCTGGTTGACGTGTTCCTGCTCTTCGACGATACCGGCAGCTTCGTCAACAACAGTCCGATCGTGCGTGCGGCCTTCCCCGACATCATCGCCCAGCTCCAGAGTGCCCTGCCGGGGATCGATCTCGGCTTTGGGGTGGGCCGATTCGAGGAATACGCCAATTTTGCCAGCGAATACTCCACGGGCCGCCCGTTCACTCTCAACCAGCCGATCGTCGCGGCCAGCACGGCTGGCTACATGAGTTCGATCCAGGCCGCGTTGAACCGGACCACACCGGGATACGGCGGCGACCTGCCCGAGACGGACATCGAGGCGCTTTACCAGCTCGTCACGGGCCTCGGCTTCGACGGCAACAACAATGGCTCGGTGCTCGATAGCGGCCAAGCGGGTCAGGTATCGACGCAGCTCCACCCGGGCTCGAGCGGCGACGTCCCGTCGTTTGCATCCTTCCTGCCTGACATGGCGTCGTCGGTGTTTCCGGCCGCAGGGAATGTCGGAGGCGGCGGTTTCCGCGCGGGAGCGCTCCCCATCGTCCTCGTGGCGACCGACACGGGCTTCGCCTATCAGCCCCGGGGTGAGACAACCATCGTGGGAGCCGGAGGAGTGAGCCTGCCGATCTCCGCCTTCACTCAGACATCGCGACCGACCACACCGTTCAACTCGGGCGCAGGGATTCAGCAGACCGTTACCGCCCTCAACTCGCTCGGCGCATTGGTCATCGGTCTGGGCACGAACTCGGGACGTACAGTCGACCCGCGCATGGGGCTCGAGGCCCTGTCAATAATGACCGGCGCGGTAAATCGATCGACGTCGTCGATTTCCAATGGGACCACGACTCCGATCGCCCCGGGAGACCCACTCTACTTTCAGATTGCCTCCGGCTTCGCGTCGAGTGTCGCAACCGGAATCACGAACGCGATCGCGAATGCCGTCACGAACGTCGCCATCGACCTTGAATTGAAGGCCTCCGACCCGCGGGTCCGGATCATCAACCAAACCGGTGTGCGTCGTGGAATCGCCTCGGGTCAGACAGCCATGTTCGACATCCAGTTCGTCGGTGACGGCGTACCACGACGCTTCGACCTGCAGTTCGTCCGGAGCGGAACCGACGTCGTACTCGGGTCGATACCCGTCGTGCTGGGCACGCAGGTGCCGGGCGATGGCTACGAGTTCGAAGACGCCGAGGAGGGCGAGATCCGCTTCGACGTGGACTTCGGTACGCGCGCGGTCGATGGTTCGCCTCCGACCGACATCCTTGTCTCGAACTCGGTGGTAACCGAGAACAAGCCTGTGGGAACCGTCGTGGGGGTTTTGAGCGCGAGCGATCCCGATTCCGGTCAAACGTTCACTTACAGCCTGATCGCGGGCGCTGGCGACTCTGGCAATGCATCCTTCGCGATCGTGGGCGACCAGCTTCTCACGAATGCCGCGATCGATTTCGAAGCGGTCGCGGCGTACTCGATCCGCGTCTCCGTGACCGACCAGAGCGGGCTTAGCTTCGAGAAGTCATTCGTGGTTGACGTGTCCAACGTGAATGAAATCTCAGGTTTCCAGGTCCAGCGGGGTGCGAAGCAGCGATCGTACATCCGCTATGTAGATCTGGTGTTCGAGTCGATGGACGGCCTCTCCTCACTCATCACGGACGACCGGATCTCGCTGACGAAGTACGACCTGAACGGAGAGCACGGTGTCGTCGTACCCCTCCCGTCGGGAGTCATGACGGTCGAGTCGAACGGGATCGCGTTCAACTTTGGTCGCCAGGGGCTTGGAGGGAACCGACTGACAGCCGCCGGCGATGGTTATTATGTTCTCAGTGTCGACGAAGACGGTGACGGCCAGTTCGACTCCACCCGCCGGTTCTATCGGCTGCTCGGTGATGCCAACGGCGATCGAGCGGTCACTCAGGTCGACGCGGCCACCATCCTCGCCGCCTACGGTCAAATGGGGACGAATCTCAACGCGGACATCACCGGCGACGGCATTGTGAACGCCCTCGATCGCACGCTCGCGCTGCGACAACGTAACCGACGCCTCAAGTCGACACTCAAGATTGATGCATGATGTAATCATGCCTAGGAACCACGATTCGTCATGCCCATGATAGTGCGCCGGTGTTCGTGGCCTCTCGGGACTGCGAGCCGGCCCACCTCATCAAGCCACGGAGTACCCTGATGCGTCGCCTGCTGTTACGGACCTTGATGTTCGCCCTTCCACTCGGCATCGCGGTGGTTCCCGCCCCCGCGAATGCCGCCCTGATCCTCACGGCGGAACCACTGACGCTGCACGCGAACGGCCCCGGCAGCACCGGGAGGCTCGTCGTGAGCATCTCCAGCACCAACGGCACGGATCTCCTCGACCTTTTCGGTGTCGAGTTCCGCCTCACCTCTGCGAACTCGCATTTTCTTTCGTTCGTGAACCCTCCGGCAGACGCCCAACTGGGCAACGCATCCTATATCTTCTACGGCGATAGCGCCGCCGACCTGGCTGGCCCTCCTTCCGGACTAGTGTCCAGTAGCCTGAACCCGGACGATACCTATATCGGCGGAGACGGCACGCTCTCGGGGCTGGGCGTCACCGTCCAGATGGCCGATCCACTGAATACGAAGCTTCTCGTATTGCTTGACATCACGGCGGATAACGGGTCGGGGGTTCAAGCTGGTGACATTTTTCACCTGACTCTGGTTCGTGGCCCCTCCACTTACTTCCTCGGACCAATCTCCAGTGTTGGCGATCCCCCTTCACTGGATTTCGAGTTCACCAACGTCCCCATCACGATCACCACGGTCGTCCCTGAGCCTTCGTCGCTCACGCTGGTGGGAGTGGGTCTGCTTGTCATGGGGATCACGCGCGTGGCAAGACGTGATCGTCAGAGATGACTCTACCTGCGTCGCTTTCAGGAACGAACACAGGAATCCGGACTCCCTGATCCATTCCACCCGCGACCTCATCGTCGCACACCGCCTCCTCGTGGATCAACAGGACATGCCGCGCCTGCGGTTCGATGATCTTCTGAAGAGCGACGAAACTGCCCGCGTCGCTGCCGCTCGGTTTCTTGTTGAGGTAATCAAGAAGCCCTCGCTACTCCCGCCAAAACGCCAGCCCATGCAATCCCTAAGCGGACCGGTTGACGAAGCCATGACCCGGCTACCCGTCGTCTCGGCTCGGCTCGTTTCCTAACCGCCGTGCCTCGGACGCTTACCCCCTCGACACAGGCGTTCGGCCCGGGTCTAATCAGCATGCGGACAGCCCGGGCAGGAGGTCGGGGCTGGCCCGCACAGCACTCATCCGAGACATCCTGAAGTCTCTCGATTCCCTGCCTGGCGGGGCTCTCAGCGGGGCGGCATGCATCCAAAGGGCCGCGAGAGCTTCCGCGGGTCAAACCCGTAACGGAGGGACGAGTCGTGGCGATCAGCCGCAAAGGCTTCCTTCAGGGGCTGGGGTGCGTCGCGGCCGGCACGGCGCTTGGGGCCGTCGCTCAAAGCCAGCTCGCGTCGGGCCCCCCGTCCCCGTCCGACCAGGGTCCCCGACCGGTAAACGCCCCGCCGCGCGGCGAGGACTCCTTCTCGCAGTGCGGGGAGGACCGAGTCGTCCACTTCATCCTGGGCTACCTGGGGGTCCCGAGGGTCGACTACCTCGACGTCGGCGCTCATGACCCGATCGGTGGCAACAACACCTACTTGCTCTACCGCAAGGGGCATCGCGGGGTGCTGATCGAGCCGAACGTCGAGATGTGCCGGCGGCTCCGCGAGGTGCGCCCCGAGGACAAGGTCCTCGAAGCCGGCATCGGCGTCACCTCCGTCGGGGAGGCCGACTACTACCTCATGAGCGAGCCTTCGTGGAACACCTTCTCGAAGGAGGAGGCCGAGCGCCAGTCCGAAATCACCAAGGGTCGGATCTCGATCGAGAAGGTCGTCAAGATGCCCCTGCTCGACATCAACGACGTCATGGCCAGGCACTTCGCGGGGGCACCGGCGTTCCTCTCCGTGGACACCCAGGGGCTTGAGCTTGCCATCCTCAAGTCCATCGACTACAGCCGATTGCGCCCCAAGGTCATCTGCGTCGAGACGCTGGTCACCGGCACCCGCGAAATGAGCCCCGAGATCGGCGATTTCATGGAGACGCAAGGTTACGTGGTGCGCGGCATGTCGTTCGTCAATTCGATCTTTGTTGATTCCAACATTATCTAATACGCGTCCCAGGATTTGTTCGCGAGATGGGTTGAGGGGCGAGGTCGTGCGCTCTGGATCCCCGCCTGCGCGGGGAGGACTTGTTCGGGGGGCACCCTGCGATCGGCCCGCAATCGTCACCCGGGGTGTTCATGACACGTGACGTTTGTATCAGAACTTGTGCTTCTTTCCCGGTCGATCTGGTCCACCCGTCTCTCCATCGTCGCACAGGGCCTCCTCCTGGATCGACAGAACATGCTGCGACTGCGGTTCGATGATCTTCTGGAGGGCGACGAAACTGCCCGCGGCGCTGCCACTCGGCTTTTTATGGAGGTAATACAGGTGCCCCCGCTGCTCCAGCCAGAGCGCCAGGCGGTGCAATCCGTAGAGCGCCGCCAGCCCTCCGAGGATGGCCATCCCCCAGAGCAAACTCGACCACGGATTCATGAGAGACGGCCCCCCAGGTTCCTCAACGACTCCACCTCAAGAGGACACCACAGGGGGCCAGTCTCGCTCGATGATGATGTTGTTCGACAAATCAGGGGGCCGGCTTCCCCTCCGGCGTCAACACCTCGATCCGCTCGAACCCGGCCTCGCGAAGCTGGGGCTCGACGGCCTTGCGGTCGCCCACGATCAGGACAACTTGCGACCCAGGATTGGCCAGCTCGCCCATCGTGGAGCGGATCACATCCACAGGCGCATTTTTGAGCTGATCAAGATACGTTGCCAGCTCGTCAACCGGCCGATCATGCGTCGCCAGGTCGTCCAGCAGCGGAACCAGATTGCCCGGCGAGCCGAACGCATCGGGCCAGCTCGTCACCTCCGCCGCGCGGTTGTCGTTGATCTCGGCCTCGGAAAGCGGCCGGTCGCCGCCCGGTGCAAGGCCCGATAGCTCGTTCACGATCTCACGCAACGCAGGCCCAGTCGCGTCGGTCCGCACGCTCGTGCCGATCACCCAGCGGCCACCGCGCTTCGGGTAGGCGATCCGGCTGCCCGCTCCATAGGTATAGCCGTTTCGCTCACGCAGGTTTTGATTCAATCGTGACAGGAAACTCCCGCCCAGAACGCGGTTGCCCAGCTCCACCGGAATCCGCCTCGGATCATCGCGGCCGGTCCAGATCCGCCCGACCCGAATCACGCTTTGGGCCGCATCGGGCTTATCCACCAGATACACCACGCCCGGCTTGGCCGAGCCAAGAGTCTGCTCGCCGTCGCGGGCGGTGGCAGCCCCATTGCCGCCAGTCCAGCCGCCCAGGGTGCGCTCCAGCATCGGCATCAGCACGTCGGGATCGAGGTTGCCGGCGATCACCAGCCGCGCACCGTGCGGTATATAGTTCGCCTTGTGAAACCGTGCCACATCCTCGCGGCTCACGCCCTCAATCGCCTCGATCTGCCCATCGGCGGGGCGACCATAAGGATGCTCGAATCCATAGAGCAACCCAGGATAAACCCGCCCGGCGATCCAGTTGGGATCATCGGGTCCGCGCCTCAACTCCGTCACTAGCAAACTGCGCTCGCGAGTCAGATCATTCTGGTCCAACCTCGGCGTGCGCAGGGCCTCGCCCACCAGCGCCAGCACCGGCTCGAACGTATGCGATAACGCACTAATCCTGAATTGTGCATCATCGACTGTCAGCCGACCATTCACGCTGCCACCGAGCGCATCGATCGCCTCGGCAAACTCCGTGGCGCTTTTCGTCTCGGTCCCCTGCATGGCCAGCTCGGCCGTCAGCGACGCCAGCCCGGGCTTGTCGACCGGATCATGCGCCGAACCCGCCGGCACCGACAACGCCGCCTCCACCAACGGCAACGTCGGCCATCGCAAGAACCACACATCGAGCCCGTTGGACAGTGTACGACGGATCGCCACCGGCGGCCGAAACGCACCTGCCGCCGCCGGACCCGGCAGCTTCGACCAATCCGGTTGATCGCTTCCCTCGGGCATACGCGGCTTCGTCTCCGCCTCCGCCGCGCTCGGGTCCGGCCCGGCCTTGGGCGGCGTCGATTTGGCGTCGCCGGGCTTGATCACGAGTACCAGCTTTTCCGGTGTCAAATACTGCGCGGCCACCCGCGCCAGGTCGGCAGGCGCCACCGCCAGATGCCGCTCCAGATCCTTGCGGTAGTATTCGGGATCATCCTCGCGGACCGCGCCGATCGCCAGCGTCGTCGCCCGACCCAGCGTGCTCGCCAGTCGGTCGTAGGCGCTCTTCTGATACTGGGCCAGCAGCCGCTTCAGCTCGGCTTCCGTTGGCGGCTCGGTTTCGAGCCGGTCCAGTTCCTCGGCCAGGGCCGTTTCGAGAGCTTCAATCGTCTGCCCTTCGGCGGGCGTGGCGTTGATCTGGAACATGCCGCCGATCTCGCGTCCGTCGGACCGCGCCGAGACCTCGCTGGCCACCTGGCGCTCGCGCACCAGCGAGCGTTCCAACCGCGACGCATCGC
>JBGSYY010000100.1:0-1715 GCA_041750675.1 Isosphaeraceae bacterium | reverse complement strand
CATCGACGGCCTCTACCGCACCCAGGACTCGCTCGACGGCGCCACCGCCGTCATCCTCGGCGGTACCGGACCCGTCGGCCAGCGCATCGCCCGCCTCTTCCTCGGAATGAAGGAGAATATCTCCGTTCGCCTCGCCTCCCGCTCCATCGACAAGGCCGCCGCCGTCTGCAAGTCGCTCAAGAGGTTCACCGAGCGCGACGCCCATCCCTTCGCCTCCGCCGACCTCGACCACCTCATCGACGGTGCCGATCTCGTCCTCAGCGCCGGCGCCGCAGGCGTCCAGCTCCTCCCCGCCTCCGCCTGGCAAAGCTCCAGCGTCAAGGTCCTCATCGACCTCAACGCCGTCCCCCCCGCCGGCATCGAGGGCGTCGAGATCAACGACAAGGCCAAGGACCGCGACGGCCGACTCTGCTGGGGCGCACTCGGCGTCGGCGGCACCAAAATGAAAATCCACCGCCACGCCGTCGAATCTCTCTTCGAAGCCAACGACAAGGTCATCGACGCCGAGGAATGCCTGGCGATCGGACGAAGTCTGTAACAGGAGTCCCCCACTTCACCGCGCTCTCCCCCACTCATAAAGAAGGGCGTCCCATGTCACCCACCGCCGAACACCTGCTTCACAAGGCCCTCCTGCTCGACGACGCCGATCGCATCGAACTCGTCAAGGCCCTCCTCTCCTCCTTCAAGCCCGACGACGAGATTCCTTTCGACGAATCCTGGGTCGTTGAGATCGCACGGCGATCCGCCGAGGTGACGAGCGGTTCCGTTCAAACCATCCCCTGGGAGGACGTGAAGCGCCGCGCCCGGAACCCCGGCGTTGACTGAGATCCATTTTCATCCCGAAGCCGATGCCGAATATCGCCACGCCCTCCGCTGGTACCGTACTCGCAGCGAATCTACCGCCGATCGCTACGAAGCAAACCTCGAAGCCGCCCTGGCACAAATCCTCTCATATCCTCAGATGTTCCCAACGCTGGATTACCTTCATCGCTATGTCAAAATCGAACGATTTCCGTACGTCGTCGTGTACCGCATCGACCCGGATCGCATTGTCGTCATCGCTGTCGCCCATGCTCGCCGGAGACCTCGTTACTGGCTCGACCGCTCTTGATTTCCCCGTCTCGACGATCTCATAAGGTTCAGAGCCACTCTCATGCCCCGAGTCGTCGGCTGCGACCCCGGCACCTCCGCCCTCGACCTCGTTCTCATGATCGACGGCGAAATTGCCGACCACGCCTCGCTCGACCCCAATTCGCAGAAAACCCACCCTGGCCGCTTCGCCTCAATCCTCCACGACTGGTCCCCCCTCGCCCTCGTCGCCGCCCCCTCCGGCTACGGCGTGCCGCTGATCACCGGCGATCAGATCAACGACGACCATCTCGACCAGATGGCCCTCGTCCGCCCCGACGAGCGCGGCCAGCCCGTCGGCATCGGCGGCTTTCGATCGCGCGTCAAGGAACTCATCGCCACCGGCCTCCCTTGCGTCTTCCTCCCCGGCGGCATCCACCTGCCCACCATCCCCGCCCACCGCAAGGTCAACGCCATCGACATGGCCACGCCCGACAAGCTCTGCGTCGCCGCCCTGGCCCTCCATCAGCACCGCGACCTTACCGGCGTCTCCTTCCCCCACGCCAACTTCGCGGTCGTCGAGGTCGGCTCCGCCTTCACCGCCGTCCTCGTCATCCATCAAGGTCGGCTCGTCGACGCCTCCGCCG
>JBGSYY010000099.1:0-8047 GCA_041750675.1 Isosphaeraceae bacterium | reverse complement strand
CTTCGAGCGCGCGCTCCGCCTCGCGACCGACCTCAGCCTCGAAGGCCGCGAAGGCCGCCCCGTGGGCGCGTGCTTCGTCCTCGGCGACCACGAAAACGTCCTGGCCCGCAGCCGTCAGCTCGTCATCAACCCCTTTCATGGCTACCCCGAATCCGACCGCAACATCCTCGACCCCCGCCTCGAAGACACCGTCAAGGAATTCTCCTCGCTCGACGGAGCATTCCTGGTCCGTGGCGATGGCGTCCTGCTCAGTGCCGCCCGCTACCTCACCACCAACGAGATCCCCATCGATCCCCTTCCCGGCGGCCTCGGCGCACGCCATGTGGCCGCCGCCGGCATCACCGCCGCCACCCAGGCCGTCGCCCTCTGCATCTCGCAATCCACCGGAACCATCTCCATCTTCCGCCGCGGCGTCCTCATCACCGACATCCAGAAACCCCGGAGCCGCCCCGCCGACGGACTCTAACCCTCCCCCTTCCGGCCCACCTCGCTACAATACTCGCTCTCCCAGCCCCTAACCGCCCACGCCTCGCGATATCCGCCCAACACCATCAATCCCCTCCGGTTCATCAATCCACCATGACCAGCAACCAAAAACTCCTCTCGCTTCTCCTCGGCGTCATCGCCCTCATCCTCGTCATCGCTCAGTTCGCGATGGCCCAGATCCTCACCTCCACCGCCGCCGGCGAAATGCGGCTCAGCGTGCTCAAGATCCACAAACACTCCGGACACCTCATGGTCGTCGTCTGCGTCGTCTATATCCTGATGACCATGTGGTGGATGGTCAACTCGCCCACACGCCTCAAGGCCGACTCGCGCCGAGCTCAATGAGCGGCGTTAGCTCCCCCTTCCGGTTAAACTTGCCCACCAGAAACCGCGCCCCGGTCTGATACCCCAGAAACACCCGGCGCTCCGCCGGCACCAGGCTGCGATACACCACCAGGCTCTCCGTCTGCCCCGACCACCCCAGCCGGAATGCCAACGCCTCGTCCGGCCCCACGATCCGCCGCTCATCCGTCACCGTCACCACCCGCCAGTGCGGCACCCGCCCCTCCCGCTTGGGATCGCCATCCACCACCAACGGCAGCCACGCCCGCGATCCCATCACCTTCCCTCGAAGCAAAACCCGACCTGGCTTCGTCGTCAGCTCCGGCCCACGTCCCTCACCCTCCCTCGCGACCGTCGGCGCGATCAAGCGCAGAGGAAACGCCGGGTCATCCAGCCCCAGCCTCAAACCCGCACCGTCCGACATCGGGCAGACCCCGACACCCGAGGCCAGCTCCAACTCCAGCGCCGTCTCCACGCCTCCTTCAGCCAGACCTCCCAGGGCATCGGCCAGAATCAATAAACGCCGCCTCCTCAACCACAAAACCAGCCGCTCGACCTCAACTCCCCCGACGCGAAATCGATACTCCGCCAGATCCCCCTCCGGACCGGTCTGCCATCCCATCCAACGCGCCGCCTCACCCTCACCCGTGGGCTTTGGTGCCTTAAGCTCGATCCCCGACAACCAGCTCCGGCCCAGGGCATGCAGTTCCAGATCCGTCCTCGAACCCGGCAGCACATGCGCCATCGCCACTAGATGGCTCGATCCAGCCAGCTTGTCGCGCATCGCCGCGCGTACGATCCCCTCCTCCTTCGTCGCCAGCGAAACCGCCCCCCGTACAGGCGACGTGCCCGCCTCCGACAACGACCCCAAAGCCAGCGTCCCATCCGGCCGACGGAACGCCCCGATCGCCAACCGCAGACGCCCCACCATTGTCCGGATCGCCTCCGGCACGTTCGCCGTACGCTTGATCCTGGGCTCAATCAGTCGCAACGCCTCAAGCCAACCCCCTGGACCTTCCTCCCCCAGCAGACCTCCGCCTACACCAAACCCCTGTTCTCTTGCCCAGGTTTCCAAAGGCCCCAGGTCGCCACCCGATTCCAGCGCCCCCACCACCGTGCGAAGCCGAACCAACGACGGTTCCCCGCCACCCTCCGACACAGCTCCCATCATGCCCCGCCATTGTTGCTGACGTTTCGTGCGATCGTGCATAAAAGTTAGACATCCCGGCACATGGTCTCGGTCGCACGGACCCTGCGCATCGCGGTAAGAAAAGAAATCCGCGGAAGTCCGTGAAGCGGATGGAAGTTTCCATCATGCGACCGCTTACGTCCAGTCTCCTACTTTTGAAGTACCCCGTCTTCGCAAACTTTTTCATTCCTGGCATACCGCTTGCTTTCTCCTCTGAACGTACCGGACAGCACGCAGGCGACTGGATAAGCTTTGACAACACCCAGACGCCGCGGACACCGGAACGAAGCACCCCACCAGGCGAAAGCGGATCTCGATTCCTCGGGAACGCCAACCGCCGCGGGGCGAGCGGGTTGCCTCGCACGACCCCCCCGCTCGCCCTTTCTTACACCGTATGCGGGAGCCGTTCGCTTCAGATCTTCGCAACAAAAGCCCCGCGCCCGTCTTAAGCCGGCCGGAATCGACTGCTCAGGCGACTATGGGAGAGGTGGTCGTCAAGGTGGTTGATCCCGGTCGGCTTATTTTCCTTCTGCCCGCTTTTCGCGCTGCGACGACGTCGTCGTTGGAAATCGTTGGAAATCTTCGTAAATCATAATACAACAAAAGCGATCCGTGACGCCTACGCCACCCTATCGCCCCCTCGCACCCGGACCACCCGACAACGATTTGGTGCCGACCAGAAAAATTCTTCTTGACTTGCTAGGCCGCGACCGAGTTTAGTATTAATCTTCTGAATACTCCGCTTCGCCAGTATCGGTTTCGCCGATTCTTCACATCCCGATGTCCTCCCTTCACGCCCGGCGGGTCCATTGCCGCGGCGAAAGGAACTTCGGGCCTCTCCTTTTTGGGCCGCCATGCAGCTCGAAACTCTCCAGATCTTTTGCGACGTGGTGCGCTGGGCCAGCTTCTCGCGCGGAGCTGCCGAGAACGGCATCTCCCAGTCGTCCGCCAGCCAGGCCGTTCACCAGCTTGAGATTCGTCTGGGTGCAAAGCTGATTGATCGCTCCAAGCGTCCCCTGGTGCTCACGCCCCACGGCCGCCTCTTCTTCGACGGCTGCCGCGACCTCCTCTCTCGCTATCAGGAACTGGAAGCCCGCGTCAAATCGCTCGAAAACGAGCAAAACGTCGTCGGTACCGTCCGTGTCGCCTCGATCTACTCCGTCGGCCTCGCTCATCTGACCACCTTTGCCGACCAGTTCCACGCTCTCTATCCCAGCGCCGACGTACGCCTCGACTACCAGCACCCCACCCGCGTGGTGGAAAGCGTCTCCGAAGGTCTCGCCGACCTCGGCCTCATCTCCTTTCCCCGCCGCTGGCCCGACCTCACCGTCCTGCCCTGGAAGGAGGAAGAAATGGTCCTCGTCGTCCATCCTTCCCACCCACTCGCCCATGAGGGCGTCATCGACCCCCACGAACAACTCGACGACCTCCGCCTCGTCACCTTCGAGACCGACCTGGCGATCCGACGCTCCATCGACCGCTTCCTCCGCAAGCACGGTGCCTCGGTCGAGGTCGCTCTCGAATTCGATAACATCGAGAACATCAAACGCGCCTTGATGGAAATGCCCACGGGGGCCGCCATCCTGCCCCGGCCGACCCTGGAACACGAGGCCGCCGCCGGCACCCTTGTCGCCCTGCCATTCCGAGGGGCTCGGCTCACCAGGCCGCTCGCCATCATTCACAAGGGCGCGGGCGGGCTGAGCATGACCGCCACTCGCTTCCTCGACCTGCTGACGAAACGCGGTCGAGCACCCGCCGCCGACTCCGCCCAACCAGCCGAGGAGCCTGCCGAAGCCGTCGCCGCACAGGCCCCCTGACTCCCCCGTCCGGGCCTCAAATCTTGCGAGCCGACGCCCAGCCCCCCGGCCCCCGATCTTAATCGCAGGTGGAAGACAGGTCGCTCGCCGTCCCGATTCCCTCAAATCAGCAAAGTTCCGCCCCTCACAACTCACTCCGCCCCCACTCTCGGGCCAAGTTCGCCCCACGCCGATTCGACGACTCGTGTATGAAGGGACAAATCTTATTATGACCACAGCTTATCCTGGCCCACAGGGCCTCTACGATCCCCGCTTCGAACACGACGGCTGCGGCGTTGGCTTCCTCGTCGATTTGAAGGGCCGCAAAAGCCATAAAATCGTCCGCGACGGCATCACCGCGCTCATTAACCTCGACCACCGCGGCGCTTGCGGCTGCGAGGCCAACACTGGCGACGGCGCAGGCGTCCTCGTCCAGATCCCTCACGATTTCCTGGTCGAGCGCTGCGCTGCCCTCGGCATCGAGCTACCCACCCCGGGCCACTACGGCGTGGGCGCCTTCTTCACCGCGCCCGATCCCGTCCGCCAGGCCAACGGTCTCGCCGCCGTCGAACGCATCGTGGCCGAGGAAGGCCAAACCTTCCTGGGCTGGCGCAAACTGAAAACCGACAACAGCTCCCTCGGCGACAGCGCCCGCGCCGTCGAGCCCGACATCTACCACGCCTACATCGGCTCCCAGTACGGCGACGATACCGACCGCTTCGAGCGCAAGCTCTTTGTCATCCGCAAGCGGTTCGAGGCCGAGAACGAAGCGACCGGCGACGACCAGCGCTACTTCTACTTCCCCAGCCTCTCGTGCCGCACCGTCGTCTATAAGGGGATGCTCACGCCTCATCAGCTCCCCGACTACTTCGCCGACGACCTCGCCGACCCGCTCTTCACCTCCGCCCTCTGCATGTTCCACTCTCGCTTCAGCACCAACACCTTCCCAAGCTGGGAGCTGGCCCACCCCTATCGCATGATCTCCCACAACGGCGAGATCAATACCCTCCGCGGCAACATCAACTGGATGCGCGCCCGCGAAGCCATGTTCGAAAGCAGCCTCTACGAACCCGGCGACGTCAAAAAGCTCCTCCCCATCATCCGCGAAGGCCTTTCCGACACCGCCTGCCTCGACAACGCCGTCGAGCTGCTCGCCAAGTCCGGCTTCGGCCTCGCCCGCACCATGATGATGTTGATCCCCGAAGCCTGGGAAAACCACGAGACCATGTCCCAGGTCAAAAAAGACTTCTACGCCTTCCACTCCAGCCTGATGGAACCCTGGGACGGTCCCGCCTGCGTCGCCTTCACCGACGGCCGCGCCGTCGGCGCCGTGCTCGACCGCAACGGCCTCCGACCCAGCCGCTACTGCGTCACCAAGGACGGCCTCGTCGTCATGGCCAGCGAGTCCGGCGTCCTCGACATCCCACCCCACGAGATCGTCCTCCGTGGTCGCCTCGAACCCGGCAAGATGTTCCTCATCGACCTGGAACAGGGCCGTATCATCGGCGATGAAGAGCTTAAGCACCAGATCGCCTCCGAACAGCCCTACGGCGAGTGGCTCAAAAAGTATAGCCCTCGCCTCGAAGACCTGCCCCCAGCCCCCCACGTCATGGGCCCCAATCCCAAGACCATGCTCCAGCGCCAGCTTTCCTTCGGCTACAACCTCGAGGACCTCAAATACATCCTCGGCCCCATGGCCAACAACGCCGAGGAAGCCATCGGCTCCATGGGAACCGATACCCCCCTCGCCGTCCTCTCCGACCGTCCCCAGCCAATCTTCAACTACTTCAAGCAGCTCTTCGCTCAGGTTACCAACCCACCCCTCGACGCCATCCGCGAGGAACTCGTCACCAGCGTCCACACCGGCATCGGCGGCGAGGGCAACCTGCTCGAACCCCGACCCGAAAGCGCCCGCCAAATCCTCGTCGAGACCCCGATTCTCGATAACGATGAACTGGCCCGACTCAAGCAGCTCCACGGCTGGAACGGCTTCCATTCCCACACGATCTCCATGCTCTTCCCCGCCGCCGAAGGCGCGGCAGGTATGGAACGCCGCCTCGAAGAGATTTTCCGCGAGGCCGTCGCCGCCATCCGCGCCCGTGCCAATCTCATCATTCTCAGCCACCGCTACGTCAGCCCCGAGCTGGCCCCGATCCCCTCACTGCTCGCCTGCTCCGGCCTCCACCATCAACTCGTCCGCGAGGGCCTCCGCGCCCGTTGCGGCCTGATCCTCGAAGCCGGCGACGTCCGCGAGGTCCACCAGTTCGCCCTCCTGCTCGGCTACGGTGCAGGCTCGATCAATCCCTATCTCGCCTTCGAGACCATCGACGACATGATCCGCCAGGGCCTCATCAAGCCCGACATCGACCACCACGAGGCCGTCAAACGCTATCGCAAGGCCATCAAGAAGGGCGTCGTGAAGATCATGTCCAAGATGGGCATCAGCACCATTCAAAGCTACCGAGGCGCCCAGATCTTCGAAGCCATCGGCCTCAACTCCGCCTTCGTCGCCAAGTATTTCGACAAAACCCCCTCGCGCATCGAGGGCGTCGGCATCGAGGAAATCGCCCGCGAATCCCTCTATCACCACTACCGCGCCTACGAAGAACGCGTCGCCCGTCCGCCCCTGCTCGAAGAGGGCGGCCAGTACCAGTGGCGCCGCGACGGCGAATTCCACCTCTTCAACCCCGAGACCGTCTACCGCCTCCAGCACGCCACGCGCTCCGGCAAGTTCGAGATCTTCAAGGACTACACGCGCCGCGTCGACAACCAGAACGAACGACTCTGCACCCTTCGCGGCCTCTTCGACTTCCGCCTCGACCAGTGCCAGCCAGTCCCCATCGACGAGGTCGAGCCGGTCGAGTCCATCGTCAAACGATTCGCCACCGGCGCGATGAGCTACGGCTCCATCTCCGCCGAAGCCCACGAAACCCTCGCCATCGCCATGAACCGCCTCGGCGGCAAGAGCAACACCGGAGAAGGCGGCGAAGACCCCGAGCGATACAAGCCCCTGCCCAACGGCGACAGCAAGCGCTCCGCCATCAAGCAGGTCGCCTCCGGCCGCTTCGGCGTCACCAGCGAATACCTCGTGAACGCCGACGAAATCCAGATCAAGATGGCCCAAGGCGCCAAGCCCGGCGAGGGCGGTCAGCTCCCCGGCCATAAGGTCTACGATTGGATCGCCAAGGTCCGCTTCTCCACCCCCGGCGTCGGCCTGATCAGTCCCCCCCCCCACCACGACATTTACTCGATCGAAGACCTCGCCCAGCTCATCTACGACCTCAAAAACGCCAACCCACGCGCCCGCATCAACGTCAAGCTCGTGGCCGAGGTCGGCGTCGGCACCGTCGCCGCCGGTGTCGCCAAGGCCCACTCCGACGTCGTCCTGATCTCCGGCTACGACGGCGGCACGGGTGCCAGCCCCATCACCTCCATCAAGCACGCCGGCATCCCCTGGGAGCTGGGCCTCGCCGAGACTCAGCAAACCCTCGTCCTCAACAAACTCCGCGACCGCATCGTCGTCCAGACCGACGGCCAGATGAAAACCGGCCGCGACGTCGTTATCGCCGCCCTGCTCGGGGCCGAGGAATACGGCTTCGCCACCGCGCCTCTCGTCGTCATGGGCTGCATCATGATGCGCGTCTGCCACCTCGACACCTGCCCCGTCGGCATCGCCACCCAGAACCCCAAGCTCCGCGCCAAGTTCGCCGGCCAGGCCGATCACGTCGTCAACTTCTTCCACTTCATCGCTCAGGAAGTCCGCGAGCTGATGGCCCAGCTCGGTTTCCGTACCATCGACGAAATGATCGGCCGCAGCGACCTGCTCGACACCCACCGCGCCCTCGATCATTACAAGGCCCAGGGCCTCGACTTCAGCCGCATCTTCCATCGCCCTGATGTCGGCGAGGGCGTCTCCGTCCGCCGCATGATCGAACAAGCCCACGGCCTCGAGAACTCGCTCGACATCACCACCTTGCTCCCGCACTGCGGCGATGCGATCGAGCGCGGCCTCTCCGTCGAGGGCGAGTTCGCCATCCGCAACGTCAACCGCACCGTCGGCACCATTCTCGGCTCCGAGCTAACCCGCCGCCACGGCGGTCACGGCCTGCCCGACGACACCATCAAGCTCCGGTTCCACGGCACCGCCGGCCAGAGCTTTGGCGCGTTCCTGCCGCGCGGCATCACCATGACCCTCGAAGGCGACGCCAACGATTACGTCGGCAAGGGCCTCTCC
>JBGSYY010000098.1:0-9574 GCA_041750675.1 Isosphaeraceae bacterium | reverse complement strand
CATCGCCCCCATGGCCGCCGAAGCCGCCCCCGTCGAGAGCGTGACACCCGAGCCTGCGACACCCGCCCTCGCCACTCCGATTCCCGCTGACCCCTACGGCTTCGCCTCCATCCTCAACGATCACCGCGCCCGAGTGGGTCTGCCCCCCGTCGCCGTCGACGCCAATCTCACCGCCTGGGCCAGCCAGAACAATGCCGCCCAATGCCACAGCGGCCTCGGCCATCACGTCAATCCCAACTGCCTCCAGAACAGCGGATGGAATTATAGTAGCGCCTGGGATGTCTTCGTCGGCTGGCTCAATTCACCCGGCCACCGGGCCAACATGCTCTCGCCCACCATCTCCCGAATGGGCATCGCCTACGGCCCCGGTCCCTACTGGACGATGAACGCTCAGTAAGCCCGTCGCTCATCGCAAGGCGGAGGGAGTCAACGTGCTCCATCCGCCACCGACTTCGAGGCGCTTTCCACAGCGATGGTCTCTCGCCAATCGACCGGGGTGCACCCAATAATTGTATCGACGTGACTTCGGCTTCGCACCTTGCCACTGGCGTTCGAACTTGTCCACCAACACCAACGATCGACTCGCCGAGATCGCCTCGCTTTCCGCTGCCGATGCTCTTGAACGAATGGTTGCTTCGCTCAGCGGTCTGACCGACGACGAGGCCGCCTCCCGGCTTCAACGCCACGGTCTTAACGCGATTGTCGGCGAAGCGCATCACGGACGGCTCGGCCGCCTGGCTCAAGCCGTGTTCAATCCGCTGGTGATCCTGCTCGTCGTTCTCGCCTCTCTGGAGATCCTCACGGGCGATCCACGGGCCGCCGCCATCATGGCCCTCATGGTGCTGCTCGGGGTCGTGCTTCGGTTCGTTCAAGAATCACGAGCCGACGATGCCGCCGCACGTCTCAAGGCAATGATCCGCGTCACGGCCGCCGTTCGCCGCGACGCCCGAACCGTCGAAATCCCCCTCGACCAACTCGTGCCCGGCGATATCGTCGAGCTTTCCGCGGGTGACATGATCCCCGCCGATGTCCGCGTGCTCGCCGCCAAAGATCTCTTCGTCGCGCAAGCCAGCCTCACCGGCGAATCTCTGCCCGTGGAAAAGTACGATCGACCCGACGTCGACACCCTAGGACGCACGCTTCCCCTCCTCGAAAACCGTGACCTTGCCTTCCTCGGCACCAGCGTCCAGAGCGGCACGGGTACCGCCCTGGTCATTGAGACCGGCGCTCGCACCCAGCTCGGCCGTCTCGCACGCTCGCTCAAGGCCGAGCCCGCCACCGCCTTCGACCGCGGCATCGCCGGCTTCACCTGGCTGATGCTGCGCTTCATGGCCGTTATGGTCCCGCTCGTCCTGCTGATCAACGGCCTGACCAAGGGCGATTGGGGCCAGGCGTTCTTCTTCGCCCTGGCCGTCGCCGTGGGCATGACCCCAGAAATGCTCCCCATGATCGTGACCGTCTGCCTGGCCCGCGGGGCGATCGCCATGTCCCACAAGAAGGTCATCGTTAAGCGCCTGGGCGCGATCCAGGACCTCGGCGCCATGGATGTCCTCTGTACCGACAAGACCGGCACCCTCACCCAAGATCGCATCCTCCTTGAACAACACTGCGACGTCGTCCTCAACGACGACGAAGGCGTCCTCGAGCTTGCCTACCTCAACAGCCACTTCCAGACTGGACTCAAAAACCTCCTCGACCGCGCCATCCTCCAGCACCGCGACCTGCACGAACAGCTCCATATTCCGACCTTCCAGAAACTGGACGAGATCCCTTTCGACTTCGAACGCCGCATCATGTCCGTCGTTGTCCGCGATGGTGATGGGGAATGCCAGCTCATCGCCAAGGGAGCACCCGAATCCGTCTTCCTCTGCTGCGATCAATACGCGCTTGACGGCCAGCATTACGCCATCACCCCGCTCATCCTCCGCGACCTTCAGGAAGAGTATGAACGGCTCAGTAGCGATGGATTCCGCGTGCTCGCCTTGGCCTATAAAGCCGTTGATCAGCGACCAGTCTATACCCGTGACGACGAATGCCAACTTGTCCTTCGCGGGTATCTCGCTTTCCTCGACCCACCCCGCGAAACCGCGCGTTCCGCCCTCGCCGCTCTGCGTGATCATGGCATCACGATCAAGGTTCTCACCGGCGACAATGAGCTCGTTAGTCGAAAGATTTGCGCCGAGGTCGGTATCGAGGTCGGCGACGACCACACCGTCCTTGGTTCCCAGGTCGCCGCTACCACCGATTCGGAGCTGTTCGCCCTCGCCGACCGCGGCACACTCTTCGCACGGCTCGCCCCCGAGGATAAACGCCGACTGATCATCGCCTTGCGTGGCCGAAGCCACGTCGTCGGCTTTCTCGGAGACGGCATCAACGACGCCCCCGCACTCCGGGCTGCCGACGTCGGCATCTCGGTCGATTCCGCTGTCGACATCGCCAAGGAGTCAGCCGACGTCATTCTTCTGGAGAAGAGCCTCAACGTCCTCGGTGAAGGCGTCATGGAGGGGCGAAATGTCTTCGCCAACATCCTCAAGTACATCCGCATGGGCGCCAGCTCCAGCTTCGGCAACATGCTCAGCGTCCTTGGCGCGAGCGCCTTCCTGCCGTTTTTGCCCATGGCCCCCATCCAGATTCTGGCCGTCAATCTCCTCTACGATATCTCGCAGGTCCCCATCCCAACCGACCACGTGGACTCCGAGCTGGTTGATCGGCCCCGACCCTGGACCATCCCCGACATCGCCCGCTTCATACTCTTCGTCGGCCCCTGCAGCTCGATCTTCGACTATGTCACCTTCGCCGTCATGATTTTCGTCTTCGGCTGCCGCACCCCCGAAAGCCAGTCGCTGTTCCAGTCTGGCTGGTTCGTGGAATCGCTGCTCACTCAGACCCTGATCATCCACGTCATTCGCACCAACCGCATTCCCTTCCTCCATAGCCGCGCCAGCACCGCGCTCGCCGCCACTTCACTGATCGTCGCCGCGATCGGCGTTTCGTTACCCGCCTCGCCCCTTGGTCCCGCACTCGGCCTCACCCCCTTGCCCTGGCTCTACTGGCCCATCTTGGCTCTCATTCTTCTCGGTTACGCCGTCCTGACTCACGCGGTGAAGCACGCACTCGTAAAATTCGGTCTGGTGCGCTAGGCGGTCTCAAGGTCGGATCGGCGAAAATTCCCCGTGGCCGCCAGCCATTTCCTTGTCTACCATAGAGTTGAAAGTTCCGTGGCATCTCGCCACGGATTTGAACGACGATAGTCGGAGCAGCGGAAATGTCGCACAACGTATTCGGAACAGCGCTCGCACTGATCTCAATAGTTGTTCTTGCCCATTCCTCGACGGCTCAGGATCAGTCGCGCTCCGATTCCCATTCGACCCAGTCCAAGGCAAATCCCAAAATGGACGACATTTCCAAGCCCAGCGGCGAGGCCTCTGACGAGAAACCTCAGGTCCAATTCGCCACCTTCGGCGGCGGCTGCTTCTGGTGCGTCGAGGCCGTCTTCGAGCGCGTCCCGGGCGTCCGCGCGGCCGTCTCGGGATATGCCGGAGGCACCTTTCCCAGGCCGACCTACGAACTCGTCTGCTCCGGCGAAACAGGCCATGCCGAGGTCGTCCAGATCGAATACGACCCCACACTCGTCACATACGAACAACTGCTTCGCGTCTTCTTCTCCTCGCACGACCCCACCACCCTCAATCGCCAGGGGCCGGACGCCGGCACGCAGTATCGCTCGATCATCCTCACGCACGACGAGGAACAGGCCAAGACGGCAACCAAGTTCATTCAAAAGCTCAACGCCGAAAACGTCTTCGGTGCGCCCGTCGTCACCGAGGTCGTTCCGGCCGGCAAATTCTTCATTGCCGAAAAATATCATCAAGACTACTACAAGAAAAACCCCAACAAGCCCTATTGCCAGATGATGATCGCCCCCAAGCTCAAAAAGCTGGGTCTCAAATAAACCGTCACTCGGGCGAAACCACAATCTGGCATTCCCCAACCGGGCATCGGTACGCTGATTTTGAGCGGTAAGCGTCTCTCGCATGTTCTGTCAAAGCACTGAGGTTCGCAATCTCGCGGCGCCGATGTCGCGGGCGAGCCTCAAGTTAGACGCGCCGAGACGTCGAGATCCCGGGGGAGCCACCCATGACACCCGTTGAAATCAAATGTTCGGAATGCGGTTTCGCCCTGCAGATCGACGAGCAGCTTCTGGGCACAACCATGAAGTGCCCCAAGTGCAAGGAAACCTTCTTCGCCGAGACCGGTGATAGTTACGACCTCGTCGATATGGAGTCTCCGCCCAGTATGATCGTTCGTCACACCTCCGACGACGACTCCGACGCCGATGACACCCCGCGCCGAGGCGCGGCCCGCTCTCCCTCCGACTCATCTTCGTCCTCACATTCTCGGCCCGCCCCCAAGTCCAAGCCCGCCCCGCCTTCCAAGCCCAAGAAGGAAAGCAAGGCCGAACGCGAGCAGCGCGAACGAATGGAGAAGTGGGCCGAAAAATTAGGCGAATGAGCCGAATCGGAGACGCGCCTCGCTCGTTTCTGGCATATCGGACTCGGCTTTCGCACAGCCCAGCTCTGCCCAAATCAATTCCAAACAGGAGCCGGGGGCCTGCGTTCACAGTGCTAGCCCCAGTTCTCCGCACCCTCACATTCACCGATTATTGCCAGGAGCTCACTGCCCACTCGTCAACCATGCTGTCCGCCCGGCTCCGGCCACGTTAAGCTGGAGGTCTGCTTCGAGCTGCCCGAAAGGCTTCCCGCCTTCTCCTCATGCCGGACGATTTCTCCATGGCCAACGACGACGCCGATCCATCCTCCACGCTCACCCAGATCCGCAACATCGGCATCATCGCCCATATCGACGCCGGTAAAACCACTACCACCGAACGCATCCTCTATTACACCGGTGAAATCCACCGGATGGGCGACGTCGACAAGGGCAACACCACCACCGATTACCTCGAAGAAGAACGCGAACGCGGTATCACCATCGTCGCCGCCGCGATCACCTGCCATTGGAAGGACCGCCACGGCCAGCCCATCACCATCAACATCATCGACACCCCGGGCCACGTCGACTTCACCGCCGAGGTCGAACGCTCCCTCCGCGTCCTCGACGGCGCGATCATCGTTTTCTCGGCCGTTGAAGGAGTCGAAGCCCAGAGCGAGACCGTCTGGCGTCAAGCCGCCAAATACCACGTCCCCCGCCTCTGCTTCATCAACAAGATGGACCGCATCGGCGCCGAGTTCGACCGCGTCGTCGACGAGATGACCGAACGCCTCCCCGACAGCCGACCCATCCCCATCCTCATCCCCATCGGCGCAGGCCCCGAAGGCTCAATGGGTGCCTTCCAGGGTCTCATCGACCTCATCGCCATGAAGGCTCTGTACTACCAGACCGAGGACCTCGGCTCCGTGATCACCGAGCAACCCCTCGAAGGCGAGCTGAAAGCAAACGCCGAACTCTGGCGTGAACGTATGCTCAATGCCCTCTCAGACGCCGACGAACCCTTTGCCGAACACTACTTCGCCCACCTCGACGGCTCCGCCGACCTCACCGAGGACATGATCCACGACGCCCTCCGCCGCGTCACCCTTACCGGCAAAAGTCAGCCCGTCCTCTGCGGATCCAGCTTCAAGTACGTCGGCGTTCAGCGCCTGCTCGACGCCGTCTCCTCCTATCTGCCCAGCCCACTCGACCGACCCCCCGTCGTCGGCCATCATCCCAAGAAAGGGACCGAAGTCGCCCGCAAGCCCAGCCCCAGTGAACCCCTCTGCGGCCTCGTCTTCAAGATCACCAACGACGCCCACGGCGATCTCAGCTTCGTCCGTGTTTATTCCGGCACGCTCAAGGCCGGCACCCGGGTCTACAATCCCGGCAAGGATAAAAAAGAGATCTGTTCACGCCTTTATCACATCCGCGCCGACGACCGCGAGCAGATCAGCGAAGCCCACACCGGCGACATCGTCGGCGTCGTCGGCCTCAAGGAAAGCGTCACCGGCGACACCCTCTGCGACGCCGCCCACCCGCTTCTGCTCGAGCGCATCGAGTTTCCCGAAACCGTCATCAGCATGTCGATCGAGCCAGTCAGTTCCGCGGATCGCAACAAGCTCGGCCAGACCCTCGCCTCGCTCGCCCGCGAAGATCCCACCTTCAACTATCGAGTCAACGAGGAGACCGGCCAGACTCTCATCTCCGGCATGGGCGAGTTGCACCTGGAGATCCTCAAGAACCGCATGACCCGCGACTACAAGCTCCAGGTCCACGTCGGCAAGCCCCGAGTCAGCTATCGCGAGACAATCAAGAAGCACGCCCGCCACATCCAGGGCCAGTGCATCCGCCAGACCGGCGGCACCGGCCTGTTCGCCAAGGTCACGCTCGATGTCGAGCCGGAGACCCAGCCCAAAGGCTCCGCCCCTGTCCGCTTCATCAACAGCCTCAAGGGCGGCGTCATCCCCACCGCGTTCCTCTCCGCCATCGAGCAATCGATCCGCGAGGCCGCCAAGTCCGGCGGCCAGACCGGCTACCCGCTCGTGGATGTCCGCGTCACCCTGACCGACGGCCAGACCCACGACGTCGACTCCAACGAGCTCGCCTTCCGATTCGCCGCCGCCGACGCCTTCGACAAGGCCGTCCGCGAGGCCGGCCCCGTCCTGCTCGAACCCGTGATGAAGATCGAGGTCGTCACCCCCGAGGAATATCTCGGCGACGTCATGGGCGACCTCCTCGCCCGCCGCGCCGACATCACCAACACCTACGAACGCGGCAAGCTCCGCGTCATCGACGCCAAGGCCCCCCTCGAAAGCATGTTCGGCTACTCCACCGCCGTCCGCTCCCTCTCCCAGGGCCGCGCCAGCTACAGCATGGAACCCCTCGAATACGCCGCCGCCCCCGAGAGCAAGCTCAATCAGGTGCTTGGCCTCGATTGATGTGCCTCGCAGGCAATGATCACCAATGAGTGTGGCTTCCGTCACTCGTCTGCAGTCATCTGATGATGACAATAAGCGAGATTATCCGGTCCAGCCGGGAAGAGAGAAACCAGGGCAGGGCCCGACGTCCACGCTCGGACGTCATTCGGAGACGTGGCGAACCATCGGCTCGCCTCCCGGGCCTCACCCTGGAAGTTCGTCAAAACAAAAAACTTGATTTGGGAAGAGGAACACGCGACAATTCCTTTGCTCCCGATCAACATCCGGTGACAGGATGAATCCAGGCAAACGAATTGTTCGCGCGTCCCGTTAGGTTAAGACGGCCAGATCACAAAATCCGAACTACGTCGCACCAAAAATTGTGTCTCCTCGATGGAGAGGCTCTTCAGGGTGTCGGCTACGCCGGAAAATGAAATTGTGATTGTTGCGCCGTTGATCGATGACCGACCTCTCGGAGCGCACACAACCATGAGCCCCCTCATCATGCCTTCGAAGGCGATGCTGCCCGAATCCCAAGATCACGGTAATCGACCCGAGAAGCCGCCATTGGCTCCTGGCGGCACGACTTCACCAAATCCGCCGAAACCGTCGAGATCGCTATTGACCGACGACCAATTTCAGCAGCTCTACACCATGCTGAAATGGACCGCTCGCAATAAAGGGGTCAACGACGTCGATGCCAGCGAATTGGCGCAGTCCGCCATCTGTCAACTCGTCATGCTCATGAACCGGCTGCACGGCTCTCTCAGCTTCGAGAGCGACGCCAAGTTCTACAGTTGGGTTCACACCGTCTTCCACCACATCCTGCTCAAGTATTTCCACGCACGCTCCAGCAAGCGGACCGTCGAGCCGCCCGGCGACCTCGCCGATCCCGGCCCGAGTCCCAGCAGCATCTACAGTGCTCAAACCATGACCAGGTTGGTCCATGGCCTGCTCTCTCAGCTTGGACCCCAGGACGAACAGATTGTCCGCTGGCGGATTTTTGAGAATTGGAAGTACCAGAAGATAGGCGATCATCTGGGCGTGAGCGACGTCTTCGCCCGCCAGCGCTTTCTAAAAGCGCTCGAACGATTGAGAAAGCTCCTGGCCGACGCCGACCCCGCCGCTTATCTCTGAGAACGAGGATCGAGTCTCACGATGAACTACGTCCCCGAAAGCGATCCCTCGGATCGCACGGAAGAGTCCCAGAACCTCTCCTCTGAGTCGACCGTTACTTGGCGCGACGTCTCGGAACGCATCAACTCGCGGCTCGATTCGCTGAGCGACAACGACAGCAGTCCCCGACCCGCCATGCCCCGCCTCAATCCCAACGACGACCACCTCGGCAAATTCCTCGTCAAGCGAGTTCTCGGCCAGGGTGGACAGGGCACTGTCCTTCTCGTCGAAGATCCCATCCTCGGCGAACGCGCCTTGAAGCTCCCCACCATCGGGATGACCGATGCCAACCTCCCCTCCCTGCTCGACGACGCACGCAAGGCGTCTCAGCTTCGCCATCGCCATATCGTTCCGATCCACGAATGCGGCACGCTGTTCGACTTCGTCGAATTTTTCGTGATGGAGCATTGCGACGGCGGCAGCCTGGCCGACTGGCTCCAGTCCCGAGCAACACCCAGCCCCATCCCCTACCGACAAGCCGCCACCTTTCTCGCGCAGGTCGCCGAAGGCGTCGAGTATGGCCATGCGAAAGAGATCCTCCACCGCGATCTCAAGCCGGGCAATATCTTGCTCCGCCCCCGACCGGGCGTCGAGAAACCTACAAACCTGCTCGACTTCGAGCCAGTCGTCACCGACTTCGGCCTCGCCGTCGCCTACGACCACGCCAACCGCCGCGCCGACACCCGCCCTGGCTGCGTCGAGGGCACCCGCGCCTACATGTCCCCCGAACAACTCGCCGGCGATGCCGACCGCATCGGACCCCGCTCCGACATCTACGCCCTCGGCGTCATCTTCTACGAACTCCTGGCCGGCGGCCGCCTTTATGAAACCCGCGACCCCGACGCCCTCGCCGAAGCCGTCCGCAAGGGAACCTGGCGCAAACTCCGTGACCGTAACCCCCACGTCCCCGCCCACGTCGCCCAGGTCGTCGAACGCTGCCTCGAATTGAATCCAGACAATCGCTATCCCGACGCCGCCACCCTCGCCGCCGACCTCCGCCGTATCGCAGCAGGCGAGCTTCCTCAACTCCCGGGCCTTCCCTGGCTGGCACGCTTCAGGGACCTTATCCGACGCCGTCGTAATGTGATCGCCGCCGGTCTCATGCTCTTCATCGCCGCCCTTGCCGCATTCTTCGGCCAGGGCAGGATTCACGAAGCCGTCCAACGTCGACTCATTGACCGTCTGCCCACCGTTTCCGCCGCAGCCCTCCCTTCCGTTCTCAACGATCTCGACCTCTCACTCGAATTCGTCCGCAAAGCGATTCAGGCGCAATCCCAGTCCAAGAATCCTCAAGCACGCCGCAATGCCCTGTTCACTCGTCTCCACGAACCGGCCTACCACCACGACGTTGTCGAGGCCCTGCTCAGCTCCCCCGTCGACGAATGGAAGATTCTCGTCCAAGAATATCAACGCCGAACCGGCGGGCCTAAGTCGGACTTGATCGAAATCGTGCGGTCCCTCTGCGACGCCCCCCCCGAGCCCGCGGC
>JBGSYY010000097.1:0-3866 GCA_041750675.1 Isosphaeraceae bacterium | reverse complement strand
GGCCGCAGATTTTCCCAGGCCGCCCACGAGAGCAGCAGAAGTAACCCAGCCAGGGCCGCGAGCGGACGACCCTGCTCGGCCCACCCGTGCCGCTCCTGTGGTTCCGGCCGCCAGGTAGGAACTTCGGCGGCTACCGGCTCGGGCTTCACTTGCACCTCGGGACGACGGGCGCGCTCGCCCAGGGCCTCGCGCCCCTGGATCAGATAGTACATCCGATATTTGGCGTCGGGCGGAACCTTGGCACGCTGGCCCAGGAGACTGAGGACCTGATGCACGCTGGAGGCTTCCGCCAGATGGACGTCCGACTTCAGGCAGAGCCTCTCGTATTCCGCGACCTGAGCGGTCGGCAGCACGTTGTCGAGATAGTCGGCGACGAGATTGGGATCGGTGCCGTCGGTACCCGTCGCTCCGGGAACGCTCAGGCGACGTTGCCGCGAGACGCGACGGATCCGCTCGACCAGCTCGCGCGCGAATTCGCTCTCATTGACCTGCTGGCCGATGGCGCGAACTTCATTGGCCGGAAGCATGTCGTCGAGCCAGGAAAGCAGTGTTCGGAGTGTCAATCGCATGGCGGATATCCTCGGACTCGGGCACGCCGACTGGGGAGATCGGGAGACAGGATGAAGGCTCCAGAACGAGCGCTCTACCTTGTTAGTGCGATCTGGTCCGTCAATCCGTCGAATTTCTTCCGATCGGTCGTATCGAATAGACCCGAATGCGCGGGTCGGCGTAGATCAGTCGGAACAGATCGGCACGTTCGTCGGCCCAGCGGCGTTCGATGGGAAAACCTTCGCCGTCATACGGATTCAGCCGCCCTTGCGCAGGATTGGCGCGGGCCACCACCAGAAGCTGGACTCGCTCGCGTTTCAGGCTCTTGAGCCAACCGTCACGATCGGGAGCGAGGCGGTCCCAGCCGGGCCTGGGATCGGGCCAAAGCGAAGGCAAACCGGCCCGCACGGCCGCGCGCTGATAGTCGTGCATCCGGTAATCCGGATGGTCGTCGATGTTGATGTAGCGGACGTTGTTGCGCAGCCCTCGCGCCATCAAGTAATACGGAATATCAGTTCCGGAATACGCGATAGTGAGGCCGGTTTCGGGCGAGATGGTTTCGATCGCCGACCACGCCGGCAGGTATTCAAAAGTGGGGTAGGTGAGTCGCAGCGCTCGGAACGTAAGCTCGTGCCAGGCAGTCGCGCCGGCCACGATGGCGATCAAGGTCAGGGGTGCGGCCCAATGGCCGATCCAGCCGCGCGAGCGTCTCAATCCCAGCCAGGCGACGAGGATTCCGCAGGTCAACAAGACGAGCTTGGAAACCTCCACCAGCCAGCGAGAGGAGTCGACCGGGAGCGGAAACTTCAGCGGAACGAGCGGTTCCTGGGGCTGGGGGACCTCGGTGCTCAAGGACCACGGGGGGCGGCTTCCCGGTGTGAGAAAGGGCCAGGAATAGGGCGTGAAGAGGTGAATGGCGAGGAGGACCGTCGCGGTCGCGGTGATCCAGGGACGGCGGTTAAACAACAGCGCCAGAGGGATCGCCGCGAGCCCGAAGGCGTGGAGCATGAAGCGCTGTTGTGTACGGTACGGGATCGCGACCCAGTAAAGCACGACATTGAGAACAGCCAGCGCCGCAAGAGACCAGACGATCCGATCGACGCCCGATCGAGGACGCCCCCACCGCCAAAATCCAGCCAGCGCGAGCAGCCAGATGGGAGCCAATCGCGGATCGAGGACGGCGATCACGATATCCCAGAAGGCAGGGAGAGCGCGAATCGGCAGAAAATAGGGGCTTCGCGACATCGCCGAGGTATCGTACCAGCCCGCGAAAAGCGTGAGATCGCCGATAGCCAGATGTGCGGGATAAAGCGGATTGCCGGCGATCGCGATGTTGCGAGCGAACCAGTAGCCGCACGGGATCAGCGAAAAAACGCAAAACGCCAGCGCGTGAATCGCCCCTTTCCGCCTCGGTCGAGACTCGCGAATCAAGGCAAGCGCGACCATCGCCACCAGCGGCGCGACGAACAGCGTGCCGGTTGGCTTGCATCCCCAGGCCAGGCCGAACGACAGTCCGGAAAGGCTGAGCGTGGCAATGCGCCGGCCCTCCTGGTCATAGCGAACCAATCCGTAAATGCCCGCGAGAAAGCCGGCCGCGAACAGCGTGTCGACGTTCGCCTCGAACGAGAACAGGAGTATCGGCAGGATCGAGAGGAACCAGCAAGCCGCGACGACGGCCGCTGCTCGCTTCGCGCCCAGCCGCATCGCCAGTACCACGATGAGCCAACCGCAGGCTGCCAGAGCCGGGGCCTGGCCGATTCTCGCCAGTCGGTCGCCGCCCCAGGCCGTCATCAACCAGGCGAACCAGAGGTCGCCATTTGCCGGAAAATACGGAGCGCCCGATTCGCCGAACGGAATCGGGACCAGAAACAAGCGCTGAGCCTTCCACCACTGGGCCGCAAAGTAAAGGTGATAAATCGGCCCATCGCTGACGACCTTCACCGGATAGACCAGCGCGGGAATGCCGACAATCAACATCGCGCCCAGGGTCAGGCCGAACGCCAGTATCGCGAAGAATCGTGACACCGGAGCATCCGGTTCGCCGCGCGATGGCGGCGGCTGAGCAGCATTTCCGGATCGTGCGAAGTGGCCCAAGCCAAAGGCCAGAACGATACCGATCACCATCCAGCCCAGCAGAGGGCCGCGTGCCAGCAGTGTCAGATTGCCCAGAACCTGCATTCCCAGGATGAGCCAGGTCACGCCCAGGATGCCCGCCGCCCAGGCCCGGCCGGCGTGGTCCGATCGTGGCTCGAACATATGTGACGCGCGCCAGGCCGCAAGCCCGAGCAAGCCGTTGAGCGCGAGTGTCCAGGCGAGGGGCGACAGCGCGATTCTCCTGCAGTGAGCCATGCGGGTTCGCTGTCCAACATATTAACAAGCCGCGAACTCACGTCGCACAAGCGGGTGCAGGTTGATGTCGATCCAGCCGCGGCCCTAGACTTGGAGAGAGAGAGTAAACCGGCTAATCACGCCACTCTCGCTTTCGCGGAACCTCTCGATCATGTCCGCATCACCTCAGGTCAATCCGACCGCTGACGCCTATCGCTCCCATTCGCGAGTCTTTGGCTCGTTTCGCTATGTGTATCCGGTGCTCTCTCGACGCAGCGGCGGAATCTCGCTGGGCATCAATCTGAATCCCGATCGCGTCTGCAATTTCCACTGCGTCTATTGCCAGGTGGAGCACGCGACCGCCCCGGTCGTCGAGTTCCTCGACCTTGGGCGATTGCTCGATGAGCTGGAAGCCAGTTTGCGAATGGCCGCCGATGGGTCGCTCTTCGCCGCCGAGTCGTATGTGGGAATCGCGCCGGAACTGCTCCAGTTGCGAGATATCGCGTTCTCCGGCGATGGCGAGCCGACGGCGGTTCGCAATTTTGAAACGATCGTCGACCGCGTGCTCGAACACAAAAGTCGCGCGGGTTTCCCCGACCTGCCATTGCGACTGCTCACCAACGCCACGTTGCTCGACAGGCCGGGAATCGGTCGTGCCGTGAGAAGGTTGGATTCTGCCGGGGGCGAAATCTGGGCCAAGCTCGACGCGGGCACGGAGGCAGCATATCGTCGCGTCAACCGTTGCGTGATTCCGTTCGCGACCGTGCTTTACAACCTGCTCGGGACCGCGCGGCGAGTTCCGCTGGTGATTCAGTCGCTCTTTCTGCGTTGGGATGGAATGGGGCCTTCGGATTCCGAGATCGGCGAGTATGGCGAACGCCTGGCCGAGATACTCGACCAGGGCGGTCGGATTCGCCGGGTGCAGGTTTACACGATCGCCCGCCAGCCGGCTGAGCCGCTTGCCGAGCCGCTCGACGCCGCGCGGCTGG
>JBGSYY010000096.1:0-8895 GCA_041750675.1 Isosphaeraceae bacterium | reverse complement strand
GTTGGCGCCGCCGGCCCAGCCGCTGCCGATCAGGCCGTTACCGTGCCAGCGAGCGAAGCCCATGTTGTAGCCGTACGACAAATTGCCACGTCCCTGAAGCAGGTCGTCGTTGGGGCAGCCCAGGGTTTTGATCGAGGTGTTGGTGACGGTCAGGTTGGTCGGTCGGGTGGGGTCGTAGACACCGGTGGGCCGAATGTTGAACGTTGTCGGATCATCGAAATAGACCCGGTTGCGGTTGAAGTCGTTGTAGAGCGACTGCTGGTCGAGCCCCGGCAGGATGTCCGTAACCCAGCTATAGAGCGGGCCGTAGTCGGTGCCGGTCGGATTATTCTGGGTATCTTCGGCAACGACCACGGTCAAGGTGTTGGAATTGATCTGACCGATTGGCGAGTTGGCCGCGTTGGTGTTTCCCGCGACCTCGCCCCAGGTCCCCAGGTTGGGAAACCGGTTCTTGGTGTTGGTGAAGCCCAGGATCGCCAGGCCGATTTGCTTGGTGTTGTTCAGGCACTCCGCTCGCCGGGCCGCTTCTCGGGCCCCGGAGATCGCGGGCAGCAGGAGGCCAATCAAGACGCCGATGATCGCGATGACCACCAGCAACTCGATGAGGGTGAAGCCACGAGGGCGGGAACGGAGACGCATGCTGGTAGCTCCTTGGAGCGGGTCAAAGCGACCGGTAAACAGATTTCTGACAATCGTAACAGATAAGAGCAGGGTATTGCCAAGAGGTTACGGGGCGGCCGGGGCTGTGTGACGGCCCTCGGCCGGTCTTGACGATCACTCAATGCGCCGCTGGTAGACGACCAGGTTGCGGAAATCCTCGGGATTCCGCGGGTCGAAACCGATGGCGCGGGTCCGGTCGACCAGACAGAACATCCGATAGCGGACTTGCTGGCCGCTGTCGCGTCCGATCTCCTTGCCCAGCCGGTCGATGGCCAGGTTCGGGTCGATTCCGACCTTCGAGGCGTCGCCTTCCTGCACCACCTCGAACAGCCCGACCGTGATCCAGACCGCGTACTGGTGGGTTCGCACGGTCGAGTTGTTGATCACCTTCTGGAGCATCTCGCCCTGCCAGCGGGGATGACGGCGGCGATCGGTGCCCGGACCGGGCGCTCCCGATCCCAGTGGCGCACCGGGTTCGACCGGGTCGAACAGGTTCGCCTCAAAGTTGAGCAGGTTGAGATGGTCGGGATTGAGGGGTGTTGCCGGGAAGCCCGCTGTGAGGAAGTCGCCCGTCTCGCTAGCCGGGTCGCTAGCGTTGTCCTGGTCGGGGACCTGGAATAGCCGACGCGGCGGGATCGCCAGCCGATCGGGCATGGTTCCCTTGTCGCCGCTTGGAATCTTCATCCGAGCCGGGCGGAAGGCGGTGTTATAAATGTCGAGGCCGTTGTCCGGTCCACCCAGAGGACGAAGCGCGGTGGCCGAGCGGAACGGCTTCTCGGGATAGAAGGGAAAGTCGTCGATGAACGGTGTGCCCAGCGGTCGATTGATGTTGGGCAGCAGGCCGATGTATCCCGATCCGCCGTGCCGCATCTTGATGAAGTCGGCGAATGCCGCCTTCATCACGGCCTTGCCGGTGATCGGGTCGTAGAAGCCGCGACCCTGGAGCAGCGACGCAGTCGTGCCGGCTGGATCGAGTTCCGATATGGGCTGGCTGTACGTCGGGTTGCCCTGGGCGTCGATCGAGGTCACGACGCGAGGCACACCCGTGTTATTGGCGAAGGCGGTCGGATAGTCGATGAACGCCTCCGCGCGGTTCAGGCGCGGGTCGTCGACGAGGCCGAAGAACGCCTCCTCGTCGATGATCAGATTGAGATTCAAAGCGCCGGGGCGGAGGTCCTTGCGGAGCCAGTCGCCGTTATCGCCCTGGGCCACCGGGCCGATCGCGCCGTTGACAGGACTGGGCACCTCGAGGAACTCGAAGAGCTGATACCAGGCCGCGCGGTCGTTGGGCCGGGAGGTGTTCCAGTAGTGGAACCGCTGGGGCAGGTAGGGATAGGTCGGTGGCTCGGTCAGGTCGGGCGGCTGGGCCATGTTGCCGCCGATATACGCAAGGTCGGGAGCGTTCCCCGCCGAGGGCGTAACCGAAGTGGGCGTCGGTGGCGTGATGTGAGGATAGGCGCCCGGGAAGCCGTCGGCGGCATCGATCGGATAGGGCCGGCCGGTGTCTTCGACGAACTTCTTGGTGAACAGGCCGGGCGGGCACTCGGGCACAAGCATCAGCTCGGTGACGCTTACGAAATCACGATCGAGGAACGGGAAATGGTCCCAGCTCTCGCGTGAGTCGTTGAGCACACCCAGCGAATGTTCGATGTTGCCTGTGATGTCCACCGTGATGTAGCCGGCCATGGTCTGCTGGTCGTAGCGGCCTCTGGTATCGGGGCTGTTGGCGCTGTTGAGGTCGGCGGTCGTCTGCTCCGACCATCCATAGGGATAGGGCGGGGTGAATCGGTGCGAATCGGGGACGGCGTGGCCGCCGCGGTAGGGCTGAAGCCGACCGACCGAATAGAGCGGGCGAGTGCCGACAGTCACCTGCTCCGCGGGCGTGTTGGGATTGGTGATCGTGCCGCCGCCCTCGGTGTAGGGGAACCGCATCGAATCGACGACGACTTTCGGCTCCACGGCCATATTGGCCGCATTGGGATTGGCCGGACGCACCAGGTGGATCCAGAAGTACTCGGCGTCGCCCGAGCCTATAGGAAGCCGAGGCAACTGTTGCACGAGCTGGTCGGCGAGCAGCGAAACCCGCTGGGGCGGATTGGTCTCGGCCAGTGCGCCGCCGGTGCTGTTGTTGTTGGTGGGAGCCAGGGCGTTGCCGATCACGAAATACTCATCCTGCGGATTGGCGGCCGGGATATTCGTGAGGGTGGGATAATCGGGCAGTGCGTTGCCGTTGGGCTCGGCCTCAAGAGCCTTGACCAGCTCGGTCGCGGGCAAGGGCAGCGGCGCGGCGGCGGTGCCGGCGAACGGGACGTAGTACACCTTGATTGTGTCGTCCTCAAGCTGGCCGGTGACCGTGTTTGGCCGCTCGATGACCGTCGGAACGGCGGGCGCGTTGGGATTGTCGGCGGTGATCACGAAGCCCCAGCCGTTGAGGTCGAGATCGCTGGCGGTGCCGCCCTTGCCGACCGTGCCGTCGCCGTCCTGGGTCAGGGTGTTGACCATCTCGATGAACAGACGTTGCGTGGGCTGCTGGGGCGGGTTGGCGATCAAATCCTTACGCGTGAACTGATACGCCAGCACTTCGCTGAGCGCCACGGGCAGGTTTTCCATGCCCCACTGGACGAGCGGGCCGGTCGTCGGCACGGAGCTGTCCGCCGCGTAGGCCACGCCCGCCGGCTCAATCACGCCGTTGCCGTTGGTGTCGCCGCCGGCGGTCTCGGCGGGGCGGAGCTTGAGGTCGGGATTCTCGAACCGGGTCATCGTGGCGTCCGGGTCGCGGAAGTCGACGATGTTGACCACGAACTGGCTGAGCCGCGCGAGATCCTCGGGCCGTGGGTCGTTGGGCTGGAGGTTGAGCGGGTCAAAAGTGGCCAGGAACGTCTGCGGATAGAGGATCTGCTTCATCAGCGTGTACGCCTCGGCACACCACTGGAGGCGAACCGGCTCGTCGTACGCGTCGGAAATGGGCAGCGGGTAGTTCAGATTCAGCTTCTTGTTGCCGTGCATCAGGCTCGGCGTGTTGCCGGGGCTGAAGTTGTTTTGCGACCACGAGAACCGATTCAGGTCCCAGAAATCGACGCTATAGAGCCGCCGCCGGGTCTGGGCCGTGAGGCCGCCGTTCGCCGTGTCGTCGTCCTCGAAGGCACTGTAATAGGTGCCCGGGCCGGTGATGTGCTGAACCAGCTTGGGCAGGCGGCTGGAGAGCGAGGTGCCGTCGGTGTCCTGCACGCGATAGAGCCACTCCAGGTCCTCGGCCCCGAAAATGTTATCAAACGGCTCGCGCTGAAAGAGGTTGAGCTGGCTGTCCTCGTTGAGGGCCATGCTGCCGTTGGGATAGCGGCCCTCGGTCAATTGCACAGGGCTGGATGAGTTGATCTGATTGTCGAAGGTCGGCAGGCGCTTGTTCAAGTCGGTCGCCGCGATGGGCGGGACCAGGACAAACGGAGCGCGGGCCATGAACTCGCGTGGCGCGGGTGTTCCGGCCGGATAACCGGGGATCACCGCGGCGTCGCGGCCGCCGGGATTGCGGGCGGCCTCGTAACCGTTCAGGCGGTTGAGCTGGTTGCGGGTGATGTCTTCGTCGAGCAGGCTGTTGTCGCTGTTGGCGTCGACAACCGCGCCGGCCGGCATTCCGGGCGGACGGTAATACATGAAATGGCTGACGCGGCCGCGGCTGTCGTTGCCCAGTCCGAACTTGATGGCGTCGGGTCCATACGGCAGCCCGACGGTGGCCGCCGGGTTGTGGTCGAACTCCATGACCAGACCCGATCCGGTGATATCGACGGGCGAGACGAAGTAGCGCATCCGCTCGGAAGGCAGGAGGATTCGCCCGGAGGCATCGAGCAGGTTCGCCGATTGGGGGTTGGCGATCACGAGCGGTAGTTCGGGGTGCGTCGTTCCTGGCGCGCCGAACGCCGGGAAGAAGTCGTACCCGTTGAAGTTGGAATCGAGGAAGTCGCGTTGAAGCGGATTGAAGTTGTATGACCGCCCCGCCCCTGGCGCTCGGCCGAGCTGGAAAACCTCCGCCTCGCCGTAGCGGCCGGGGGTGATCGGCAAAGCGGGATCGATCGCCGCCAGCGGTGGTTCGTTGGTACCGGTCAGAAGCTGGCGGAGCAGTTCCGTACCGTTGAGCTTGTCGGGCGGCGGGATCGGGACCCCGAACAGGTTCGAGTTGGTCAGCCCGAACATGGGATTCACCTCAAACGGCGAGTAGCCCAGGTGCGAGGCGTGGCGATAGAGCGGCGTTCCGGCCTGGGTGTCGATCGTGCCGTCGCCGTCGGTATCGAGATCGATCGGAGCGCGGCGCTGGAGGTTGCCAGCCGTGTTCAACGGCAGGCGGCCGTTGAGGCCGATGACCATGAAGCTGAACAGCGGCTTGAACAGCTTGCCGTTGGCGTGGCGCTGGGCGGGGAAGCCCAGGTCGATCCAGACGGAGTCGGTCACACCGTCGCCGTCGTTGTCGACGTCGTACTCGATCTTGCCGGTGGTCGCGTCGGGGATGAGATCGGGGAACGAATCGCCGCTGGCGGGATGGTCGGCCTTACGCGGGCGGAGGAACTTCGAGCGAGCGATGTTGAGCGGATTGACCCAGTCGTTCTGGGTGGGGTCGAGCGGGCTGTAAACGATCGCGTTGGGGCGGTGGAACGAGGGAATCGTCACCGCGCCGTCGGCCGACTGCCAGGCGAGGAACACGTTTTCGTGATCGACGGCGTCGTAATCCTCGTCCATCGACGGCGTGGTGTAGTCGTCGGGATTCGTGAATCCGCCGCCGGGAATGGATGAGTTGTTGAACAGGAAATTGATTGCGTACGGATCGATGGCGTTGGGCTGGTTGGGCATCGACATGCCCGTGCCGTTAAAGGCACCGAGGTAGCGGCCGTCTAGCTCGAACAGGTTCACCACCGTGGTGAAGCCAGGCGGCGGCGCTTGAGTGGGACCGCCGGGAACCACCAGGCCGGGCATGGCGCTCGGCGCTGAGAGGGTGAGAACGTGATATGCGCCGTTCACATTGTCATCGTAGAGGACTTCGAATGTCTGACCGATCGGCGGCACAAGCTGACGGCCGTTGCCGGCGTTGTCGAAGGCCCATTGCTGGACGCGAACGACCCAGCCTGTGAAGTTGCGGCTGTAGAGGTCGGGAAGCTGCTGGATCAAAGCATTGTTATTGGTCGGCACGTTCGTGACCACGGTGAGCGTACCGTTGCCGTTGACGGTCACGTTCTGGAACGTCATCGGCTGGTTCACGGGAGCCGGCAGCCGCGGGAAGTAGCCGCCGCGGCGGAACAGGGGGCCGCCGGTGAGCGGGTCGACCAGAATCGCGCCGGTGGTCGGATTCCGCATCAGATCGGGGTGGCCGTACATATCACGGAGCAAGCCATGCCCGCGAAGAGCCGACTTGGGGTTGTTCGTGTCGTTGATGAGCTGATTCAGGCTGTAGTCGAAATACGTCTCGGGGTTGACCGGATTGCTCCGCCCCTCGGCAAAGTACCGTGCGCCGACCTGCGCCTGGCCGCTCAGGGTGGCGAACGTGACGCCGATCAGCGCCATGATCGACAGCATGGCCAGCACGAGGATCAAGACGATGCCGCGCCGCCGCCGTTGCGGATGGTGCCAGGGACCGGGGTCGCTGGTCTGCGTTCGATTCGCTGCGTACATCGTTCTCCGCCTCCCTGGCCAGGTCGTGATAACGCTGGGCCTCTGCTCGCACTTACTAACTTGGACGTGTTCACATCGAAATGGTTCAAAGTTTATCAGCGAAATCGACTCGAACCGTCACGGCCTTGGCCCTTTGGTTATTCGGGCTGGCCAGGCGGACCTGGATCTGCACTCCGCGCAACGGTGCGGGATAGGGCGCGGGGTACGATGGCATGACGGGCGGATAGCCGTTGATCGGCCCCGTGCTGGGGTCGAGCGGCAAGGCAGGGGCCTCGGTGTACGTGGTCGACCAGCTATCCCAGGTGCGCCTCATGCGGACGACGCCGGTGTTGTCGTCGCCGTTGTTGCGGGCGGGGAACTGGGGGTCGAAGCGAAAGTCGGTGGTCTGCGGCGGCATCCGCCCCTCGTGGGCGAAGGTGCCGAGCAGGATCGGCGGCGTGATGTTGAGCAGGTTGCCGTAGCCGAGGTCGTAGTAGCCCGCGACGAGCGGCTGAATGCTGTTGCTGGGAGCATCGAAGTAAGCGGGCGAAGGATCATACGCCTTCACGTCAAAGCTGCGGACGTTGGTGGCCAGCAGGTCGTCTTCCCAGACGGCTTCGGGGGGCATCAGGAAGCCGATCCCGCCCTGGCCGTCGTTGTAGGGCTGGGTTTGCATGGGCGGCAGAGCGAATTGCGCGAGGCCGCTGAACAGCACGCTGCGCAGGCCGGGAGCCTGGGCATAGGCCGGGTCGTTCGCCTCGACCAACGGAGGACGGGCTCCGGCGGTTGAATAGGGCATGCCGGCGGGGTCGTTGAGCCGCTTGATCGGGTCCATCCAGTTGGGCGAGGCTGTCTCACGCCAGGTGGGAAAGCCCCACCAGGTTTGCGGAGCGCTGGGCAGAGCCAGGCTGTCGCCGATGTCGATCGGGTTGTGATTGAAGGGCGGGTCGAGGAACGTGCCGAAGTAGGGCCGGCCCGGCTGGGCGACGGGGGCGATGCTGGGGTCGGGGCTATGCACCGCGCCGATCTTGCTGCCGCCGATGGGATAATCGGCGACGCTGAATCCGTTAGCAAAAACATAAGGAAACGCCAGCACTTCGTTGGCGTTGGGCGTGGCGGCCAGAACCGGTCGGTTGGTGATCTGCTGGCCCGGTGCCAACGGCGTGGGCGGAACGGCCGTCGTATCCCATTCGTTGACCAGCCCCAGTGCGAACGAGTTGGGGTAGAGCGTGGGATAGAGATCAACGACGCCGTCCTGGTTCAGGTCGTCGGCGACGGTGTCTGGCGGAGTGGTACCCGACGGCACCGAGACATAATCGTCCGAGAACCGTGGATTGAAGGCACGATTATGCCGGTCGGTCAGGTCGCGAAGCCGGTTGGGGATCGGCCGATAGGAGGGCAACTGGGGTATCGCCCGCGAATCGAAGAAGTTGGGAGTCGCGATCACCGGATTGCCCCAGTTCGACGGTCGCGCGGAAATGTCGTTCATGCCCAGCCAGCTCACGACGGGCACACCGTTGCGGTTGAAATAGCCGCCCGAGGCGAAGGTGGACGTCGGCTGGAACACGTCGGTCAGAAAGCCGATGGAGGTCGGGCTGCCGTCTCTTGGGTTCGGGCCGATGGGAGGCAGCGGAGGATCGGTCGGGAAATTGCCGACACCCAGGTTCTGGTCCAGCTCCGGCTTGATCAGCAGCACGCGGCGGTAGAGCTTGCTGTTCCGCAAGAAGTAGATGATCTCCGCGAAATCGCTCGTGACCGTCGTCGGGCGATAGGTGATCCCGCGCACCGTGGCGTAGCCGGGGTCGCCGCTCGGTTGTACTGGCGACAGCACGCTGTTGGGCAGCCAGACCCGCCCGACGAACGGCTTGCCCGCCGGGGCACGCGAGGTGAACCGGAGAGTGTCGTCCGAGTCTTCACCCTGGGCGTCGGCCAGCGCGTTCTCGGCGTATTCGAAGTAGCCTTTGCCGTCGCGCGGGTTGTTGGGCGGCGTCATCTTCGCGGTCACGCCGATCAGGTCCTGGCGGATGATCGACTCCAGCCGCCGCAGGTCCTGGTCGAGCGCAGCGAAGGTCCGCTGCTCCTGGATCGAACCGGTCGCGCTCGAAAAGACGGTGACCAGAATGCTCATCATCAAGACCAGAAGCGCGACCGAGACGAGCATCTCGATCAGCGTCACGCCACGGCGGCGTACCGGATAGCAGCAGAAGGCCGGGGTGCGAGTCACAAGGTGGCTCCGCGAGGCGTGTGTGTGCGAGGTTTTCACTTGACCACCAGCACCTTCGGATAAACCATCACGACGTTCGGGCAGACCAAGGCTGCCTCGACATGGACGGGTGTGGGCGGCGCTCCGCCGGCCATCAGGCTCTTGGACTTGACCGGCCGATCGATGGTCACCACCATTTGCTTATATGCTCCGGAATCGCCGGCGAACGGCTGGCCCAGGGTGATATCGCCCCGGCGGGTGATCCGGTACCAGTGGCAGCGCTGCGCCGGCTCGCCGAACGGCCCGCCATAGCGGGCGAGGGCCACGCCGTTGAATCGCTCGTAGGTGACGTCGGCGATCCAACCGCCCTGGCGAATGTCGGGGTCGGTCTGCGCGGC
>JBGSYY010000095.1:0-4209 GCA_041750675.1 Isosphaeraceae bacterium | reverse complement strand
GAGGGCGAAGCCATTGGGGTCGGCGGCGATGGCCTCGGCGGTGAGGGCCTCGGCGACAAGGTAGCGGGCCTGCTCGGGGGGAATCCGGCTCAGGGCCAGATCCCAGAGCTGGCGTTGGGTTACGCGGGGGTCTTCGGCGAGGCGCTGGGCGGCGGCGATACGGTCGGCGTCGGGGAGCGTGGGATCGTTCATTGCATAAACAGCCGACCAGATGTCGCGGAGGCTCCAGGTGGACCACAAGAACCAGCCCACCAGAGCGACGAGCACCGCCAGGCCGCCAAGGCCGAGATACAGCAGGCCGCCGTATTTTTCCGCCGTCGATTTACGCGGAGGCGGTGCCGGAGCGTTCGGCAGGATCGGAAGATCAGGGAAGCGGGTCATGAGGGTTCGCGGCTCTCATTTCGTCTGGGTAAGCGTCGGAAGGCGACTACGTTGATCTCGAATTTTACGCGATTCCTCTGAGCGAACGGTGAAAGGACCGATTGTGTCGGCTATTGTGACACGGACCCGCCTGCTATGCTCCATTCACCGTGACGTCACGCTCTGGCACGCCAGTCTGGTGGGCAAGCCAAGCGGTTCACCCAACCACTCGGAACGGCGATGTTCAATCTGGGATACTTCAAAGGTCTGCCGACGGAGTTCGTGCAGAAGTATGCGGGCGGGCGGCTGGCGAGAGAGGGCAACGGACTGGCGTTCTTTTATTGGAAATTCAAGACGCAGATTGTCGCGATTCCGACAAGCAGCACCGATGCCAGCTTCGTGTTCAACGAGGTCACGAGCAACTTTCAGTCGGTGACGATCCAGGGTCAGTTCACGTATCGAATCGTCGAGCCGAAGCAGGCGGCAACGTTGTTAAACTTTACGATTGACCCGGCAACGCGAGCCTATGTCGCGAACGATCCCGAGCGGCTGGCGCAGCGGATCACGAACATCGTCCAGATGGAAACCCGCGGAGAGATCCAGAGTCGTTCACTCGAAGATGTGTTGGGACAATACGAGGCGATCGCGGCGGCAGCGCGGGCGAGGATCGGCGAACGGGCGCTGTTGCGCGAGATGGGCGTCGAGCTGATGAGCCTGTTCTTCACCTCGGCGCGGCCGACGCCGGAAGTCGCCAAGGCGCTCGAGGCAAGCTATCGCGAGCAACTGCTTCGTCGAGCCGATGAGGCAATCGCCGCCCGTCGAGCGGCGGCAATCGAGGACGAGCGAACGATCAAGGAGCGCGAACTGAGCACCGAGATCACGCTCGAAGAACGCCGCAAGGAACTGATCGACCTGCAAGGTGCGAACGCCCTGCAGGAGGCCGAATCGCGCGGCAAGGCGGCGGAGGTCGAGGGTGAGTATCAGGCGAAGGCCAGAGCGGCCTCGCTGGCCGTGTACCAGGACCTGGAACCGCGCAAGCTGCTGGCCCTGGCAATGCACGAGATGGGCGAGAACGCGGGGCGCGTGGGCAACCTGACGATCACCTCGGAGATGCTGGCTTCGCTTCTCAACGGACGCGGCGACGGCGGGGAGTGACCGAACATGGCGGTCGCACCCAAGCTGGTGGTCATCACGCGGCCGACGCCGCTGGAGGAGCTGATCGCGCGGTTCAACACCCGCGACCAGGCGAAGTTTTACATCGAGCACATGGGCGGATCGTTCGAGCCGTACCAGTCGGCGCACGACGCCTATCACACGGCGATTGCCCAGATCAAAGCGGCCCTGCCGCGCAGCCAGCGGACGCAGTGGGTCGATCGCGGCTTTCTGGCGAACTTCGTATTCGGAGACGACGATCTCGTGATGACGATCGGCCAGGATGGGCTGGTCGTGAACGTGGCGAAATACCTGCGGGCGCAGCCGGTGATCGCCGTCAATCCCGACCCGAAGCGGATCGACGGGGTGTTGCTGCCATTCTCCGTGGAAACCGCTCGGGCGGGCCTGGAGCGGGTGCTGGACGGCGATCCGCCCTGCCACGAAGTGACGATGGCCGAGGCCCGATTGAACGACGGGCAGTCGATCGCGGCGGTGAACGACCTGTTCATCGGGCCGAAAACGCACGTCTCAGCGCGGTATCGGCTCCGCTTCGGGGATCAGGAGGAGGAGCAATCGTCGAGCGGAATCCTGGTTTCGACGGGAGCGGGGTCGACAGGTTGGTTGAGGTCCGTCTACACGGGGGCGGCCGGGGTGGCCCAGGCGGTGGGGATCGGCGCGGCGGGAAAGCTGCGAGACAAGTACCGATTTGACTGGGAGGCGCGGAAGCTGGTGTTCAGCGTGCGCGAGCCGTTTGTGAGCCGGACTTCGGGGGCGTCGCTTGTGTTTGGCACGGTCGAGGCCGGTCAGCCGTTGGTCGTCGAATCGAAAATGCCGCAGAACGGGGTGATTTTTGGAGACGGAGTCGAGGAAGATTACCTGGAGTTTAATAGCGGGGCGATCGCCGTGGTGGGCGTCTCGGAACGGACGTTGCGGCTGGTCAAGAGCGAGCAGGAGAGCCGGAAGGCGGGACGCCGCCGGTCGAGACGGGAGGATTGATGAAACTGCGGTGTCGTCCTGAGGATTTCGTGGTCGAAGAGCTGCCGGTGGTCGAACCGGCGGAGTCGGGGCCATTCACGCTCTATGAACTGAAAAAAACTGGCATGGGCACGCTGGAGGCTGTGGAGGCGATTCGGCATCGCTGGCAGCTTGAGGGGTCGCGAATCTCGTACGGCGGACTCAAAGACCGCCACGCCGTGACGACCCAGTGGCTGACGATTCGGGGCGGGCCCAGGCGAGGCTTGCATCAGACGAACCTGGAGCTTGAGCCGCTGGGCTATCTCGACCGGCCCTACACACCGGCCCAGTTTCGGGGCAACCGATTCGCGATCGTGATCCGCGACCTCACACCCGAGGCATCGGCCAACGCCCAGGCAGCGATGGCCGACGTGCGAATCTCGGGCCTGCCGAATTATTTCGACGACCAGCGTTTCGGCTCGGTAGGGCATGGCGGCGACTTCATCGGCGAGGCGTGGCTCAAGGGCGACCACGAGCGTGCCTTACGGCTAGCGCTTGCGGAGCCGAATCCGCACGATCGGCCCAGCGCGCGTGAGGAGAAAACGATCTTGCGCGAATGCTGGGGCCGTTGGACGGAAGCGAAAGAGCGGCTGCCGAGGTCGCACGCGCGGAGCCTGGTGACGTACCTGGTGGACCATCCGACGGATTTTCGCGGTGCCTTCGCGCGGGTAAACAGGAACCTGCGTTCGCTCTATTTCTCGGCCTATCAAAGCTATCTCTGGAACGCCGTGCTGGCGCGTTGGATCACCAGCCGGACACGGCCGGACCAACGCCTTATGGTGGCCTTTCGGCTGGCCGAGTTCCCGGTGCCGTGCCGTTTGAGTGTCGAGGACCGAGCGCGGCTGGAGGCGAAGATTCCCCTACCCGCATCGCGCTCGATCCTGCCGGAGCCGCCCCTGGGGACGATCTGCGAGGAGGAAGTCACAAGCCGGGGTCTGGAGTGGCATCAGCTTCGTGTGAAGCATCTCAAAGATGTATTTTTCTCCAAAGGGATACGTGAGGCGTTGTTCACGCCGGGTGAGCTGACCTGGGAAAGCTCGACCGACGCCCTGCATCCCAGGCGGCAGGCCCTGACGCTGCGTTGCACCCTGCCGAAGGGGTCGTACGCGACGGTTCTGGTAAAACGACTCACCACCGGCGAGCCGGTTGATCTGATGATGGATGCCGAGGTCGACGATGAGTGAGCCGGCGGGCGTCGAGGTACTGCTGGAGGATAATCACCTGCTCGTGGTGAGCAAGCCGGCGGGTCTGCTGGCACAGGGCGACGCGGGGGGCGAGCCGTCGCTCGTCGACTGGGCGAAGGAGTATCTGCGCACACGTTACGCCAAGCCGGGAAACGTCTACCTTGGCCTCGTGCATCGTCTCGACCGACCGGTCTCGGGGGTCCTCGCGCTCACGCGGACGAGCAAGGGGGCCTCGCGCATGGCCGAACAATTTCGCGCCGGCACGGTTCAAAAGCTCTACTGGGCGGTCGTCGAGGGCCTCATCGCCGACGATTCCGGTGAGTGGACCGACTGGCTGCTCAAGGACTCGCGGCACAATCTCGTCGAGGTGGTCGCGCCGAATCAGCCCGGCGCGCGTTTGGCCGGCCTCGCGTTTCGCGTGCTGGGCCGCCAGGCGGGACGCACCTGGATCGAGCTAAAGCCCGTGACCGGGCGAACCCATCAGCTCCGCGTCCAGCTC
>JBGSYY010000094.1:0-5915 GCA_041750675.1 Isosphaeraceae bacterium | reverse complement strand
AACCTGGGGATCAGCGATTACTACTCGCTTCGCAACGTCCAGGCCGACACGGAGATGCGTACCGCCATCGCAGGCACGAACTCGACCACCCGGCGCGAGATGAACCCAGCGCAATAAGGTTGCCCACTCCATGAACCAGAACGCTGACGCTTTCTTCAAACTCCTCGTCCCGGGCATCTTCTTCTTGCTCTGGGCCTTAGGCCAAATCTTCAATCGCGAGGCCGCACAGTCGCGAAACTCCCGTCGGTCTTTCGATGATCCCCTCGGCCCCCGGCCCGAGCGTCTCAATCGTGAGCCGAATCGTGCCGTTCCGGAGGAAGATCCGTTCGGCCCAATCGTCGCTGCCAAGCCAGCCTCCACTCAGCGGCAAAACGATGGCCGCGAGATTCTCTACGACCCCCGGACCGGACGCCCCATCGGGGTCCTCATGCCTTCGTCTCGTTCCACCGAGCAGGCGCCCGACCGAGCCACCTCGCCCCGCGCCAGGTCGCGTCGTGGGACCGAATCGACCCGCGCTCGCAAAACAGCCGAGCCCGCCGCTCCACCGGCACGTACCCAACTCGCGACACCGCTCAGCCAGCAACAAAGCCTGACGGACGCGGCTTTCAACGCCGCCACCATCGTCTCCACGGATAACGTCACGCTCTCCGCTGAGTCGGTCAATTCCCTGCTCACCTCACCGATCCGGGTTCGTGAGGCGATTCTCATGACCCAGGTCCTCGGGCCACCCCCGGGTCTCAAAAACCTCCGACGCAAGTGGCAACCTCGCTAACACCCGTCTCTAGCTTCCCTCTCTCGCATGATGCTTGAACAAATGAACGTCAACCCGGACGAACGATGATCGTTCGTCCGGGTTGACGGCTTCATGGGCCGATCATTCCCCGCCCGGACGCCGTGAAGGCGCCCCTCCTACTCCGGCTCGCGCTTGCGTCAACGCCGCGATCGGATCGAGCGCCAGTTCAATCCGCGCCCGAAGATCATCCAGGTGAACGCGCGACGCCGGTGTGATCTGTGTCGCGTCGTCGCTCATCACGGTCTTCAACTCGTCGAGCGTCCGTTTCAACTCCGCACGAGCCAGGGCCGGCAGGTCGGAATCGTTCGAGCTGCTCCCGACCACGTTCCCGAGCAGGTCCACATATGCGCGTTGCAGGTTCCGCCGAAATAGATCCACATCAATCGGCTTATCTTTCAGCTCCGACCACAACCCCTCGTGCAGGTCGCTCATCATCTCGATGGGTCGATACGCGGCGTCTCCGTCGCGGGCCGCTGCCTCCGCCATACGCTTCAACCGCGTCGCATTCAGCAACCTTGCCAGCGTCGACCGCTGACTGCCCAGTATCCGATCCGAAACCCCGGCAGCCTCCAGCCGCTGCAAGATCTCGGGCGCGACCAGGGCCGTCGGCACCTTGAAGGCGTTCTCGAGCAAGAATGCGACCGCCGCCTTCTGACGTTCCTTGGGAATCGGCTCGTAAACCTTCACCCCTTCAGGATACCAGAAGTTCTTGCGGACCACGCCGCCCACCACGTTGATCACATGGCCCAGTTCACGTTCGCGCTGACCAATCAATTGCGTGTACATGTTTTGCAGCAAATCGTAATTTTCGCCAGGCTTGCTCGTCGCCTCGACGAGAAATCCCGCGACTCGGTCGATGTTCTTCAGACCAAGTTCCGTCGCCTCTACGGCGTCCGATCCCAGGTCCTCGGTCTGCTGACTCGGGTCCTCCGCCGGATTCGGATTCCCGAACAGCAGCTTCGGATCATCCTTCTGGCGAGCCACGATTTTGTCCAGCTCGGCCTTTTCCTCCTCGTACGTCTTCGCCTTGGGAAACTGGCGATAACCCCATTCCATCGCGAATTCGTCGTACGGCCCCACCTTGGGCATCAACGCGGCTCCGTCGCCCGGTTGAGCGACATAATTGAACCGCGCGTAATCCATGATCGAAGGCGCCGTGCCGTACTTCGCCGTCCATTCCTTGTCGCGAAGCTGCTCGACGGTGTACGACGAGCTGGCCTTCATATTATGTGGGAAACCCAGCGAATGGCCGACTTCGTGGGTTACCACGAACGACAACAGCTCACCCAGCAAATCATCGGGCATCGGCAACTTTCGCGCTCGCTCATCGTTCGGCGAAGCCTGCACGAAATACCAATCACGCACCAGCTTTAGCACGTTGTGATACATCAAGATGTCGGCTTCGAGAATCTCGCCGGTTCGCGGGTCATGCACATGCGGACCCATCGCGTTCTCGATCGTCGACGGCAGCCAACGAATCACCGAATAACGCGCATCCTCCGCATCCCAATCCGGATCCTCACGCTCGCTCGGCGGCTCCTTGGCAATGATCGCGTTTTTGAACCCCGCCTTCTCGAAAACAGGCTGCCAGGCCTCAATCCCCTTCTTCACCCAGGGACGCCACTTGGCCGGCACCTCGCGACCCACGAAAAACACAATCGGCTGCTTCGGCTCGGAAACCTCCGCATCCGGATCCTTTTTCTCTAGACGCCAACGCGTGATGTACGCCAGTTTCTCCACTTCTTGCTTTTCGAGATTTCCATAATTCTCGAAGTCGACGCTGAAGAATCCCACCCGGTCGTCCACCCGCCGAGGCCGCATCGGCTCTTCCGGAAGTTGCACCATGCTGTGCGCAAGCAAAACCGTGACTGCTCTATCCTCTCCACCCGACGGCGGCCCGCCGCCCGGCCCACCTGGCCCTGATGGACCCTTGGGTCGATAGGTCATCGTTACCTTCGTCTCAATGTTCGTCGGAAAGGCCTTCACCTTCTCGATGAACGACCGACGGGAATCCGCGCCGCTCGCGTTTAGACGCCGCTTGGCGCTGAACTCCGGCAGATCGCTTGTGAAAAGCTCGGTCACATCAACGACCGGGGCTTTGTCCTTGCCATAAGCCAGCACGGGCAAAATCGCGATGATCGTTTCCACGGAACTCGCTCGGACCGCGTCCCGGATCGGATCCTCAACCTCCGCGCGAATCTCGTAGTTGACCTCGCGCAGCAAGACCCGATCGCCCTTCTGCTCCCAGCGAACCACAGTGTCGTTCACGGGGCTGCCGCCGTATCCATATCCGGTTCCGGTCTGGGCGATCTGCGTGACCCAGAGCATCTCCTTGTCAAACTCGGAGACCGGAATCTCGTAAAAAACCTTGTCATCAAGCCGGTGAACGAGAAACAAACCCGCCGAGGTCGTCGCTTCCTTCTTGATGATTTCGTCGTACGGCTTCACCTTCCCCATCGGTTTCTTCGGCTTCGCCGCCGGTGCAGTCTCTTCCGTCTTCTTCTCCTCCGTCGTCTCCGGCTTCTTGGGCTCATCCTGAGCCATGCTCCGGGACGATCCCATCATCCCCAAAACCGCCGCCCCCAGCAGAGTTCCCTGCAATAGTCGGCGCAACTGGTCAATCGGCCGCATTTTCACCTCGTGAGAAGTTGGAAAGAGGAAGCTATTCCACTAACTTCCGATCTTAGCCAAAATTCTCCTCGAGAACCAGGATAAATGGGCAACATGGGGGCAATAAGGAGGATGTCCGTCTTGTTAACACAATCGGCCCTTCCCAATGGGAGGGCCGATCCTGGAACCTCAATATGAGCTTATAAAGCTCAGGAGAACAACCAGAGTCTCAGCCGATGCGTACCCCGAAATTTGGGTCGAAGTAGCCCGATCCTTCGCCATCTTCCAGGGAATCGCCTAGAGTCCGGTTCGTGATTTCCTGATCGAGAAGCGCCCGAAGGCTCAACAGCCAACCATAAATCGGAGTCGAAGTTCGATCGCGCAGCTCGTATCGCAGGGTATCGATCCGTTCGATCAGCCGATCCAGTGGTTCGTTCTCAGCCATTCGGGCGTGCCTCAGGGCATCCTGAGCGTCTTGTGCAAGTCCACTCAGTAGACCCCCAAGATTCGCAAGTAGGTCGCGGTGATTCTCTCGGTAACTCATCATCCCCATCCTCTGCCCGAATCGTCCCCGAGCCTCAAGAACTACTGCCTATCGCTGCAAAGGGAGTCGAGGTCCACAAAAGTTCCTCAGGAAACTAGACGTCCAGCGACCACGGTTTCTTAGATGCACGTCGACGCAAGTTGGTCGGAATTCGCACGAGCGTACCGCCTCGCCACTTAGGTCATTTCACGGAAAACACTTCGGGGGCCTTGGGCCGAGCGTGGTCCAGGCCAAGCCCGCTCTTGTTTGCTTTCTTGCGTCGAGCCGTTTCGCACCGACTCCAACGTTTCGCAGACACGTCGGATGCGACGCTGGTTCATGATCCGCCGCAGGTCATTCGACGATCCGCATCCTTTCTTGAGCCAACCTCGCCCGAATCCACCCTCCGTGCACGAGTGCGATCCCCGTCACGAGCTCTCATTCCTCGAACCTGCGAGCTTGAACACCGAACGATCCATCCCGGTTCCCAACCATTGGCGTTTCCGACTCCCCCCCACCCTGATAGCGAAGCACCACCGCCGTCAGGTCATCCAACGCTTGATTTCCTTTGTGTAAGGCCAGGACACTTGCGAAAAGTGCCTCCACGATCTCCGCACACCCCCGCTCGCGAACCTCCGCGATGATTCGAACGATCTCCGCCTCTCCCTTGGATCGTCCCCTGGGCCAAGGCGCTTCTAGAACACCATCGGTGAAAATCACCAGCAGATCACCAACTGCAAGTTCCACCTCGCTCACGACAGGTAAACAGTTCTCCGTCCATACCGCCAAAGGTGGCACAACGCTCGGTAAGCGCGCTTTCAATTGACCTTCCGCATCGATCACCAGGCCCGCCGGATTCCCTGCGTTGATCAAGCCAACGCGACCTGTATCAGGCTCGATCCAAGCCATCGTCATCGTGACAAACCGCTCACCATCCGTCTCCCGAACTAACGCTCGGTTGGTCCGAGCCATCACCTCGTCCATCGCCAACGGAAATTCCAGATAAGAACGAATTCGGGCCGCCGTCGTGGCCATCAAGAGCGCCGACTCATAGCCGTGCCCACTGACATCCGCCACGCAAACTCCCAGCTGGCCTCCCTCCAATGCGAAGTAGTCAAATAAATCGCCCCCGGTGTATTCCGCCGCCCGCGAAGCACCCGCAACCTCCAGCCCCGGGATCGCCGGTGCCTCCTGCGGCAACAAACGCTGCTGAATCTTTTGAGCAATCAACATCCGTGACTGCCGCTCCTGCGAGGCGTGCTCCTCAAGCTTCCGCTCCGTGATATCCAGATGCGATCCGACCATTCGAACAGCATTGCCGCGGACATCGCGAACCACGGCCCCACGAGCTAAAATCCAGCGATATGTCTCGTCCTTATGGCGCAACCGGTGCTCGAATTCATAGTCCGCCGCCCGGCCTTCAAAATAATCGCGGAGTGATCGAGTCGCTCGCTCGCGATCTTCCGGATGCAGCCGCGCCTCCCACTCACCGAAATTGTCCTGGATCTCCGTCTCATCGAATCCCAGCATGCTCTTCCAACGTGGTGAGAAATACACACGATCGGTTCGTAGATCCCAGTCCCAGATACCCGCATCGCTGCCTCCAACCGCCAGCGCGAATCGTTCCTCACTCGCCTGCAGCGACTCTTCCGCACGCCGACGCTTGATCATTCCCGCCAAAACATCCGACACTCCTCGTAATAGCTCACGCGCTCCTGGTCGGACCATCAAACGACAATCCGCATAGAGCACCAGGACCCCGAGTCTCAGCGGCCCCGACACCAATGGAAAGACCTGAGCCATCGGAGCGTGTCCGTCGAACTCGGCTTCCACAGGCAACGCCTCACCTTGCTGGAAAAGACTCCTCACACGAATGGCACTGCCGCGTGGTTGGATTGGAGTGTTCGGCGCGCGGTTTGGGGACTGTGCGCGCAAGGCGCGGGTGGGGGTCGAGGATTTGCTTCAGAATTCCGAGGGCGAATCCAGAAT
>JBGSYY010000093.1:0-4039 GCA_041750675.1 Isosphaeraceae bacterium | reverse complement strand
CGACCGCCTCGCCGCCAAGCTCGCGGCCCGCATCCGCCCCGCCGCGTCCGCTCCGTGATAGTTTCCCTTCACAAACTTACCCAACCCCGTTCATGGACAAGGCGGGATCGAAGCGGCCACCGCCGTTTCGATCCCGCCTCTTCAGATCTCATCCCTCATTCTGATGAACCGCGTCAACTCAACGATTCAAGTTTCTCTGATTCAAAAACTGCTTGTAGGTGATCCCATTCCCGATCACCGGACCCTTATGGTCGATCGAACCGAAATGGACACCTTTCGCGAACCGGCCCCGCGTGAACACCTCTCGCCCCAGCGTTCGGGTCCCACCCTTGGGCTTATTCATGTTCACGTCGGGATGGAAGAAGTTCCGCATCCGATAGCCAAAGTTCCCCTGCGGCGCGAATTGCCGATAGGCCAACCGCGGCGCGATCCCCGTCCATCGCGACCGAGCCACCACCGGCAATGCCGGAGCGAACCGCTCACCATACTGGGGGGCCGCCAGGTTCCGGTTCTGGAACGCTCCGCCGAACGTCAATGGCAACGTCCCGCCGCCGCCGGGGGGAGGCGGAGGCGTCGTCCGCACCTGCACCGTGGCCGACCCATTGTAGAGCTGGTTCGCGAAGGTCCGTGCCGACACCGTGATCGTCTGGTTCCCCGGCGTCAGACTCAGCAGCGACAACGGATCGAACACGAACAGCGCGTCGTCGATCCCGTCACCGTCCAGGTCGCCGGCGTTCTCGAACGTGTTCGGATCGGGCAACAGCACATTGTTCACCCGGATCGTGTCCGGGTTGATTTCCAGGGGTGGCGTGAAGCCGGGCGTGTTCGAACCGCCGCTCAGAATGTAGAAGGTCGCCGCCGTGTCGGTGCTCAGATTGATGAAGAACGGCGGATCGACATCGTTGACCCCAATGTTCGAGCTGATCGCCGTGGACACAGGCGTTTCGAGCGGGATGAACGCCCCTTCCAGGAAGTATCCCGTCCCCGCCCCGACCCGCGTGCCCCCAAAGCTGAACCCGGCCGCCCCAACGATAAAGTCCGATGTGTTGTCGTTATCAATCGTCCGTTCATTGGGGACGATGGGAAAGAGCTGGCCCGCGACCGACGACCCCAGATAGTTCGGCAGCGGCGTCGCTCCCAGGTTGATCGTCGTCGCGAACAGAGTCTGCAGCCCGGTGGCGTTCAATTGGTAAATGCCGAACGCCTCACGATTGCCCGGCAGCAAGTACACCACGCCACGGTTCGCCGACTGTCCCGGCGCGCCCAGCAGGATCTCGCTAATCCCATCACCGTTGATCGATCCCAGCGCCGACATCGAGAATCCCAGGTTCGCAAACGGCCCCGCGCCTCCGAACTCGGCGAAGCTGATCGTCGACGGCAGATTGGTCAGCGAGAAAACGCCCGTGATGTCGTCCGGTGTGCCATAAATCAAGGTGGCACGGCCGGAATCGGTCCCGCCTGTGCCATCCCATCCCGGCGAGCCGATCAGGATGTCGCTCACTCCGTCGCCATTGAAATCCGCTCCGTTTGCGACCGAAAAGCCCGTCAGGTCGGCAATGTTCTCACCCAGGAACACGGCTCCCGGAATCGGATTTGTCGCCCCGGGGAGGACCCGGCCCAAGCTGATATTCGAGAAGCCGCCTCCCACGATCCCCTGATTGATCAGCCCCGACGAGCCGTAAACCAGCGTCACCTCGCCCGTGCCGCCGTTGGCCAGCACGCTGCCCATCAGGATGTCGCCAACTCCGTCCGCATTGAAGTCACCGCCGAACGAGGTCGAAAACCCGAGCCGGTCGTCCGAGTCCGTACCCGTGAAGATCACGCCCGGTACATTGTTCGCCCCACCCTGACCCACATTCGCCAGGTTGATCACCCCGGTTATGGGGGGGGTCGACCGCAGAAACCCACCCGAGATCACGTAGACTGCGCCATTGTTTACCGCGCCGTTCAGGTCGGCCAAGGGCGCCCCGATCGCCAAATCGGCAAACCCGTCCGCCAGCACGTCGCCGACATTGGCAACCGACCGGCCCGTCTGCGACAACGCCTGTTCCGGCGCGTTCGCGAAGGTCAGGTATCGGATCGGTCCGTTGGTCGGATCGTCGGCACCAAGATCGATGATGTTTACGGTCAGGTTGTCGATCGTGGGCGAGCCATAAATCAGATAGGCTCGACCGATCCCGGGCAGGTTGCTGTTGGCGTCTCGAGCGCCGGGGGCACCGATCAGGAAGTCGGCAAATCCATCGCCGTTCACGTCGCCGGCCGCCGCGACCGACGCGCCCAGCGCGTTGTTCGGATCCTGATTCGAAAGGAACCGGACTCCGTTGAAGGGGAATCCGGTCTGGTTGTTGACCGGATTGGTCTGGCTGGAATTGCCGATCTGGGACAGGTCGCCGATCCGCTCCTGGGCCACCAGCGTTCGCCAGTCCGTGTTGGTGAGGTCGGAACGCTGCGAGCCGAAGATCAGGTAGGCCTCGCCGTTGCCGTCGCCCAGGGTCGGCCGGCCGGTATCCGCGATGACCGAGGGAGCTCCGACGACCATGTCGGTGAAGCCGTCGCCGTTCACGTCGCCGACGAGGGCACTCGAGAACCCCACTCCCAGCGTGGTCTGGAAGCCGATCTCCTGCACGCCATAGGGGCCGATGCCCGGCGTTTGACCGGCGACGTTCACCAGGTCGATGACCTGGGCGAGCAAGGCCCGTGTCTCCAGGCCCTCGGGCCGTGGACGGAACCCCCAGCGTCGCCGAGCCTTGCCATCCTTGGCCACCCCACCGCGCTTGCTCATCGCCATCGGAGTCTCCCTCCTGCTCCACCCGTGCTCGCCGTCCGGCCATAAGCCACACCGGCCGGCGGATCCTGCCGCCACGCGGTCGGCGCGGTCTGAGATACCCCATCTTTCGGCCGGTCCTCGGTCGCCTCTGAATCGAAAAGCGGTTCCGTCCGCCTTACGACCCGCAAGTTGTGCGGATTCGATTCAACCCGCAAAGTCGGATCGTCGATACATGCCATGTTCCCTCTCGGGCCGGAGCGCCACCACCGGGAGGGGCGGGTCAACCATCGGCCCGTCATCGAGACCACGCCTGGAACGAGGGTGCATGCATGTCTAAGCGACGCCCCGATCTCGCCGCCAGCCGCCGCCGACGCCGCTGGGCACGCCTCGCAGCGACTGCCCTTCTTGGCACAACCCCCCTACTGATGGCGGGTTGTGGTCGGGAATTCTTCAGGGAATGGGCCGACCAGGATGTCACTGAGGCGGTCTTTGAGAAGACCCGCGACCCACGCTGGCGGTTGCCGATGTTCACCATCGACCCCCCCGCGATGTCCCGGTTCGCGGACTACTCCGACCCGGACCGGCCCGCCGCCCCGCCCGACGACCCGACCACCGAGGCGCTATCGCCCTATCCCCAGAAGCCGCACATGCGGCTGATCACCCCGATGGAGGGGACCGGCTACCTCGACCTGCTCGATCAAGGCCCAAGGTATGTTCCTCCAGTGACCGATCCGGGCAAGATCGAAGACCCGACCGAGGTACCCATCAACATCGCGCCGGTCGCCCCCATTCCTTCCGCACCTGCGCCTTTTGCCCCAACGCCCCCACTTCCCAACGACCCGCTGGGTCTCCAGCCCGGCTCGATGCCCGCCCTGCCTGGCCCGTCGGCCAGCCGGTCGATTCCGGCCGGGTCGAATCTTGTCGCTGGGAAACCGGGTACGAACTCGATGGGAGTGACGCCGATTTCGGATAAGGCCGGAACGACCCAGGCCGGCTCCACATCGATCCCGCGGCTTGCCCCCACGGCCTCCGCCGCGACCTCACCCTCTTTGACCCGGGATGGCAACGTGCTGGCGGCCTCGTTCCAAGAGCCGACGACGACAACTCCCCTGCCGGTGGTTCCCGGCGGCGAGGAGAATCCCGAGCTGATCCAGGATCGCCCTGGTGTCGTCCAGGATCCGACCGAGCCGGCTCGTGATCTGGGCACGCAGGGGCCTGGCCCGTTGATCATCAGCCCGGAAGCTCCGCCTGTTTCGCGTCCCGACCTGTCGC
>JBGSYY010000092.1:0-1870 GCA_041750675.1 Isosphaeraceae bacterium | reverse complement strand
CGATCGCGGCGGACGAACCGCTTGGCTTCGAGCCGCTCCAGCAGCTTTTGCACGGTGGCGTAGCCCGAGGGTCCGCCGTCGGGATAGAGCGTGTCGGCCAGGTCGCGGATCGTCGCGCCAGCGTCGTTCCAGAGCCGGCGGAGAACGGCCAACTCGGCCTCGGTCACATCCGGCATCATCAACCGGCTCATTGTTGGCAGCGCCTCCTCGCACCAATGCTCAGACACGATGTCTGACCTCAAGGGTAAAACATCGTGTCTGAGGAGTCAAGCGAAAACCAGAAGGGGCAAAAGGCGGGTGGGTGCGGTCATGGAATCCGGTCGGTGGCCGGCTTGCGAGTCTGGGGGCTTCGGCCGAGCTCGAAGAGGTGCGTTGCGCGGGCTGACGCCCGCTGACGGCACCCTACGGGAGATGGCTTCGAGCTCGAAGAGGTGCGTTGCGCGGGCTGACGCCCGCTGACGGCACCCTACGGGAGATGGCTTCGAGACCCCAGGCACCCTCGGCTTCCGATCACACGACCGGAAACAATGACCGCACCCAGGCGGGTGGGCTTACTTGAGCTTTGAGCTGTTCTCCATGGACAGGTCGAGCTGGACTTCGAGCTCCTGGCCCATGGCCTCCATGGTCATCGAGCCGACGAGGCGCACCTTGTCATTCTTTTCGACCTCGGTGCCGGCCTCTCGGTCGAACAGAATCGTGCCGTCGGACGACTCGACCTTGAGGTCGCTGGCGGTCACCTTGGCGGGTCCAGCGGCGTTGGGGTTTTGGTTGTAGGTGACTGAGGTCGCCTTGGAGGTGATCTTGTCCAGCGTTTTGCCGTCGACCTGGACGGTCCCGGTGTATTCGTAGCGGGTTTCGTAGGTCAGTGTCTGGCCCATGCCGAGGTCCTGGGTTTGCTTGCGGGTCCAGGAGTCGCCGGGGCGAACCAGGGTATCGGGCAGATACTGAAACTCGTCCGAGATCGTCTTCTTCATGGAGTCGGCCTGGAACCGCTCGCGAAGCATGTCGGCGACGTCGGGGTTTGACTCCTGGAGCTTTTGGAGGATGTTCTCCGCACCCTCGACGGCGGCGATCTTGCCGTCCTTGTCAAGAACGAACGTGAAGCTGACGTCGGCGGATACCTTCAGGCTATCGACAAGCTGCTGAAGCTGGGGGATTTCTTGCGCCTCGGTGGCCTCGGGATGCTTCGAGTCGTAGTCGAGGCTGATGCCGCCCGGGAAGTTCATGCTGGCCTTGAAGGATTCCACCTTGGATTCGACGGGCAGTGTGCCATCGTCGCGCCGCTTGCCGATCGAATAGCTCGTGTCGGCAATCTGCTCGGTGGTGGTTTCGATCTCCATGCCCTGGATGGTCATGGTCTGCTCGACCTTCGTCACCGAGGTCAACGATCGTTTCTGGCCTTCAGGCCACTTGTGTTCGAGCTTGATGGGCTCGGTCGAGGTTTTGGCGGCGTCCTGGGCTGAGGCGGCCAGCGCCGAGGTCAGCAGAACCGCCGCCGCGATTCCTAACTTGCCTGGGAAGAACATGGTGGCTCCGTGAGTGTGTTCCAAAGGATTCTCTGGGGGATTCCGACCGGCATTGTCGACCAGCCTCCGACACCTGTCAACGCACCGCGAGCCAGGCTCGAAAGAGGCGAGAGCTGTTCGACGGGCCGCCGACGATGTTGGATCGAAAGGGCGAATTATGGCTGCGCGGACCCTGACGCCGTCCACCCCGCGAACGGCGCGACGCCAGGCCCGCCCAGGGCTTCCTCGATGCGGAGCAGGCGGTTGTACTTGGCCAATCGCTCGGAGCGGACGATCGAGCCGATCTTGATCTGACCCGCGCCGGTGCCCACGGCCAGGTCGGCGATGGTGCTGTCCTCGGTCTC
>JBGSYY010000091.1:0-3019 GCA_041750675.1 Isosphaeraceae bacterium | reverse complement strand
ATTGTCCCAGGCGGAGAGGAGGTCGTCGCCGACGTCGGCATCGGAGAAGTTTGCCGAGAGTGTGCGGGCGGCGGTGAGCTGGGAGGTGGGATCGGCGGCGTCTCGGAGCACGGCCACGAGGGCCGGACGCGCCTCGGCGGGCGGTAGGAGGCTGAGGAGGCGGACGGAGTCGATCCGATCCTGTTCATGCGATGATGTGTTTTTGAGAGGACGGATTGACTGACGTGGGAAGTCGAGGACCCAGGCCGCGGCGGCGTGGGAGCGAGGGTCGCTGGAGAGAGTTGGGTCGCCGAGGACTTCACGGAGCGAGGTGCCCTTGGAGGCGAGGCCGTCGGCGGCGGCGGCCAGGGCGCGGATGCGCCAGAGGTCGGGAATCGGCCGCTCCTGGAGGAGTTCGGCGAGGGCGGAAAGCTCGGTCGGTTGGCCGCGCAGGCCGATGAGACGAGCGGCCTCGGACCAGATGGCTCGATCGCCTGGGTTGTCCTGGCGGAATAGCTCGTCGGTGCTGGTCAGGTTGAGCAGGACGGATAGTTCGTGATCGGCGGCGGCATTGAGGACGGCTCGGCGGGTCCAGGGGTCGTCGCCGGCGAAACGCGCGATGGCGGCGAGGCGTTCGACGTTTGGGGCGTCGTCGGCCCAGCTCAGGGCGAGGGCGGTGTTGAAGCGGACACGGGGGTCGGGATCGGTACGGGCCAGGGTGTCGAGCAGGGTGAGGGATCGGTTGGGGAGCTTCGTTGTGCGTGCGGTGAGGAGGCGGGGGATTTGCTCGCGAACGCGGGGGTCGGCGTGGTTCTGGAGGGCGGCACCGATGGTGGAGGGGTCGAGTTTGTTGAGGTCGGAGAGTAGCCAGGCGGCGGCGACGACGGCCTCGGGAACCGGGCTTTCGGCAATCAGGTTACGGAGTGGTTCGAGGGGTGTGGCGATGCCGTTTTCGAGGAGGAGGCGAAAGGCGGTTTGGCGACGCCAGCCGTTGGGGGATTCCAGTTCGGATGTGAGCTTTGTGGGAGGCATCCCGGGGAGTTTGCCTGTGGATTGGCCTGAGGTGGGTTGGCTTTGCCGGATGCGCCAGATCCGGCCCATGTTGGCTCCGTCGTGAAGGTCCGGGCGATTTTTCAGCTCGGGGGGCATCCATTCGGGGTGTTCGATGACGGCGCGGTACATGTCGACGACGTAAAGAGCGCCGTCGGGTCCGTGGGCGAGCGAAACGGGACGAAACCAGTCGTCGGTGGAGGCGAGGAACTCGGCACCGTCGCGGGGCGGATGCCAACGGAAGCCGGCGCCGTCGGGTACGAGGATTTCCTGATGGACGAGGTTGCCGGTGGGGTCGCAGGTGAAGATGGCGTGGTGGTAGTTCCGGCCCAGGGCGTCGCCGCGATAGGCGGTGATGCCGCAGGACGCGGAGAAGCTGCCGGAATGGAGGCTGGAGGTGGTGAAGTTGCGGCTGATGGGGAAGATTCGGGCGGCGCCGCCGGCGTCCTGGTTGTCGGTCGGGGGTGGCGGTGGCGGAAGATTTGGGTGGGGCTTGACGAGGTGGTCGGGGTAGAGGATGGGGATGAGGTGGTTGCGATTGGTGCAGACGAAGCGGCGGCCGAAGTCGTCGAAGGTGTTGCCGAACTGGCCCATGCCGGAAGTGGCCTGGCCCTGGGAGGGGTTGCGGGGGTCGAAGCGGAAGTCGCGGCCGCCGAGGTCGATGGCCTCGGACTCGGGAGCGCCCGGGCGATGGACCTTGCCGCCGCGGAGGCCGTTGGCGACGTAGACCCAGCCGTCGAGGCCGAGGATGGGATGGCTGACGCGAAGCTGGGGGTTGGATTCGGCGAAGCCTTGCCAGAGGACCTCGCGGTGGTCGGCGAGGCCGTCGCCGTTGGTGTCTTTGAGATAGAGGATATGGGGGGCGGCAGTGACGATCAGTCCGCCTTGCCAGGGCAGCAGGCCATTGGCGAAGAGGAGATGATCGGCGAAGAGGGTGGCGTGTTCGTAGCGGCCGTCGCCGTCTCGGTCTTCGAGCTTGCGAATACGGCTGGCGGGTGGTTCGCCGGGCTTGGGGCCGTTGGGGTAATCGAGCATTTCGACGACGTAGAGGTTGGCGGATTCGTCGAAAGCCATCGCGACGGGGCTTTGGACCTCCGGTTCGGCGGCGACCAGCTCGGCCTGGAGGCCGGGATCGAGTTGGAACGTGGCCCGCTCGGCCGCGGGGGGGAGGGGCGACTGAGCGAGTGTGGCGGAAGCGATGAAAAGGAGGAGGGTGGCGGGTGCGAGGTAGCGTCGACGCCGCATGGAAGCACCTTGAGATCGTCGGGGCGTGGGGCGGTGAATGGGTTCATGGTAACCGAAGGCCAATCGAGCGCGGAATGGGAGCGGGGAGGTCGGATGAGGGCCTCGGTGGGGGGGGCATGGATGTGACGTTCGGGGTGAGCTCAGGGGGCCGCGGCGGTTCGCGAGGCGGTGAGGAGGGTGAGGATGTCGTGGATCTCGGCGAGGGTCTCGGCCTGGGAAGGGGACTCGGCATCTTGGTGCGCGAAGGTGGGGTTGTGGAGGCTGGGGGGAGTTTGTGGGGGAGGAGAAGTGCTGAGTGCTGGGTGTTGAGTGCTGAGCGGGGCGGCGGTGGGGGCGGGAGACGCTTGAGGGCTGACGGGGGTGGTAGCGCACGGCCGGGAAGGCCGTAGCGCGGCGGTATTGGCTTTTTGGTGGTTGGTCCAGTCGCGGAGTGCGTTGCGGTACTGGCGGTCGGACATGGCTTCGTAGCGGAGCCAGGTGGTGCAGAGTTTGTCGGGTTCGCGGGCGGCGGCGAGGTGTTGGTGGGCCATGGCCAGGGCGATGCGGGCGGCGAGGTACTGGGCGGTGGAGTCGGAGGGGTCGGGGCGGAAGGTGGTTTCGATGTGGCGGATGAGCCAGCGTCGGAAGGTGGCGGGGAGAGTGCTGGGGAGAGGGAGGAGGCGGGTCCATTCGGGAAGTGCTGAGTGTTGAGTAACGATTGCTGAGTCGGGCGAAACTGAGGGGGCGTGGGTGGTAGGTTGTTCGC
>JBGSYY010000090.1:0-2907 GCA_041750675.1 Isosphaeraceae bacterium | reverse complement strand
GGTTCGGCGAGTTCGCCGGCCAGGGCCAGGAGCGCTTCGCGGGTGATTTCCAAACGGTGATGGAGATGGAGAGAGATTGCTCCGAAATCGAACATGGCCAGCTCGCCGCGGGGTGCTTGGGCCGCCTTGAGGGAGCCTGGCAAGGCCAGGCCGGAGGCATCGATGGGGACGCGGAGGGGTGCGGGTCGGTAGCGGATCGACTCGGGGGTTCGTCGTCGGCGGACGAGATCGGCACTCTCGCCGGCGAGGATGCCGCGGCCGCGATCGAGGTCGATTTCGTAGCCGATATCGAAGGCGAAGAGGAGGTGGATTGTGACGTCGAGGAGGTCGTTGGTCATGAGCTGGCTCGATCGGTCGAGGGGTGCGGGGGCTCGGCGTCGGCGAGAGTCTGAGAGTTCTCGACGCGTGCCCGTTCCCACCAGCGGCGTGCTTCGGCAGCCGACCAGTTGATGGCGCAGGCGCACTCGCCCAGGGCCTCTTCCAGCTCGGAAACGGAGGGATAGCGCTGTGCCGGCGATTTCGCCAGGCAGCGCAGGATGATGCGTTCCAGCTCCTCGGGCACGGTGGGCTCGATTTTTGAGGGCGGTTCGACGGCGTCTCGTGCATGGGCGATCACGACCTGGAGCACCGATCCGCCGGCGAACGGCGGGCGACCCGTGAGCAGGTAATACCCCACCGCTCCGAGCGCGTAGATATCGGCCCGGTGGTCTGGCTCCTGTTCGCCCGACGCTTGCTCTGGGGCCATGTAGAGAGGCGATCCGGCGACGGTTCCTTCCTGGCTCACTTCCATGGATTCGCCCTCGAAGAGTGGCTTGACTAGGCCGAAATCGAGCAGTTTGACGAAGTCGGGTACGCCGCCCTTGACGGACGCGAAAATGTTCGCCGGCTTGATGTCGCGATGAACGAGGCCCACGGCATGGGCCTCGCTGAGCGCCGAGCAGGCCTGGCGGAGGAGATAGACGACGCGACCCGGAGGCAGAGGGCCGAAGCGTTTGACCAGCTCATCGAGGTTGTAGCCGCGAAGAAATTCCATCGCGTAGAAGAAGGTACCGTCGTCGGTCTTGCCGTAGTCGTAGATCTCGATGGTGTTGGGATGGCAGAGGCGGGCGGTGACGCGGACCTCGCGCTCGAAGCGAGCCATGGCGCGGGGATCGGCGGCGCGTTCCGGGGCGATCAGCTTGATGGCGCAGGGCCGCTTCAGGAGCTGATGCTCGGCCAGGTAGACCTCGCCCATTCCGCCCGAACCGAGCCGCTGGCCCAGTCGATATTGACCGAGTTGCCGGGCCTGAAACGCCTCGACGCGTAGCCGGTGGATGACGTGCGCTCCGTAAATCGCCACTGCCGCGCCCATGCCCAGAAAGAGGAGATTTTCGCTGACCAGCTCGAACGTTTGTAGATGTGAGGTATGCAGCCGGGTGCGGGGGCTGAGGATGCGGGAGAGGATGGTGGACGTAACCTGGGGAATGCTCAGGCCGACGATGACGAGCGCGGCGCGGCGCCAGGTGTTGGGGATAAACAGCCCGTAGGTGACGATGAGCATGACGAAGAACAGCATGGTGTCTTTGCCGGTGGCTATCATTCGGAGCATGTCGTCGCGTTCGGCGTAGCGGGTCACGAGGCGGAAATGGCTGTAGGCGAAGAAGAATGCCTGGATCACGAACAGGCTTAACTCCAGGCTGCGGAGGGCGATCGCCCCTTGAATCGCCGTGCGCGAGCCAAGCAGGCCGAGCGTGACGGTCAGGGAGAGCGTGACGAGAATCTGCGCGATGAAGATGCGTGGATCGTTGTCGGGGATCACCATGGCGCGTGCCAGGAACCCCAGGTGGCCGAGGAGATAGAGCCATGCCACCGCACGGATTCGCGATCGCAAAAGTTCCTGCGTTTCAACCGACTGGACGGTTTTCCCGCCTAGCACAAACGCCATTCCCTCGGCCAGCGGGGCGCGCGAGACGGCCGCGGTCGGGGCTCCCGGCTTGGTGGAAACGAACTCAATGGTGGGGGCGTCGTTCATCTCGACTCACTCGGCGCGTCAAAGCGGTGCCAGGCCCTCGTCGCAGGCTGCGCTGTCTAGCATACCAGAGGGCCGTCGCCGATCCTTCAGGGCTACGGTTCGGACGGATGCCATACCAGGCTGCGTGCCTTGAAAACCAGCACGACATCGATGCCCGCCGCCAGGTGCAGCCGATCAACGGTGCTGAGCATGACGCTGGCGATCCAGCGCGTGGGACCGGCGACGACGCTGATCTCGGCCTCGTCGTCGTGCAGGATGATGGATTCGATGCGACCGGCAACGACGTTGCGGGCGCTGAGTTGCTGAGAGACGACGCCGGCGTCGAGCCGGGCGAGGAGAATTTCATCGGCCCGGATGGTGAGCGTGCAGTGGGTTTCCACCTGGTGATCGGCACGCGGCACGAACACGATCGGACCGTCCGATCCGCCGATCCGCACGCGGCACTCTTTGGCCTCGCTCGCGCTGGGCAGGACCTCGCCTCGGAAGGAATTGACGATCGAGTCTTCCCAGGCCGCGGCGGGTAAGTCGGCCTGGCCGAGCACCTCCAACGGGGGGCCCTGGGCGGCGATTCGGCCGTCGCGGATGAGGAGCAGTCGGTCGCCCATCGCCACGGCCTCGGCGATCCCGTGGGTGACGTAGATCAAGGGCAGCCCTTCGGCCGTTTGGAGGGTTTTCAGGCACTCCAGGAGCGTGAATCGACCGGCAGGATCGAGGGCCGAGACTGGCTCGTCGCAGAGTAAGAGACGAGGCCGAGGGGCGAGCGTCCGCGCCAGGCCGACGCGTTGCCGTTCGCCGCCCGAAAGGGTTTCGATCCGACGAGCGAGCAAGTGCTCGACCTCGCAGGACCTGGCCAGTTCGCTCACGCGTGCGTCGGCCTCGGCGCGGGGCAGGCGATC
>JBGSYY010000089.1:0-2862 GCA_041750675.1 Isosphaeraceae bacterium | reverse complement strand
AAGGCCGCCCGCTGGTTGCTCGACCGCGAGGTCCGCACCCCCGGCGACTGGTCGGTGCGCCGGCCCGGCGTCGAGCCTACCGGCTGGCACTTCCAATATCGCAACGGCCACTATCCCGATATTGACGACACAGCGATGGTTCTCCTTGCCCTGGCCCGATCGAATGTCGACGAAGAGCCTGAAGCACGCGACGCCACCGAGCGCGCCGTTGCCTGGTTGCTCGCCATGCAGAATCGCGACGGTGGATGGGCCGCCTTCGACGTGAACATCGACAACCAGATTCTCACCAAGGTGCCCTTCGCCGACCACAACGCGATGCTCGACCCGAGCTGCGCCGATATCACCGCCCGCGTGCTCGAAGTCCTCGGCGAACTCGGCTATCGCGCCGAGAATCCCGCCGTCGCCCGCGCCCTCGACTACCTCTGGGCCAGCCAGGAGCCGGAGGGGTGCTGGTACGGTCGTTGGGGAGTGAATTATATCTACGGAACCTGGCAGGTGCTTCTGGGTCTGCGGGCCATTCAGTTTCCCATGGACCACCCCCGCGCCCGCCGCGCAGCCGATTGGCTCGAATCCGTGCAGCAGCCCTGCGGAGGCTGGGGAGAGAGCTGCGCCAGCTACGATGATCCCAGCCTGAAAGGGCAGGGCACCCCCACTGCCTCGCAAACCGCCTGGGCCGTTCTGGGTCTGATCGCCGCCGGTCGCGACAGCTCCGATTCCGTGCGTCGCGGCATCCGCCACCTGCTCAACAACCAGAACCCCGACGGAACCTGGGACGAGGCCGAGTTCACCGGAACCGGCTTTCCACGCGTCTTCTATCTCAAATATCATTACTATCGCAATTATTTCCCTCTGATGGCCCTGGGCCGACATAAGGCCGCACGCCGTTCGGCTCTGCCGCCGGCCAACGTCACGGTCGTTCCGCTGCCGTCGCGAGTGCTCGCCGATCCCAGCGTGGGCGAGCCATAGCCCTCATCGGAACCGCTCCCTTTGCCTCGACCACTTCAGGCTCGATAGGTCCCGATGATTCTCGGGACCCGACCCCGGATTTCGAACCGCCCTTTCAGGAGGATCGCCCGATGGGCTTGCGTTTCCCGCTGCCGATGACGCTCCGCGTCGCCCGCCATGTGGCCTCCCACAAGGTGACCCGCGTCAAGCGGTTCCCCATGGTCCTCATGCTCGAACCGCTCCACGCCTGTAACCTCACCTGCACGGGTTGCGGCCGAATCCGCGAATATTCGACCTCGATCAAGGAGCGGCTCTCGATCCAGGAATGCCTCGACTCGGTCGACGAGTGCAACGCCCCCGTCGTCTCGATCTGCGGCGGCGAGCCGATGATTTATCCCGGCATCGGCGAACTGGTCGCCAAGATTCTCGAACGCAAGAAGGCCGTCTATCTCTGCACCAACGGCATGTTCATCCGCAAGAAGATCGCCGAGTTCAAACCCTCGAATATGTTCTTCTTCAACGTCCACCTCGACGGCATGAAAGCCAGCCACGACCTGGCCGTCGAACGCGAGGGCGTCTTCGAATCCGCCGTCGACGGCATCCGCTGCGCCAAGGAAAACGGTTTCATGGTCTGCACGAACACCACCGTGTTCAACGAGACCGACATGACCGAACTGGAAGAGCTGTTTGCCTTCCTCACGACACTCGACGTCGATGGATTCATGGTCGCCCCTGGTTATGAATACTCCGCCGTGCAGGTGAAGGAAATCTTCCTGACCCGCGAAAAGATTCGCGAGAAGTTCCGCGCCGCCGAGGCCATGTTCCAGAAATACAAGTTCGCCACCTCGCCTATCTATCTCGAATTCTTGATGGGTAAGCGCGAGATGCAATGCACCGCCTGGGCCAGCCCGACCCGCAACGTCAAAGGCTGGAAAGGCCCCTGCTACCTGATCACCGACATCCACCACAAGAGCTTCGACGACCTCCTCAACAAGACCCCCTGGGAAAAGTACGGCTACGGCAACGACCCTCGGTGCGAGAACTGCATGTCGCACGTCGGGTATGAGACCGCCGCCGCCGTCGGCGTCAACAAGAAGCTCGGCGACACCCTCAAAATGATCCGCTGGCAGTTCCTTTGATAGGATTCGAGGGTTTCCCCGAAAGAATCTGACCCAGCAGTGGGTGACGGGGGACAAGCGAGTGCCTTCGGATATGCCCCTCGTTCCCCAGGCAGGCCCGGAATCTTCGTCATCCGCATGAGATCCCTGGCCCCATGACACACAGCGGAGAGTCCACCGCGCGGGCCCGACGAGCCGCCCCCGCTCCTCCCCCCGCCGACCTGGGAATCGTCGCCGCCCTCGACATCGAGATCGCCCCCTTGATCGCGCGCTTCCGCGAGCCGCGCAAGTATTCCCTCGACCGACTCACGCTGCACGAAGGCTACCTCGAAGGACGCCTGGTCGCCCTGATCGTCACCGGCCCCGGCGAAACCGCGGCGCGTCGTGGAACGTCACTCTTGCTCGACGGCCACCGCCCGCGCTCCGTCCTCTCCATCGGCTTCGCCGGCGGCCTCAACCCGGCCCTCCCGCGCGGCCACCTGACCTGCCCTGTCGAGATCCTCCACGAGGAATCCGGCGGTCGAATCACGTGCGCGCCCTCGATCCTCGGTGCGCTTCCGCCCGACCTCCACATAGGCGGCCGTATGATCACGGTCTCTCGCGTAGTACGCACCACCGCCGACAAGGCCGCCCTCCGCGATCGCACCGGAGCCGACCTGGTGGACATGGAATCCTTCGCCGTCGCTACCCTCTGCGCCGAGCGAGGCATTCGCTTCGCTTCCGTCCGTATTGTCAGCGATGCGGCCGACGCCGAGCTTCCTCCCGAAATCCTCACCCTCGTCGGCCCCACCGGCGGCTA
>JBGSYY010000088.1:0-2459 GCA_041750675.1 Isosphaeraceae bacterium | reverse complement strand
TCATGGCACCAGGGCCATCGTCGAAGCCGGGGCTTTGCAGGCGGGTTCGAATCACCTCGTCCAGGTTGGGCATGAGTGTCGAGCCATACGGCTGATCGGCGGGTCGTCGGTTGACGACCTTGATCTCGATGGGCTTACCCTGGTCGGGTGAGGAGGCGAAGTAACGGAGATTTCCCAGCCGCTGGCGGAATTTGTCCATTCGTTGCTGGTCGATCGGCTCGCCCGGCACCAGGCCCGCCATGTTCGCCTCGCGGCGCACCACGTCCTCGACGGTCCGCGTATTGCCTTGCACGATCAGCCGACCGAGCTGATAGGGCGAGCCTTCGTCGATGTTGTAGACCAGATCAACGACGCCTGGCGACTTCTCGGGATCGGCGTAACGCCGCTCGATGTTGATCTGGGCGTCGATGCAGCCGATGTTGCCGTATTTGGTCTGCAAGAGCTTGAGGTCGGCCGCACGCAAGTCGTCCTTGAAGGGCTGGCCCGAGTGTAGCACCAGGCCCTCGCGAAGCTGGGGCTCATCGAGATATTTGATGCCCTCGAACTTGATGTCGCGGACCTTGTACTGGACACCCTCCCAGACGACGAACTCGACGTGCATGTCGCCCATGTTCGGGTCGGGCCGCACGATCGGGCGGATGTTGACCTCGAAGAAGCCCTGGCCGTGATAGTATTCGCGGAGCTTGCGGGCGTCCTCATCAATGTCGTCGCGGTGATAGGTGCCGCCCACGACGCCGAGAATGGCGGTCTTGCTGGTGAGCTTTGTACGCAGAACCCCGGCGCTGACGTAGCTATTGCCGGTGAAGTCGATGGAGCGAACCTTGGATTTCGGCCCTTCGAAAATCTCGAAGACGATCTTTCGGTCGTTCGGTTGGCCGCCCTCGACCAGCCGGACCTCGGCCCACTCGTGGCCTTTATCCTGATACATTCGACGGATCTGGTCGGCGGCGAGCTGGGCCTTGATGTTGTCGGCGCGAGCGCCCGCCTTGATGCCCGTCGATTCCTCGACCTCCTTCTTCTTGAGCTTGGTCATCCCCCGATACTCGACGGATTGGATCAGCGGCAACTCGACGACGACGAAGGTCACAATCCAACCGCCACGCTCGGCATCTTTCTTAAAGTACGGTTGCACCTCGGCAAACCAGCGGGTCTGGAGCAGCTTGGCCAGGTCCTCCTCAATCACGCGCTCGTCGTAATCGCGGCCGGCGCGGGTGCGTAACTTCGGGAGTATTTGATCGACGGCGATCGACGCGTTGCCCTCGACGCGGACTTCCGTGACGCGGCCGACGGGCTTGGTGACCTGCTGGGCATGCACGGGGCGGATCAGGCAGAGCAGCAGGAGCAGGCCCAGCGGAATCAGGCCCGCCCCACTCGCCATGAGGCGCAGTGTCGTCGTCGGCGGGTAGGTCGCGGGCGGCGTGCGGTGGTGGGGACCTACAATCATGGCACTTCTTTCCGTGGGGACCGGGGCCCTTCGATCCCCCGGCGACGCCCTCATGTTTTGAGGGCCTGGCCAGCCGGGTGGTCGACGGACGGTACGGAGCAGGTGCCGGTTCAGGGGAGCGCGTGAGATCGGGTCCAAGCACGTGCGAGAGGAGAAGGCGGATGATCGATTTCCGGCCTTCGGCTTGGTCCCGGGCTTTCCGGTCGGTCTTGGGCGTCCTGCCTCTGAACCGGTACCGGCGCGCTCGGTTGCTGGTCACACGGCGGGATTTTTACCGCAAGCCTTGCGGCTCGGCAACCCCGATCATTGAGTTGATTGGTTGCAATTAAAGAAACAACCGCCGATCGGGCATCGAAATGCCCGATCGGCGGCTGCTGGAGAGGTTGACTTCCACAGATTCCGCGAATGTCGTCTTAGCTGCCCGGAATCGCGTCGGCGTTGACCGGGAGCTGACGATACGAGGCCGGCAAGGTCTGGCCGTCGGGCGTGAGTAGCTTGGACCAAACGGATCCGTCGATGTTGTCGGCGATGAACCGAGCCGAGCCGTCGCACATGCCGATGACGATGCCGCCGGGATGCTGGCTGTTGGCGAACGGGCTGCCGCCAACGTCAGTCACGTTGCGAGCACCGTAGTTGATCTCTTCAAAGGAGCCTTTGAAGCTGGCGTACACCCAGCCGGGACCGTCGATCTTGCCGGACGTGGTCGTCAAGGGGCCGATCCCGTTGCTATCGAGCTTGCCGAAGCAGTCGCCATCGGGTCCACAGATATTGTCCGAGCCCATCATGCCGACGAAGTTCGGGTGCGGGGTGCCCCAGTTGGTCGGGACGGCGGTCTGATTCAGAACCCAGCCGTACGGCGCGCCGCCGTCGGAGGCTCCGCCGACCGAATTCTCGGCGATCATGACGGTGGTGCTGGAACCGTCGCGAATCGAGGCCGTGGTGTGAAAGATATCCCAGGGGGCCGTGCCCTTGGCCGTGCCCAGGAAGCCGACACCCAGCTTCTTGAACGTGCCAT
>JBGSYY010000087.1:0-4624 GCA_041750675.1 Isosphaeraceae bacterium | reverse complement strand
GCGGGTGTCGAGCCACGCAGGCCAAAAACGGCGAGCACCGCGCAGGCGAGGCCGAGGCCGAACGCGGAGAGAGCGACGGGCGAATTATCCACGCGGTCGCGGCGTTCAGGACGGCCGCCAAAAAGGGCACGCGAGGGATCGGAGGCAAGCCCGACGGGGCCATCGCGTCCCCAGACGACGCGGTGGCCGGTGAACAGGCGGGGCAGGCATTCGAGCGTGAGAATGTGAGTGTGGTCGAGGGCCAGCGTGCGGGTAATATCCCAATCAATCCGGCGTGTGGATGGGTCGACAAGGATGGTATCGAACTGAGAGCCGTAAGCATCGTGGGGATCGAAATGGTTGCCCAGGAGATGAGGGATGTAGCCGAGGAGGAAAGTGAGCCCGACGAGGAGCGTCTCGGCAGCACGGCGTTTCCAATTTCCAGGTTCGACGACACGGACGAGGACGGCCGGCACAATGCCCAGCAGGCTGAACAAATAGAGCCGATCGAGATAAAGACCGAGTCCGCACCAGACGCCCAGCGCGGCCGCGCAGCCGAATCCGCCACGCGTGAGCAAGCGTGCCAGGAGCGCGAAGGCGGCGGCATGCCAGGCGGCGGTGAGTAGATGGCCCCCCGTGATGCGGCCTGAGAGCCAAATGAGGCCCGTCGAGGCGAATGTGAGCGGCGTGAGGCTCCAGAGCGCCATGGAACGGCCGCCAATCTGCCAGGCCAAGCTGAACGTTGCCAACACGACCAGCATGGTGGCGACCACGCCGCCCGAGACGAGCGTTTCGGGGGTTGCCCCCAGGAACGCCGCTTGCGGCAACGAGAGCAAGACCGGCAGGATGCCCATGTGGGGCGTGCCTGGGAAATGCCAACGCCACTGGCCTTGGAGCACGTCGAGCAGGGTCAGGCCGTCGACGGCGAGGTCGCTATCGAGGTGGACTCCGGCGTTGAGAACGAGCGGAACGCGAAGGATGACGATCCAGGCGAACGACGCCACGACCAATGCGGCGGTCACGAAATGGCCTGGTCCGCGTGGAGCTGGGGCGGCATCGGGCTCGGTGAGAGAGGTCATGGGTTCGCTTTCGATCCGTCCCAGTCTCAGAAGGCAAATGGTCCCTCGCCAGAGATCTCGGCGATCGGCTTACGGCCCGAAGGGACTTCACGCTCGGCGACGTCGGGGGGAAGCACGTCCGTGTTGCCGGGGTGACCCACGGCGATCATCGCCTGGACTTCGTAGTCGTCAGGAATACGGAGAGTGGCGCGGGCCTTGGATCGATCGAACCCGCCCATGCCGTGCGCGATCAGGCCCATGGCCGTCGCCTGGAGCATCAGGTTCTCACTGGCAAGGCCCGAGTCGAAGGTATGGACGGGATTCGGCATGCCATTTCGCTCAAACACCTTGTGGGAGACGACCACAATCAGGATGCCGGCGTTCTCGCACCACACCTGGTTGGCCTCCATCAGCAGGCCGAAGAAGGTAGACCATTGGGGCGTATCGCGATGCGCGTAGAGGAAGCGCCACTCCTGTTCATTGTAGGTCGAGGGTGCCCAGCGGGCGGCTTCAAGAAGGCGGTTCAGGTCGGTCTGGGAGACTGGCTCGCCGGAAAGCGCGCGGGGGGACCATCGCTTAAGGAAGAGGGTCTCGATGGGGTGGTCGGCAGAGCGGTAGTCGAGGGGGTCGGGGAGTTGTGCCAAGAGAGCGGTCCTCTAGGTCAAGGGAAAACCGGTAAGCGGACGGGCGGGCTAGGTCGCTTCGGCCATGCCGACGAGTTGCACGGCGGAACGGTCCTGTTCCTTGACCAGATAATCACGGCCGTACTTGATGAGGATGTGGTCCCAGGGGAGGACCTCGTTTGTCGGCCGCACTCGATGGGTGTAGAAGTCGAGATCAATGCCGAGCGCCTCGAAAGCCTCTTGCCAGAGGGCCGGCTTGTGGTATTCGCGCCAGGCGTCGAGCCGCGCTCCGCGGCGCCAGGCTTCCTCGAGCGCGGGGGCGACGCGGCGGTCGCCGCGTGTGAGGATGCCTTCGAGCAGACTGGTCTCGATATCGTGAACCTTGACAGTGACCGAGCGGACCTTGACGCGGGAGCGCAGGTAGCGGTGGGCCCACTGGAAATATTCGCGCTCGCGCATGCCGTTCCACTGATAAGGGGTGTGGGGCTTGGGGACGAAGTTGGAGACCGACGCCGTGACCTCGGCGTAGCGGCCGGTGACTTGTTTACCGATCCGGGCGATGGTTTCGGACATCTCGATAATGCCGTCGAGATCGGCCTGACGCTCCCCGGGCAGGCCGCACATGAAGTAGAGCTTGACCTTGCGCCAGCCGCGGGCGAAGGCTTCGCGGCAGCCGTCGTAGAGGTCCTGGTTATCGATCGGCTTGCGAATTTGCTCGCGCATGTCGTCGCGGGCGACCTCGGGGGCGAGGGTCAGGCCGCTACGCTTGCCTTCCTGAAGCAAGGCCGGGATTTTTTTCAGCGTTTCGGTGATACGCAGGCTGGGGAGCGAGATTTTGACCCCAAGCGGGGTGAAAACCTCGCTCATGCGCTGGACGAGCTCCTCGAAGTGGGGGTAGTCGCTGGAGGAGAGGGAGAGGAGGCTGATCTCGTCGTGACCGGTGTTGCGATAGGCTTCGAGCGCGCCTTCGACAATCGACTCAACCGTGCGATAGCGGAGCGGTCGCTTGATGACGGTGCTCTGGCAGAACCGGCACTGCCAGGGGCAGCCGCGCATGATCTCAATGGCGATGCGGTCATGCGCGGTCTCGACGAATGGCACGATGGGACGGGTGGGCAGGGGGCTGTCGGTGTTGAAGTCGGTGACGACGCAGGGGCGGATCGTCTCGGGAACGTCGTCACGCGTGCGTTTAATGTCGACCTGGATGCCGTTTTCGTCATAGATCGGCTGATAGAAGCGAGGGGCGTACGCGCCGGTCACCTCGCGGGCGAGCCGTGCGAGTTTCTCCTCGCGAGAAAGACCGGAGCCTTGCATCGACTTCCAAAGGTCGCAGACGGCGGGGAGGCTAGGCTCGCCGTCGCCGATCACGAATAGGTCAATATAAGGAGCGAGCAGCTCGGGATTCTGAGCGCCGGGGCCGCCGGCAATGACCAGGGTGTCCTCATCGCCTCGCTGATCGGCATGGAGGCGGAGTCCGCCCAGGTCGAGCATCGTCAGGACGTTGGTGTAGCAGATCTCGTACTGGAGCGAGAAACCGACGACATCGAAGCGGTTGAGCGGCGTGAAGGTTTCCAGGCCATAGAGCGGGATCTCGTGTTTGCGGAGCGCGGCCTCGAAGTCGGGCAGGGGGGTGAAGGCTCGTTCGCAGGCCCAGCCTCGTGCGTTCATCAAGGAATAGAGAATTTGCAGGCCGTGGTGCGACATCCCCAGAGCATAGGTGTCCGGGAAGGCCAGGCAAAGCGAGCCGGCGCAATCCGCGTGATTCTTGACGATGCTGTTCAGCTCGCCGCCGATATACTGGGCGGGGGTCTGGATGTGAGGGAGGATCTGGTGCGTGAGGAAGGCCTTGAGAGGCTCGTTGCGCATCGGACCAAGGCTCCCGGAAAAGCAGGGGGGGGGCGCGGGCGGGGTTGGACCGGATTCTAGCCGAAACGCGGGGACGGGGGGTAGCCGGGTCAGATGAGGGCGGGATCGGCGGGGAACAGGGCTGGACTGAGGGGGATAATCGGTTGAGGGATGAATGGCTTTGAGACAAGGGGTGCCCGATGGGTTTGCGATCACGCCGGGGACGGCCGGGGTGGGGTGTACGCGTGGCGGTCACGGCCGTGGCGCTCACGATGGTGATGGTGGCGGGATGCGAGTCGCGGCCGGCGAGTCATGAGGTGGGGGCAGCGACGGCCGTGGAACCGGCGACGAGCAGGCCAAAGTCGGATGACGACTCGGCGGCAGGGGCGGTGATTTCGATCCCGATGCACTGAAATGGTGATGAGCTGATGGACTCAAAGAACGGCGACAATCGACCGAGGATCGCGGTCACACTCGGTGATGTGACAGGAATCGGTCCCGAAGTGCTCGTCCGCGCCTGGACCGGCGGTGCGTTGACGGAGGTGGCGCGGCCGCTGGTGGTGGGGCGTGCGGAGGTGGTTCGGGAGTGGGCGGTGCGATTGGGTGGAGCTGGAATGCGGGTCGAGGTGATCGATGATCCGGAGGCAGCCGAAGGATTATCCGGGGTAATCCCGGTTCTGGAGGTGGAAGCAGGTCGAGAGGCGGATGGTCTGGAAGCGGGGCGGATCGACCGACGCGCTGGGCGGGCTGCCCATGACTTTCTCGTGTGCGCGGCCGAACTGGCCCTGGCAGGGCGGGTCGATGCGATCACGACGCTGCCGCTACACAAGGAGGCTTTGCATGCGGCGGGCGTTGCGGAGCCGGGGCATACGGAGATCCTGGCCCGGCTGTGCGGCGGTGTCGAGCACGCGATGATGCTCTATGTCGCGCCGCCAACGGTGCGGGGGCCGGCGGGACTGGGAGTGGTGCATGCCACACTGCATATCGCACTTCGTGAAGTGTTCGCGGCGTTGACTTCGGATCGAGTGCGAGCCGCGATCGCGCTGGCGGACCGGGGGCTTCGGCCATTCACCGAAGGCCGGACACCTCGAATCGCGGCAGCGGGCCTCAATCCACATG
>JBGSYY010000086.1:0-4463 GCA_041750675.1 Isosphaeraceae bacterium | reverse complement strand
CAGATCGCGACGGCGAGCGAGACCGAGATTGTCGAAGCGATGAGGATGGTGTGGGAGCGGATGAAGATCATTATCGAGCCGTCGTGCGCGGTGCCTTTGGCGGCGATTTTGAATGGGCAGATTGATGGGGCGGGGAAGCGGGTGGGCGTGGTTTTGAGTGGGGGGAATGTGGATTTGGAGCGATATTTCGAGGGGTTACGGGCGAGAGTGGTGGAGTAAGGATTCAGGAGGTCGGCGTTCTTCACAGGCTGTCCGGGTTCGTTGCGAACCATCAGACGAATGTGAACTCGATGATCGAGAAGTCGTCTTCCCAGCTATCACGTTGGGAGAGGGCTTTGGTGTGGTCCATGAGGCGGTCCATGACGGGTTCGCCGTCCTTGAGGGAGTCCATGTATTCGACGAAGTCTTCGAAGGGCCAGCTTCGTTGGTCGGGGAGGCAGATTTCATAGCAGCCGTCGCTGAAGAGGTAGAACTTGCCGTAGGCCTCGACCTGGATTTTGCGGGTTTCGTAAGGGAAATCTTCGAGGACGCCGATGACCATCTCGTCGCCTTCGAGGACGGTTTGCTTGCGTTTTTTGGGTGAGGGTCCGGTCTGGAGCAGGGCGTAGGGATGGGAGCCGGCGGCGTAGCTGAGCTCGCGGGTTTTGGCGTTGTAGACGCCGTACCAGGCGGTGAAGTTTTTCTCACCTTGCTGTTCCATCTGAAAGCGGTTGTTGAGTGCGGAGATGACCTGGCCGGGGTCCTTGAAGTCGACGCCGGGGAGGCTCAAGGAGCGGACGGCGTTGAGGACCGAGACGGAGAGCAAGGCGGCGCCGACGCCGTGGCCGGCGACGTCGAGGAGGAAGGCGGCGAAGTGGTCGTCGTCGAGCCACTGGTATCCGAAGGTGTCGCCCGAGAGGCCGACTGAGGGGATGTAACGCCAGTCGGTGAGGACGGGGCCGTCGCTGATGGTTGCGGGGAGGAGGCGGCGGACGTAGCGGGCGGCGGAGGCGACCTCGTCGGCGAGGAGCTTCTGGCTGGCGGCGAGCTCGCGGAAGGCCTGGTTGCGCTGGAGGACGGCGACGTAGCCGCGGGAGTGGTAGCGGGTGCGGGCGAGGATCTCGAGTTTGTCGGGGAGCTTGACCATGTAGTCGTTGGCACCGACGGCGAAGGCCTGCGCCTTGGTTTTGGGGTCTTCCTCGCCGGAGAGGACGACCATGGGGATCTCGCGGGTTTCTTCCTGAGCGCGGAACTGCTTGACGAGCTCGAGGCCCTCGATCTGGGGCATAACGAGGTCTTGAAGGATGACAGTCGGCCGGATCTCGCGGGCTTTCTCGAGGGCTTTGGTGGGGTCGTTGAGGTAGTGGTAGTCGATGTCAGGCTCGCCGGCGAACATGCGGCGGACGGCCTCGCCGATGAACGGCTGGTCGTCGATGAGGAGGACGGTGTGACGTCCGTCGGTGGGGATGACGGGTTGTGGGTCCGGGGCGGGGGTGTGGCTCATGGTCGGCTCGTCGGCGGTGTGGCCGTGGCTGGGCGAAGGGCGTTGAGTATGGAGGAGATCATGCGCTCGGGGGGGAGGATGAGGCTGGCGGCGTTGAGGTCGATGGCGGCGCGGGGCATGCCCCAGACGACGGAACTGGCTTGATCCTGGGCGATGGTGGTCCAGCCGGCCTGGCGAAGCGCGAGGAGGCCGGCGGCGCCGTCACGGCCCATGCCTGTGAGGAGAAGCGCAACGCCGGTAGAGGGCCAGTGTCGGGCAGCGGACTGAAAGAGGACGTCGACGGAGGGGCGGTACCAACCGGCCGGCTCGTCGACGTAGTGGAGGCGGCGGTCGGCGGCGAAGCTGAGGTGGTGTTTTGAATCGGCCACATAGACACAGCCAGGCAAGGGCACGCTGCCTTCGGTGGGGACGGAGACGGGAAGCGTGGTGTGCTTGCCGAGCCAAATCGCGAGGCCGGAGGCATAGACCTCGTCGACATGCTGCGCGATGAGGACGGATGCGGACAGGGTGGCGGGAAGGGCTTTGAGGAGGTCGGCGAGGACGCCGGGGCCGCCGGTGGAGGAGCCGATGAGCACAAGGCGCGGGGCGCCGGCTGAGGTTCTCGTGGGCGGGATTGTGTTGATCGTGGGGCGGGTGTGGGGTGTGGGTGTGAGCTGGGGTGAAAGCGGAGTGGCGGCTGGTGATTTTTCGGTGAGGTTTTCGATGTGCGTGATTTTGGCGAGGAGGGAATGAGCGCCGAGCACGGAGCCGTCGGAGCCGAGTGTGGGGGTTTCGACGGCGTCGAGAGCGCCGTGGCTCATGGCCTCGTAGACCTTGGCGATGTTGCCGGAGACGGTGGAGGTAACGACGAGGATCGGGCAGGGGGACAGTTGCATGATCTGTCGGGTGGCCTCGACGCCGTCGACGCCGGGCATGATCATGTCCATGAGGATGAGGTCGGGGCGATCGCGGCGGGCCTGGGCGATTGCCTCCTGGCCGTCGATCGCGGTCCAGGCGATGGAGTGGCGGGGGTCGGAGGTGACGGCGCGGGCGAGAGCGACGCAGGCGAGTTTCATGTCGTTGACGATCGCGATTCTCATCCACTCGCCTCGCCGATCAGGTCGGCCACGGTCTGGAGAAAGGTCTGGTCGTGGAAGCTACTCTTGGTTAGGTAGCAACTGGCACCGGCGTCGAGGCCACGGAGGCGGTCTTCCTCACGATCTTTGTAGGAGACGATGATGACCGGGAGCGACTTGAGACGTGAGTCTTGCTTGATCTGATTGACGAACTGGATGCCGTCCATGCGCGGCATGTCGACATCGCTGACGATGAGATCGTAACGCGTAGTGCGTACGGCATTCCAGCCATCCATGCCGTCGACGGCGACATCGACGGAATAACCGCGGGACTCGAGGAGCTGGCGTTCCAGTTCGCGGACGGTGATTGAGTCGTCAACGACGAGGACGCGTTTGAGAATGCGTTCGGCGGCGGCCGTGGTTTGCTCGGGGGCGACCATTTTGAAGCGACGGCCGTGGAGCAGGTTGTCGATGGATCGGACGAGGTCCTCGACGTCGATGATCAGGACGGGCCAGCCGTCTTCGAGGATGGAGGCGCTGTTGATGTTGGGGACCTTGCCGAGGCGGGGGTCGATGGGTCGGACGTCGAGGTCGCGTTCACCGAGAACGTCGTCGACGACGACACCGAAGCGGTGGCCGCGGTCGGCGATGAGGGCGACGGGCATTTCGTCGCCGATGTGGGCGGAGACGCCCAGTTCGAGGACGTCGGCGGCGTTGACGAGGCCGAGGGCGACGCCATCGAGGGTGAAGAAGGGTCGGCCCTCGATGGTTTCGACGCCATCCATGGAGATGCGGTGGATGCTTTCGAGGCGGGAGAGGGGGAAGGCGTAGGGCTGGCCGCCGATCCGTACGATCAGGGCGCGGATGACCGACATCGTGATGGGGAGCTGAAGGGTGAAAGTGGTTCCCTGGCCGATCTGGGTGGTGACGCGGACGGTTCCGCCGACCGACTGGACCATGGATTGCACGACGTCGAGGCCGACGCCGCGTCCGGAGAGGGCGGAGACCTCGGACTTGGTGGAGAAGCCTGGGAGGAAGAGAAATTCGAGCAGTTCCGGCTCGGTCATTTGAGCGGCCATGGCGGCGGGGGCGAGGCTGCGGTCGATGACGCGGGCGCGGACTTTTTCGACGTCGATGCCGCCGCCGTCGTCGGTGAGGCGGATCTGGAGCATGCCGGCGACGTGTCGGCCTTCGAGGCGGATGGTGGCGGTGGAGTCCTTGCCGGCGGCGAGACGGGTGTCGGGGGATTCGATGCCGTGGTCGAGGGCGTTGCGGATGATGTGGTTGAGGGGGGCTTCGAGTTTTTCGAGGATGTCGCGGTCGACGCCGGTCTGGTCGCCGAGGACTTCGAAGCGGACTTGCTTACCGAGCTGGCGGGCGGTGTCGCGGACGAGACGGGGGAAGCCACGGACGCCTTCGGCGAGGGGGCGGAGGCGGCTGGAGATGACTTCGTGGTGGAGGCGTTCGGCGAGATCCTCGCCGCGTCGGGCCTGGTCTTCGAGTCGTTCGGCGCGTTCGTTGATCAGCTCGAGCATTCGTGCGGCGTCGTGGCGTGCCGAGAGTAGCTGTTCGCGGGCCGTGGCGGCGTGCTTGCCGAGGGAGGTGACGAGGACGTCGTCGATGGACTGGAGGTTTTTCCAGAGCTGGTCGTGGACAGTTTTGAGGATGCGGAAGGAGTCGACGAGGGGACGAAGCTGGCGGGCCTGGACGAGGGATTCGCCGGCGAGGCCCATGAGTCGGTTGAGATTTTCGGCGGTGACGCGGACGACACGCTCGGGGGCCTCGGGCGCGGTGGTGGCGGGTGCGGGTTGTGATGTGGGAGTGGACGGGGCAGGCGACGCCGGGGGAGTAGGAGGCTGCGGTTCGATGGGAGGAGGAGTCGGGGCGTTGAGCGGGGCGGGGGCTGAGATGGTTTCGGGCGCGGG
>JBGSYY010000085.1:0-3303 GCA_041750675.1 Isosphaeraceae bacterium | reverse complement strand
GCCGGTGATGTGATCGTCGACGCCAACGGCGCGGCCACGAGCAGCCCCGAGCAACTCGCGGCGGCGGTGCGGAGGAGCGGAAATCTCTTGAAGCTGACAATCCGCAACGTACGGACCGGCGAGAATGTGCCGGTGAATGTGGACCTGGGCGGGGGCGAGCGTTGACCAGTCCCCCTGCCCTGCTCAGCCTGGATCGGTTTGCCGGCGGACGGCGGTTTTTCAGCCGTCCGCTGGTTTCTCCTGGCTTGTCGCCGAATAGGCGGTGTATTTGTCGGGACGGCCGCGCGACTGGTCGACCGGGTACTTTCGGTCGGCCAGTTCGAGTTTTTCGCGGAGCGATGTGGCGAGGTCGATGTCGGTGACGTCGGCAAGCCTCAGGAGGAGCCAGAGGCAGTCGGCGACTTCGTGGGCGAATTCGGTGTGATGCTGGGCTTGGCTGAGGTGGGCCGTGATCTCGTCGTTGGTTCGATAACGCAGATGCTCGACCAGTTCGCCGACTTCGCAGACGAGTGCGAGGGCGAGATCCTTGGGGTTGTGGAACTGCTCCCAGTCGCGGGCCTGGGAGAAGGCGCGGACCCAGGTTTTTAGCTCGGTGATGGTGGCGGCCGCGTCGTCGGCTTGGGTCATTTCGTGGGATTACAGGTCGTAGGTGTGGAGCGGTTCGGCCAGGACGACGTCGCTGTTGACGAACGGTTGCAGAGAAGGTGCCAGGACGAGCATTTGTTCGGGTTCGCCGTGGACGAGAAAGGCTTTGCCGATGTTGCCGCCGGTTTGTTCGTACCACCAGGCGAGGTCGTTGCGGTCGGCGTGGCCGGAGAAGCCGTCGAGGACATAGACGGCGGCATTGAGGTCGAACTCCTGATCCTGGATTTTGACGCGCTCAACGCCTTCGGCCAGTTGCCGGCCCAGGGTGCCTTCGGCCTGGTAGCTGACGATCACCACGGCGTTGTCGGGGTCTTCGATGGTGTTCTTGAGGTGCTGGCGGATGCGTCCGGCCTCGCACATGCCACTGGAGGCGATGATGACCATCGGACCTTCGAGGGAGTTGAGCCGGCGCGATTCTTCCCAGTGCTGGCAGAAGCGAACGTAGGGGGGGCTGAAGTAGGTGGGGTCGCGGTCCATCAGCCGCTGGGCGGTCTTGGTGTAGGCCTCGGGATACCGGCGGTGGATATCGGTGAGGCGGCTGGAGAGCGGGCTGTCGACGTAGACGGGAATCGACTTCACCTTGTGGAGGTCGAACAGTTCCTGCATGCAGTAGACCAGGCGTTGGGTGCGGCCGAGGCTGAAGGCGGGGATGACGATCTTGGAGCGGAGGCGGGTGGCGCGGGCGACGATGGCGTGAAGCTGTTTCATCAGGCGGTCGTAAGGCTCCAGTTCCTTGCCGCCATAAGTGCTTTCGCTGATCAGGACGTCGATTCCCTTGACGACTTCGGGATTGGGGAGCAAGCCCATGGCACGGCGGCCGAGGTCGCCGGTGAAGACGATCCGACGTTGTTCGGTGCCTTCACGGGCGTCAAGCTGGACGATGGCCGCGCCGAGAATGTGACCGGAGCCTCGAAGGGTGAGGGTGAGGCCGTCGAGGATCTCGGTGGGGGCGTTGAACTCGGTGCGCTGGATGAGCGCTTCGGCCCGTTCGACGTCTTGAGGCTCAAAGAGGGGTTCGACCTCGACCTCGGCGACGCTGGTTTCGCCGCGACCGCGTGCCACGGCGGCAAGCTCGGACTGGCGGACCATCGCCATCCGGGCGTCTTCCCGCTGGATACGCGCGCTGTCGCGGAGCATGGTGCCCAGGATGTCGGCGGTGGGGGCGGTCGAGTAAATCGGCCCCCGATAGCCGGCGCGTGTCAGGCAGGGAATGCGGCCGATATGGTCGTTGTGAGCGTGGGAGACGATCACGGCATCGAGGCTGAGGGGGTCGAAGCTGAAGTGGCGATTGGGGCTGTCCGGGTTCATGCGATCCGAATCAAACAGCCCGCAATCGAGCAAGATCCGGTGGGTCCCCACCTCCAGAAGGTGGGCACTGCCGGTCACTTGCCGGGCGGCGCCGTGAAACGTAATCCGCACGAAAACTCTCCTGGGAAAAAGCCGGGTGGGGCTCCCTCGGGCTGAGCCACGATGTCAAGATCAAATAAGCATTGTTGATCAAAATGGCCTATCAATCAAGGCCGATTGAGTTTGCATAAGCTTTCCGCGAAATCGCGGTTGAGCGATCCCGGGCCGCGGCGTAGGATTTGCATGGAGCAGATGCCCGGTCCTGTTCGGGCTGGTGTCGCGGCTCTGTTTGTGGAGTGTAACCAGTTAAGGGAGAATGGGTTATGACAGACTCTCTGGACCCTGGCCACCCCTTGCACCGTCTTTTTCGTGGGCTGACGGAGCATACCTTTCTGGCAGAGCTGGGGATTGGCGATCCACGGCTGGTGGGATATGTTTCCGACCTGTTGGTCCGCTTTGTTCCGACGGAGGGCGTCTGGCGGGTCCGCGATCGCGACGGACGGATTCTGACCGAGGTCGTGGCGATGCTGGCCGAGGCGGACGCGAGCGCCGACGATCAGCGGCGTCGCGACTGCTATCGCCACGTGGGCGATTTCACCTTGTTCTGGACGGGTGTTTTTCCCGAGGCGCTGGGTCCCGGCGAGCCCACCTCGCGGCTCGTCGACTATCAGCTCCAGGGCAAACGCTCGTATCTGATGGCCAGCACTTACGACGGCGAGGAAGCGCCGGTGCTTCGCCGCCTGAGCGTCGAGTTCGAGCTGTGCGCGTTCGGTCTCTCGCGCGTGCGTCGCGAGTGGGAGCGAATCGAGCCGCACGACGACGGCACACCGGTGCGGTTGATCGCCTGAGAGTTTTGCGGAGATTGTTGGACAGTGGGCACACGAGGGACAGGACGGGGAGAGCGAGGTGTTGAGGAGTGGCGGACGTTCCGGGGCTGCGGGGGTCTGGAGCGTCCGGGGTTGCGCTGCTAGGCTTGTGGGCCGTGTGGATTGGTGGTTGGGGATGAGTGAGGTGTTGGCGAGGCGGGCTGTTGAGCGAATCGACGTTGCGAGACGATTCCGCGGTTTCTGTTTCTCCCGACGAGTTGCACCGTCGGGCGATGAGCCTGCTCGAGCGCGCAGGGATGACGGCGGAACGGGCCGCCGAGCTGGCGGGCTATTTGCTTTGGTTTGATGTGGCGGGCCAGCCGCAGCATGGGCTTTCGACGTTGCCGGCCTGGCTGGAGCGATTGCACGATCAGAACGCGCTTGATCCGCGGGCGCGTCCTCGGTTTGAGCAGGAGCGGGGCGCGACGGCGGTGGTCGACGGCAA
>JBGSYY010000084.1:0-8556 GCA_041750675.1 Isosphaeraceae bacterium | reverse complement strand
CCAACATGACCGCCCACTACTCGCGAGCGGCGATCTCGCATGCCGTCGACGCGGTGCGACAGGCCGGGTGAGTAGAGGGCGCGTCCGTGCGCCCCCGTCTCATCATCGTCATCGAACTATCAAAGAGAGCCGGCGCCGTGTTCGCGGCCTTGCCGACGGAGAGAGCGGCGAGCAGTTACTCGGCCGCTTCGCGCTCGCGTCGATTCAGTTCCTTGACGACGGCAGCCCGGATGAACGCCGCGACGGAGTTCCCCTCCTGGTCGGCCGCGTTCTGGATTCGCTCGCAGAGGTCGCTATCGACGCGCAAGCGAATATCAATCTTTTCTTCGGTCTTCACTCTCTTGCGCCCCATGATCGCGGCCCCCGAGTCCCTGTCTTGTCCGCGACAAGCGTACAGAAAGGGTGAGGGCAATGCACGTCGAGTCCACATTGAGTGTACGGGAAGTAGTGCGGATAGTCAATCCGCAATAAATCCGAATCAGCCCCTTGATATATCCGCTATGTGCGGATACTATATCCGCAGTGCGGTCAATCGGTGGCCTCACGAAACGAAACGGGCCGGAGAGAGTCACTACCTCCCCCCGGCCCTGGTTGGCGAGAACCCCTGAAAGGAACCCCGCCATGACCATCCTATTCGATTCGTCCACGATCAGCGCCCCCACGACGTTCGGCCTCGGCCTGGTCGACGTCGCTCCCGCCCGATGGCCGTCCCGCCCGTCGCGGACAGATGAGGCGTACCATGCCGGTTTCTCGCTGGGCTGCGAGGGTGAGGATGCCGTCGCGTCGTCGTCTCTGTCGGACGCGGAGAAGGCCGCATGGGTGGCCGGCTACGCCGCGGGATGCAAGAAGGCCGAGAACGATCGGCTCATCGACTGGGAGGAGTACTGCGAGTGGCGCGACCGGATGGACGCCATGAACGCGGACCGATTCGAGACGGTCGAGGAATACGTCTGAGGCTGAGGTTGTCACTCGCGCCCCGGGGCGGTCCCGGGGCGCTCAACCTGCGAGGCTTGGTTTCACAGAGACGGAGAGACGACCATGGAAAAGCGACAGGCAGAGACGAGCGGCGACGGCGGCCTGGTTCGTACCTTGCTGGAGATCGGAGAATCTTACTCGCGACTCGACGCCGAGCTGGACAGGCTTGAGACGCGAGCCCAGCGCCTGAGCAAACATCTACTCGAGATGACACAGAAGGAGCTCCAGCCGACGCGGGTGCGGCTCCGGCAGTCCCTGGAATCGCGGGGCTTGCTTGCGGCCGTGGTCGACGGGTACCTGGTCATCCGACTGACCGCGTTCGCCGACGGCGAGCATTACGAGAAGGCCGGTTGGGAGTCGTTCGCTCACGTGTCGAATGACGAGCTGGCCGTCATCCCCGTCGACCAGATCCCGGGCCTCCAGGTCGGACCGGAAGGTACGGAGTCGTGCTGACCATCGCCTTCGTCGCATGGCGGCTGAACGTCCACGATTCGAGTTGCACCGATGCCCAGGTCACCGACCTGAGCGAGATTCCAAAACTGGGGAGTGAAGCATGAGCCGAGCCAAGATCACACTCGCGGACGCAGCGGCGTCCTACCTGGAAGAAGTGTCGACATTGGTGGCGATTGGTGACCGATCGCCGGTGACACTGAGGCAACGGCGGAGTCAGTTGGGCGGGTTGCCCTCGGACATGGTCCGCCGCCCCCTGGATTCGATCACGCCCCGCGAGGTTGAGGCGTGGGCAATGTCGAGGGGTGGCAAGCCCCGGACGCGGGCCGCGAGGATCGAGGCGGTGAAACTCGCCGCGGCATGGGCCGACCCGGAATGTCCGCTGGCTCGGATGCCGATCCGTCGCCCACGCTCCCCCCGCCGTCGGTTGATGACTGGCGACGAGATGGCCGCGTGGTTGGGTTGGATGCCGACCGAGCTTCGAGCCATCGCCGAATTTCTCCGCGACACCGGATGCCGACCCGGCGAGGCTCGACGGATCGAGGCTCGCCACGTCGACGGATGCTTCGCCGTGCTGGCCGAACACAAGACAGCCCGCGAGACGGGTGAGGCTCGACTGATCCCACTCCCCCCGGCCTGGCAGGATCGGTTGGCGACGATGGCGAAGGAGCAACCCACCGGGCCGCTGTTTCGCAACCACGATGGCGGGCCGTGGGGTGACCAAGCGTTGTGTCAGGCGTTCAAGCGGGCGGCTCGACGTGCGGGCCTTCCCGATCACGTCACGGCCTACCCATTGCGTCATGCCTGGATCACCCAGCGGTTGATCGACGGCGTGCCGGTCGCGACCGTCGCCGCACTGGCCGGGCACGCCTCGGCAAAGATGACGCTCGACGTTTACTCGCATGTGCATCTCAGGCGGGACCACCTGGCGGAGGTGGTGAGGAAGATCATTTAGGCTTCGCGTTGCCGTGGTCGAGAAGGGGGGGGTAAAGCGGCAAAGCGCGGAAGCGCGGCGATGTGGTATCATTTCACTGCATCGCGACGCTCCGCTCGGCAAGGCAATTCAAGGCAAGGGAGGTCTCACCCCTGGGGGCGGGACAACTTAGCACCCTAACCGAGAGGCAAAAGATGTCGTGTGAGTCGGGCTCGGTTCGCCGAGCAAACGAGCAGTTTCTGCGGCATATGGAGGAGCAGGCCCGGCGCGGCAACGCCGAGTCCGAGGCTCGATTAAAGGCGGCCCGCGACGCCGACATTCAGCGCCAGCGGGAGCACGCCGAAACTATGAGACGAACGGTGGAGGCGATGAGAGAGGGCGGCTGAGAGATCCCACCCGACTACGCATTCAGGCCCCGGCCTCCCATCGTGGCGGTCGGGGCCGGCTCATGCGCCAGGCGATGCGTTTCCGCGAATTTCGCAGTCGCCCATTCAGGGCCGCTTGCGAGCATCCGACCTCGCGGGCCAGCTCGCGTTGGGATCGGCCCTCGACGTGATGCGAGATCAGGAGCCTTTGCAGCTCCGGCGGCTCGCCGTCGAGGATTCGATTCATGGCTTCGAGTTGGTCGACCTGGTCCGGCCCGTCGTCGTCGACCGCCAGGGCGGTGTCTCCGAGCGGCCCCGCCTCGACGCTGACACCCCGGCGGCGGTGGACCAGGAGAGACAAGAGGCTGCCGATCATCCGGTGTCGAGCGTAGGTGGCGAAGTTGATCCGCCCATCGTACCGCCTGGCACACCCGATCAAAGCGAAGGCGACGGCGGAATCGAAGTCGTCGGCCAGGTCGGGAAACCGGAGCTTGAACGGGCGGGCCAGAGAGAGGGCCAGGGGCCAGTAATCCGCCGCGAGCTTCCGCTGCTCTCGGGTGAGCCGGGAAATGGCGTGGTGCATCGGCTTGCTCCGGAACCCTGAATTACCACCCCATGTTTTGCTGGGTCTGCATCTGGAGGTACTGGAGATCGCCGAACAGGGCTCTCCACTGGGCCTCTTGTTGCCGCTGGGCATTAGCGATCATCCTGAGCGACTGAAGCATGGCCTGGGCGAACGCGACCGCGTCCTGCCCTTGCCGGCCCGACGCCTCGGCTTGCTGGCGAAGCATGGCGAGGACCTCGGCTTCGTCGCCCCCAGCCGCGACGATCTGCCCTGCCTGATTCTGGATAGCCGAGCTACCCATCACGGCCGCGAAGGCGTCGGCCTGGAGGTTCTCCGCCGCTCTCGCCGCGGCCTGGGAGGCCCCCACTTCCGACGGTGGGCCCATCGGACCGGCGTTCATCCGGTCTCGGTCCTCCTTCTCGGCCTTGGCCTTCGCCGCGTCCTGGGCGGCCTTCTTCTTTTGCTGCTCCGCCTGGAAGTCCTGGAACTCCAGGGCAGTCGGCCTGGCCTCGGTGATCGCCTGGCCGGTCAGACCGCCGAGCTCCTTCGCCAGCGTCTCCTGGGCAAGGATCTGGTCATAGCCCGATCCCTTGGTGGCCTTGCGAAGCACCGCTCCGGCTCTGGCTTCGCCAGTCTCGCGTGCCCTGGCTTCCGCCGAGTCGATCGCCGCCTGGGCACGCTGGATCGCCTGCTTGCTGTCGTCAGCGGAGAGATACCCCTTGAAGGCCAATGCCTCCTGCATCGCGGCCCTGGCTTGCTTGATTTCCGCGCTTTGCGCGACGGCCGACTGACCGGACCGAGCCTTGAACGCCTCCAGGGCTTCCCGTCCGCCTGGCGTGTTCAGAACGGCCTGGTCGATCGCTTTGCCGCTCTTGGCCTCATACTCGCTCTGGCCGGACATGATCGCGTCGAGCGCGGCCTTGTTCTTCGCGAGTTCCTCCAGCTCCTGCTTTGCCTTCTCGATCGCCTCCAGGTCGACGGTGAGCTTGATCGGCTTCTCTTCCAGTTGCTTGATCTTCGCCTTCAGCTCGTCAACGCGGTCTGTGAATATCACGACCGGCTCCAGGTTGAACGCCGCTGACAGGGCCGACGTGAGCAATGGCAACGCCGTGTAGGCGACGGTCGCGATCGCGTCGCCGAGGCCGGTGAAGCCGAGAGCCATCGTGAGAGCTTCGAGGTTGTTACCAGTAGCGACCAAGGCCCCTTGCACGCCGTTGACGCCGAAGCCCTGGGCGAAGTCCTGGGCGAACCGGCTCGCCGACAGGCCAAGGTTGCCGACATTCTTGCTGGCCTTCTCCGCGCCCTCGGCCACACCGTCGCCGGCCTTCTTGCCCGCCGCGTCGGCGTTCTTCAGGCTGGCGGCGAGCTTGTCAATCTCCTCGCGGGTTTCCTTGGCCTCCGTCTGGCCTCGGATCTGGAGCAGGAGCTTGATGATTTCTTCGTTGGACATCGGACAGGGCCTCGATTCGGTCGTACAGGAGCTTGTGTCTCGCCTCGGAATGGAAAGTTGCGTCCCGGAGCTGCTCCAGGATGGCGGCGAAGAAGCTGGCGGACCAGGCGTTGAGAAGCCTCAGCCCTCGCGACAAGTCCTCGGTTGTCGGATCCTCGGTCGAGAGGACCGCCTGTAGCTCCCGCCTCAGGTGGTTGATCTGGGCGAGAGCTTGAAGCGGCTGATCCGGCCAGTCGTCGAGGGGCGTCGTCATGTCCCTGGCGCTGTCAAACGTCGGGAGTATTCCGCCTGAGCGTCCTGGATGCGTTTCATGGCTACGGGATCGCGGCACAGCACCGCCGACAGCTCGACATGCTGGACACCGATCGAACGCACGACCTCGACCGTCTCGCGGATCATCTTCTCGTGGATCTCGCGCGTGATCTGGCCGTCTCGGCTTTCGGGCTGCTCGACCGGGACGATCGGGGCCGGGGGCGGCGGCGGCTGATCCTCGAGGACCCGGCCTTGAGCCAGTGCGGCGTTGTAGATCGGTCCGACCTGGCGCTGCAGCTCGCGGACCGCGTCGTGACGCAGGAGGTGCGGGTTGTTGGTGAAGAGCAGCGCCGGGGAGGCTCCGGTCGCTTGCGACGAAGCACGGTCGAGGTAGAAGGAAACCTGGTAGGCGTAATCACGCTGCTGCTGGGCGTGGACCAGGAGGCCCGCGTCGAGTTTGTATAGCTCGTTGTCTCGCCGGTCTTTCTCGTACTGCTGGTCCGCCTGCTGGCGGACGGCGTCGGCCGAGAGCTTCCAGCCGACACCCAGGTTGGCAAGGATGGAGTTCAGGTCGAGCTTCAGGTTCTCAGCGGTCATCGTGGCATCGGATTCCATCAGTCAATCCTCATAGGGGATAGGTAGGGAAGACGCTCACAAGAATCATCGTCAGCGGGTGGCGCGGAATATCGGTGGCGAGAAGCCGCTGCGTCGTGCCGAACGCGTCGTGAAGCGGTGAGGTTGGTTCGTTCGGTTCGTCGCTCATACCGACGCCTCCCGTCTCTCGTGGGCCGCGATGACGTCGACCGCGTGCGCCACGGCCCGGAGTTGATCGGCCAGCCTCACCAGCTCCCCGCTCCGGTCGACCGCCGCCCCGTCGTCTTCGAGGTCGGTCTCGACCAGTCGAGCCAAGGCATACCGCAGAGCTCCAGATCGGCCGGCGACGCCGAGCCGCCCGACCAGGTCGTCGAGCTCGTCCGCCTCGGCGGGGGTCAAGAACGTCGTCGCACCGACATTGCGGGCAAGGCGTCGAGTCATCAGTGTGGCCTCGGTCAGAAAATTCGTGGGGGTCACCTTTATCAAATCTTTATGGCCGGTCGGATTTCGGCGGGTTGATGGGATCCATGTAGGCTCGTGTAGGGTTTGACCCTTTTCCCGGTTTGCGCCTACGAAGCGCGTTTAAGACGTCAATGGTGAAAACGGGTGCAACCCTACACAGACCATACATGGGCGGGTGTCATCCATAAGCGATCACCCCCCTCCGGCGATGGTGGCCGTTGGCTTCCTGGTGGCCATTCAAGTCGGATTCCGTCTCCGTTTCCTCTGGACGCAACATCAAGCCAAGATAAACCTTGCCGCATGGCTTCCGCTCCCGATGGACGTCGCTTCGCTCGCCCATCTGCCGGCCGAAAGCGGTCTCGGAAAGGGGCCGACGAACGCCGGTTGCCTCCGCCCATCGGGTGTACCTCTGGTAGAGCTCGCGGCTCCGGATCTCGCCCCCTGGGAACCGGATGGTGCATTCGGTCAGGAACGCACCAAGGGCGTCCTGGTCGCTCCGGTATTCAAGGGTTGCGGCGGTGACCTCGGGCGGCTCGGCCAGTCCGATCTCTTGCCACTGGAGGCAACCCCGGACGCACCATGCCAGGATCGCGGGATACTCGGCACGGAGCTTCTCGGGCAACGCCCGATCGGCCTCGGCGTCGTCGATCGTCACGGTGAACGGGATCAGCTTGAGCCGTCGCCAGATGCCGGAGTCGGTCCCGTAGATGACGGGCTTATGATTCGTCGCCAGCATCAACGTATGGGTCGGCTGAAACTCCCAGTGGTCCTCACGCATGCGACGGGCTCGGATCGCATCGCCGCCGGTCAATTCTTTGACGAGCGACTCGTTCAGCCGACCGCCCGCGTCGGTCTCCAGGGCGACGGCGAACCGCTTGCCGAAGAGGTCGGCTCGTTCGGTCGGATGGGCTTCGTGGTTCCGAGCCATCAGGAGCGACGGCGGGGCCTTCATGGCGTAATCCGGCCCCAGCACGCCAAGCAACGCCCCCAGCACCGTCGTCTTGCCGTTGGAGCCGCACCCGTAGGCGATCGGGAGCAAGTGCTCGCGGACAACGCCGGCGAGGGCAAGGCCGCACAACCGTTGCCAAAAACCGATCAGGTCGCGGGCGTCGGCCGGATCCTCGCGACGGAAGACGCGTTCGAGCGTGGCATCCCAGATCGGGCAGGGCAGGTCGGGCAGGTGCGGCCAGGGACAGAGCTTCGTGATCAGGTCGGCTCGGTCATGAGGCCGGAGCCGGCCCGACCGCAGGTCGAGCGTCCCGTTCTCGCAGTTCATGAGCCAAGGGTCCGAGTCGAGCTGGATGTGGCTGATCGGGATTCCCGGGATGCTGGCGGCGAGGTCGAGCATGGCGACGATCCGGTCTCGCTTCTGACTCGCCGCGGCATGCTTGGCCAGGTCCGTTCGCAGCCGATCATCCGAGACATCCGCCGCCTCCTGATAGAGCTTCAGGACCGTCGCCTTCGCCAGCTCGCGGGCCCTGCCGGTTTCGTCCCTTGCCCATCGCCGCCCATCCCAGACGAGCCAGCATCGCCACGCGTGGCAATACCGGGCGTCGTCTCCATGGTCGAACGCGAACCGGGCGGCGTTGCCGACGTCGGTCGGGTGATAGATCGGCGGTGGCTCGGCCGGAAGCGACAGGAGCAAGGCCTCGAGCGCCCGTGGCGACTGGAGACTCGGCTTCGAATCGAGGAACGCCGCAAGGGATTGACCAGGAGCCCAACCAGGCACCCGCAGTACGCGGATCTCCCGGGGCCGCTGTCGCCTCAGTTTGATTCGCAGCCGCTCCGCGGCCCGCAGCTCGGCCGGCTCGTCACCCCGCACCATCAGTATCACGACTAGGTCGAACAGGCCGCGAGACAACTGAGAGTCCGCAACATCATCGAAGGAACAGACGCATTCTAGGCCGCGGTAGCGACCGGCGAGGTCGGCGGCGTCCTCCTGACTCCAGACCAGAACGGCGAGGTCAACCGAGGTGTCATTGTGCATTCGGCGACTCCCTGGGCAGCCCGCCAAGTCGGTCTGTTGCCTCGCTCAACGTGTTCTCGATTCGGTGAAGGGATCTTGATACGTCGTCGATCCGCTGGCGATCGGCCAGGAGTCGCTTCAACTCCCGCAGTTGCTCAACCTTCGATCGCGAGAGCTGCTCAATCAGGCGGAGCAGCCCGTCTCGGTCGGTCGGTAATTCCGAGGGGGCCGGCGGGAGTGCCCATGGCGGAAGCCAATTCAAGCGGCACCGCCTTTCCCGCGCTCGGCCTGGCGCAGCGCCACGCGGTCGAGGGCGGCCTGAAGGGGACCGGCGATATGGACCGGACCATCGGCTGCGGGCTCAACGGGGCCAATCGTCCGCAGCCACGGCCTCCGACGGATCATCGAATCTCGCCGGCGGGGGCGCACGACGTGGTTTGAAGTGACGAATGTTCAGGCGGCGCTTCGTTAAGGGCTATGGTTCCTGGCTTGGGCAGGGGTGGGGGAGGTTGTCTGCCTTGATGGAACTTTGGGATGTGGCCT
>JBGSYY010000083.1:0-1650 GCA_041750675.1 Isosphaeraceae bacterium | reverse complement strand
CGAGTGAGCTGGCGGCCACGGCCTGCTCGGCGGCGTCGACGAGGTTGTCGAGGCCGACGTGGGGGCCGCGGTCGGCCTCGGTCGGTCGACTGACCGACGAAAGGGGCCGGCCTCTGTCATCGACGACCCCGCTCTTGATATTCGTGCCACCCAGATCTATTCCCAGATAGAATGGGGCGAGGAGGGGGTCGACGTCATCGTGGCTCATCATCACCGGGTGGTCCTCGTTCTCGGCCCTGGGGTCACATGGATTGCAAACAGCGCCGCTGGCCGCGAGACGTTCGTTGAGTGGTCGAATCGCGGAGAATGGACGGATGTTCGATCTTAACGCATCGGCAAGTCGTTCGGCGATCAACCGGCGGCATTGGCTTGTCTCGGGCGCGACTTCCGCCTTGGGGCTTGCCGGTTGGATTTCGGGACCGAGACGCGTGTTCGACGAGATTGAGGCGGCCGCTCTCGACAGACTTGCCATGCGGTTGAAGGCGGCCGGGCTGGAGCCGGAACAGGTCGTCGAGCGCGATCTGTATGTGGGAACCGGAGACGCGCCCCTGCCGTTTCAGGAAAGAGCGCTGGAACTTTGCGCGGCGTTGGCGGCGGACTTCCTTGATCATTTCGCCCGGAGAGGGATGCCGGTCGAGAAGCCGCTACGGCGGCTCCTGGTGGTGATCTTGGCTGGTCCGCGGGCGTTGGCAGCGTTTCTCAAGATTGAGCCTGATCCCGAACTTCGCGGAATCTATGACCTCAACGGCGACTGGCTGGCGATTTGTGACAACCGGGGGGGCGGCGGTCCGCTCGCGGAGCGTGCCAATTCCATCGCGCTCTATCACGAGGCGATGCACCAGCTTTGCTTTCACTGCGGCTTGCTGGAGCGAGAGGCGGATGTTCCGCTGTTGATCAGCGAGGGGCTGGCCACGTACGGCGAGGTTCGACGGCCCGACGGGCGGACCAAGATCGGGACCGTCAACGCCGAGCGGTTGGCGGTGCTGGGGAAGATCGCGCGGGGGGGAGGTTCGCTGATCCCACTGGCCGATCTGGTGGTCAACGACGCCCTGTTCGACCAACCGGACACGCGCCAAGCAGCGTACGCGCAGGCATGGTTATTGATCCACTGGTTGATGCAACCACCCAATCGGCCGGCGAAGTTTCGCGCGTATCTGGATGCGATCCGGCTGCGCCGCGAGGCGTCGAAACGGCTGGCGGACTGGACCGAGCACCTGGGCGAACCCGAGGCGATGGCTGGTGAGCTGAAGCGCCATGTAAATGTGTTGCTTCGTCGCTTTGCATGAACAGCAGGCAGCGAGCAATCGTTGTCCGCCTTCCCGATGAAGGCATTTGCGAGGAGGTCAACCCAAAACGGGGTTGAGGCCCATGTTCTTGCGCATCTCGGCGCGTTGTTTTTCGTAGTGCATGAGCAGGCGTCGGTCCCTGCGGTGCGAGCGTTCTTTCTTTTGCTGGGCGCGGAGGAAGAGTCGACGCCAGCCGGAGCTCGTCAGCTCGCCCCGGTCGACGTAGCGGGCACGGAGCCGCTTGGCGGGTTTCTCACCGAAGGCTTCGACGATCTCGTCTTGGACCGAGACGAAGAACTGGGCGTGGCCGGGGTCGCCCTGGCGGGCGCAACGGCCCGCAAGCTGGCGGTCGATGCGGAGCGAC
>JBGSYY010000082.1:0-2516 GCA_041750675.1 Isosphaeraceae bacterium | reverse complement strand
CCCTTCCTGCTTCTCGCCGCCTCCCGCTGCTTGCGCGACGCCTGGACGCCGTCTCAGCGCAGTTTGCTCTCAGGCTGGTCGCAGGCGGCTGTGGTGGCCGCGCTTGCCGGTTCGATCATCCCCGGCTTTGGTCCGGCGGGATTATCGATCTTGGTCTGCGTTTTGGTCGTCCTCGCCATGCTCACACTCGGCACGGCACTCACGCTCGTTCATGGCCTGCTCGTCGAGCGGCTGGCAATGGTGATCGCCAGCGTGGTCTGCATCACCTGGGCGGCGCTCACCATTCCCGCCCTCATCGGTCTGGCGGTCGTCGTCCCGTTTTATCGCGAGCTGGCCATCGTCATCGCCGTCATGGCCGCGGCCGGAATGGCGTATGCGCTGGTGGGAACCGTGATTCGCCGCCGTTCGTTCGTGATCGGGAGCCTGGTCGCGCTGGTCGTCGGCCTCAAGATCGCACACGCGGGCATTTATGTTCCTGAATGGAACTATCGCCTTGGGGCTGGCCCCTGGGGCCGGGCGATCGGCCAGTGGGTGCCGCCGCTCAGCCCGATCCACGTCTTCCATGCCGAGCGTGCCGATCTGCTCTTCGCCACCGGCCGCGAGGTCAAGGAACTCGTCGCCCCGGCATGGCTCGAATTCGTCGAGACGGCACGACCTCAATACGTTCTCTTGCTCCCCTCCGAATTTGAGCACTGGCCCGCCGAGGCCCCCAGGATTGAGAGGCTTCGCGATTTCGAGGACGATCGGGGCGTCACTCGCATCCTAGCCCGCACCCTGGAACCGCTACCCGGTGTCGCCGCCGCCGCCGCCGCCGCGAACTAAGCCCGCCCTCGCGCGGCCTTTTCATCGATCCCGCTGATGCCGAACCGACGCGCCAGTTCGCCCTCCACCTCAGCCCAGCGCACTTCGCGTGCCCCCATCAGCACCAGCAGGTGAAACACGACATCCGCCGCTTCCTTGACCAGATGCTCTCGCCCCGCCGCGCCCTCCTCGCCCGCCGCCTCGACCACCTCAGCCGCCTCCTCGGTCATCTTCGCTCCGATGGCCGGCACGCCGCCCTCGATCAACGACCGCACATAGCTTTTGGTCCCCGCTGGTCGTCCTTTTCGCTCCTCGATCACCGCCTCAAGCTGTTCCACAATCGTTCCGCCGTTCATCGCAATGAAGCTCCAGAGGCGACGGTAAGAACCGTCCGGGTTTCGACAGACTCTCTCTCGCGTGTCTAGGATGATCGAGTTCCCATCCAGAAACGGCAAGCCTTGAGGCGACATTCGACAGGCACGAAAAATCTCATACTCGACGCGCACCAAAGATGACCAACTCACCCGACGACGCCCCCGAAACCGAGTTCGGCGTGCCCATACCCGGCCGTGTGCTTCCCGAATCGGAGTGGGCGCATACAGCACTCAAGCGGCTACCTCCGCCTGGCCCGCTTGACCTGCCCGTCCTGTTTGGCCGCGAAGCGCCCCTTGTCGTCGAGCTGGGCTGTGGCAACGGTAGGTTCACCCTCCTCAGCGCCCTGGCACGCCCGGACCATGACCATCTGGGAGTCGATCTACTTCCTGTCGGAATCCGCTATGCGACGCGTCGCGCGAACCAGCGCGGCCTTTCCAACATCCGCTTCCTGGTCAGGGACGCCGAGTCTTTCGTCCGCTCCTACCTTGCCCCTCGGTCGGTCGCCGAGATTCATATTTATCACCCACAGCCCTACCACGACCGCCGTGATTGGTCCCGCCGCCTGATCACGCCCCGTTTTCTGGCCGATCTCCATCAAGTCCTCCGACCGGACGGGCTGCTCGTTCTCCAAAGCGACGAGCCGGCCTATTGGCAATACATCCGCGAGGTCGTCCCTCAGTTCTTCGAGTTCCAACCCCACGACGCTCCCTGGCCCGACGCCCCCGATGGCCGTTCGCGCCGCGAGATACTGGCCCGTCAGCGCGGGCTGCCGATCTTTCGCGGCTCCGGTCGACCGCTCGCCTCCCTCGACGAAGCCGCTCTTCGCCAACTGAGCCACCGTCTGCCTCTACCCACATTTCAGAGCAGCCGTGCTTCGGCCGACCTCGACCGCCTGGAACGCGGCCCGGGATAACGTTCCTGGCACCTTTTCCTACATGGCACCTTTTCCTACAATTCATCGGGGTGCGTCAAGCCCCAGGTCGACCGGCTCACCGGGACCGATGACAAGTTTACGGCTGACAGACTCAAACAACGTCTCCAGCGTTTCCAGATAAAGACGCCTCCGGGTCAATTCCGGCTCGCTCCGAAATGCCGTCAGGATCGTTCCGAATCGAGCCGCCTTCGCGCTCGCCACAGCTTCACGTTCGCTAGACTTTGCGCGAGCGGCGTCCGTCACTCGGACCGCCTCGGCTCGTGACTCGGCGGCGATCCGCGCCGCCGTTTCTTCCGCTTCGCGCTTCCGACGATCGCGGTCGCTGGCCGCCGACTGTGCCGCGCTGAATTCTGCCGACACTTCCTCGGGAGGGCGAACCTCCGCGAGCTGAACGGCCACGACTTCG
>JBGSYY010000081.1:0-2420 GCA_041750675.1 Isosphaeraceae bacterium | reverse complement strand
TCGAGGCACACGGCCGCGAGGTCGAAGCCGAGCACGTCCGAGGCGCGGTCAAACAAGGCGCGTGCCGCAGGCAGCTCGGCGATTAGCTCGCGGCCCATGCCGACGAACTGAGCGCCCTGCCCGGGAAACAAGAACGCAATCCGTGCCATCGCGGTCAATCCTCGAAGTCGTCCTCGTCCTCGTCGTCATCTTCACCGCTGACGGTGATCTCGGACAGGTCGCCCAGGCGGTGCGCCTTGCCGTCGATCGTCAGCTCCAGGTCTTCGAGGTCCGGTAGTTCGTCGCCCTCGGCGGCCGACGCCACGCGCTGGTCGAACGCTTCGAGAGCGTCGAGCAGGGCCTGTTCGAACTGGTCCTCGGTGATTCCGTGCAGGGAGAGGGCCTCGGGCCTAGGCTCGAAATGGATCTCGACCTCGCCTTCCTCGTCCTCTTCCAGCTCATCTTCAAACAGGTCGTCGTGCTCGTCGTCGGCGTCAGGTGCGTGGTCTTCAGGCACGGGGGTGGCTCCTCTTGCGGTCGCTCTCGCTGGTCGCGTTTTCGGGTGGAAACCTGGCTTCACGCGAAGCCTGTCATGGGGTCGTGGACGACGACTCCGCCGCCGGTGTTTCGGCCAGGGCCGAGATGATCTCGGCGCTGATCCGGTCTTCGGCCATGATCGCCGCCACGTTGATCGCGTTGCGGATTGCCCGCTCGTCGCTCGAACCGTGGCAGATGATGCACGCGCCGCGAATCCCCAAAAGCGGGGCTCCGCCGAACTCGGCGTAATCGAACCGCGACTTCAGCTCCTTCAGGCCCTGGCCGACCACCTGGCCGTCCTCGCTGGAGAGCCTGGGCAGCAGCTTCAGCAGTTCTTTTTTCAGCTCGCCGAACAGGAACTCGACCGCGCCTTCGCCGGCCTTGAGCAAGATGTTGCCGGTGAAGCCCTCGCAGACGATCACGCGGGCGCGGCCGTCGTGGATGTCGCGGCCCTCGATGTTGCCCACGAACCGATTGCAGAACCGGCTGGCCCGATACATGGCCTGGGCGGCGCGGACCAGTTCGTTGCCCTTGTCTTCCTCGGCGCCGACATTGAGCAGGCCGATGGTGGGGGCTTCGACTCCCAGCACATGCTCGGCGTAAATCGAGCCCATGACGCCGTACTGGTACAGGTCTTCGGGCTTGGGGTGCATGTTGGCGCCAACATCGATGACGACGGCAGGGCCTTGCTTTGTCGGGTAGATCGCGGCGATTCCGGGCCGGCGCACGTTGGGCAAGAACATCTTGGCGTTGAACAGGCCCGCGCCTACCATCGCGCCAGTGTTGCCTGCCGAAACGACCGCCTTGACCTCGCCCCTGGCCAGCAGCATCCAGCTCTTCGAGATCGAGTTGTCGCGTTTTTTCCGCAGCGCGTCGACCGGCTTTTCGTCCATGCCGATCACCTCGGAGGCATGGACGATCGGCAGGCGGTCGCGGGGCGCGTCGGGGTAGCGGTCCAGCTCGGCGGTCACTCTGGGCTCGTCACCCACCAGAACCACCGTGACGTCCGGCAGCCGGCACGCCGCGTGGACCGCGCCATGCACGATTTTGCCCGGGGCATGATCCCCACCCATGACGTCCAGCGCGATCCGCATCGGTTCCGAACTCCTCGTGATTCTTGGTCCTGCCCCGACACGGCGCATCCCGCGCTGTCAGGGCTAGGCCAAGCCTCGCATCCTAGGGGGGGCTCTGGAATGCTGTCAATACAACCGAACGTTTCATTTATCAAAACATAAAAACGCCGCCGCGCCCAACCCAGAAGGGGGCGGGCGCGACGGTGTGTCAGGTTTCGGCGATTCTCAGCGGCCGCGGCGCGCCAACCGCAGGCGGTTGATGCGTTCCTGGTAGCGCCGCGCGGCCGTCACTTCGGGCGGCGGCACGTATTGTTGCAGCGGAGAGGCCACTCCTCCGTCGACGCTGAACTGGGCGACGAAGTTCTGCCCTGGCTTATACAGGCCCGGGAACGGAACGTAGAACCGCTCGTCGAGGGCGTTGCCGGCCACGTCGGTCAGGCCGGGCGTACTCATCTGGAAGACATAGGTGCCGGAGTTCATGCGGCCCAGACCGCCGAACGTCAGAGTGGCCGTCTGGACGGTGTTGGGCTGTGCCGCGCTCAGATCGATGCCGACCAGCGGCAAGGCCCGGTTGACCCGGCGGCCGACGACCGAGAGCTGGTAATTCGACGGATTGGCCAGCGCCGACCGCAGCAGGCCGCTGCCGTCGTCGGTCAGGGTGACGTTGATCCGTCCGGTTCGCGAGTTGACGGCGACCTGGTTGGCCCGCGGTCCCGTCTGGTCGATGATCAGCGGTCCCGGGCCTGAGGCGGGCAAGAGCTGGGTCGGATTGCTGCTGGGGAAGCCGAGGGCGTCGTTCGCCGCTCCGACAACTGTATACATGCCTTCGCC
>JBGSYY010000080.1:0-1985 GCA_041750675.1 Isosphaeraceae bacterium | reverse complement strand
CCTGGTCGACGCCTGCGCCCTGGCCAATCTCGCGGGCCGCGCCGTGGTCCGCCAGCTCGGCGTCGGCACCATCTCAGTCGATCATTTGCTTGCCGAAGCTCAAGGGACGGCGGTGCAGGGGGGCTTGTCCAAGATCGCCGACGCCGCCACCGCCCGCCGCAAGGCCCGCGAAATCCGCCAGGGTGGCGGCAAGGTTGTCTTCACCAACGGCTGCTTCGACATCCTCCACTACGGCCACGCCCACCTGCTCCAGTTCGCCCGCCAGCAAGGCGATTATCTGGTCCTTGGTCTCAACACCGACGCCTCCGTGCGCCGCCAGAAAGGCGACTCCCGCCCACTCGTGCCCGAAGCCGAGCGCGCCCACATGCTCGCCCTTTATCCGTTCGTCGACCTGGTCATCCTGTTCGACGACGACACCCCCCTGCGGCTCATCGAGGCCATCCGCCCCGACGTCCTCGTCAAGGGCGGCGACTACACCCCCGAAACCGTCGTCGGCCGCGCCCAGGTCGAAGCCCACGGCGGCCGAGTCGCCATCTGCCCCCGCCTCGAAGGCTTCTCCACGACCAACATCGTCCGCAAAATCCTCAACCCCCGCGACGAGGCGGCGTGATCATCGGCGCTAACAGAAATTGCTACTTGTTGACATCGGCGATAAACTCAAAAGACCGAGGAGATCGCCCATGAACATCTCGCTGACGCCCGAACTGGAACGTTACATCCAACGCAAGGTCAAGAGCGGCCGCTACCACTCCGCGAGCGAGGTCGTTCGCGAGGGCCTTCGTCTCCTGGAAGAACAGGACAAGATCCGCGCCGTCAAGCTCGAAGCCCTCCGCCACGAAATCCAGATCGGCATCGACCAGGCCGACCGCGGCGAAACCGAGCCGTTCACACCTCAAACCCTGCGCCAAATCCAGAAAGAAGGAAGGGCTGCGCTCGCCGCCTCCCGAAAGCACAAGCCTCGATGAACGAGCCGATCCTCACGCGCCAGGCCCGCGCCGACCTCCGAGCCATCTGGCTCCAGGTGGCACGAGGACGCGACGCGGCCACCGCGGACCGCATGACGGCAACCATCCTCGAAAAGACCATGGCCCATGCCCAGTTTCCCGAAACCGGCCGCCTACGAGAGGAACTTGCCCCCGGTCTGAGGAGCTTCCCCGTAGCGCCTTACGTCATCTTCTTCCGCCCTGTCGGTACGACGATCGTGGTGCTGCGAATCCTCCACGGGCACCGGGACATCGACCAAATCATGAGCGACTCAGAGTCATGAAATCGTTCATCACACGGACAGGCGTAAGCCCTTAATGAGCCAGACTCGCCCCGACATTTTCATTTGGGCCTGAGCCTCACCGCCGTCGCCGAGCGATCCGGCCTCGACCGCGCCCTCATCAGCCGCCTCGCAAACGCCGAGCACAGCCCCACCGACTTCACCCTGGAGAAAATCGCCAAGGCGCTTGGTATCAACGTGAGTGAACTCGAACCATCGTCCGACTGAAGCGTGCCCCTGAGCCGGACGAGCAATCGGCGGCGTCCGTTTGTGTCAAAAAGATGGGCAGTCCGGTTTAACCGTATCCTCGATTACAGGCGTCTCGCAGAAGTGGCACCTTCCGGAAAAGTTGATGATCGTCATGTCCATAAGCGACCATCGACGCCCGCACCGTTCACATCTCATTAAGAGTCGAGTAATCAGAATATAAATACCTAAACAAGCAACAAGAATCGCGACGAACACGGCCGGAATCGCGAACGACTTGGTCACTACTACGTATGTAGACAATATCAAAACGAACGCCGTGTAGAAAAGTGCGCCGAGCATACCCAGAAACCACACGCGTCTCAGCCGGTCCTGAAACTCGGCCCTGCGCATCCTCACTTCCTCCGCCCCCGCCCGTCCCGCTTCACCTCGTCGATCTTCCGCACCAGCCACGCCGCCGCCGTCCCGTCGTCGCCCGGTCCCGGCGTGCCCGTCGGGGCCGAGGGCGGCGAGG
>JBGSYY010000079.1:0-3048 GCA_041750675.1 Isosphaeraceae bacterium | reverse complement strand
CGTCCGCGCCCGCACCGCCTCCCGCCGCTGAGGCGACCTACATTCGCAGCCCCATGGTCGGCACGTTTTATGAGTCGCCCGCGCCCGACGCCAACGCCTATGTAACCGTCGGCGCGACCGTCCGACCCGACATGACCGTCTGCCTGATCGAGGCCATGAAGGTCTTCACCGAGATCAACGCCGGCCTCTCGGGCCGGATTGCCGAGGTGATGGTCAAAAGCGGCCAGGCGGTCGAGTTCGATCAGCCCCTGTTCCGGATCGAGCCGGCCTGAACGCCGTACCCACGGCTTGCCCTCCACGGCTCCCCAGATCGGACACCCGAAACAACGACCCTCCGGCCGGCCGCCCCTCCGCTTTCGAGAACTTTATGTTCAAACGCGTCCTCATCGCCAATCGTGGCGAAATCGCCTTGCGCGTCATTCGCGCCTGCCGCGAGCTCAATATCGAGCCGGTTGTCGTCTACTCACAGGCCGATCAAGGCGCTCCCTGGCTCGAGCTGGCCGATCAGGCCATCTGCATCGGCAAGGCCCCCGGCGGCGAAAGCTATCTCAACATTCCCCGTATCATCGCTGCCGCCGAGATATCCAACGTCGAGGCCATCCATCCCGGCTACGGCTTCCTCAGCGAGAATCCCAACTTCGCCGAACATTGCCGGGCCAGCAACTTCGTTTTCATCGGCCCGCCCCACGAGGCCATTCGCCGCATGGGCATCAAGACCGAGGCCAAGTTAATTGCCGCCGCCGCCAAGGTCCCCTGCGTCCCCGGATCCGAAGGCGCAATCACCAGCGACGCCGAGGCCGCCCGGATCGCGCGCGAAATCGGCTATCCCGTCCTGATCAAGGCCGCCGCCGGCGGCGGCGGCAAGGGCATGCGTGTCTGCCGCGAGGAATCCGGCCTGCTCGCCGCACTTCAAGGGGCACGCATCGAGGCCGAATCCGCATTCCGCGATCCCAGCGTCTATCTCGAGAAATTCATCGACCGCCCTCGCCATGTCGAGGTCCAACTCCTCGCCGACGCCCACGGCAATTGCGTCCATCTCTGGGAACGCGACTGCTCGCTCCAGCGCCGCCATCAAAAACTCGTCGAGGAATCGCCCAGCCCGACCCTTTCCGACCGCACCCGCCGCCGCCTCTGCGAGGCTGCCGTCCGGCTCGCCAAGCAGTCCGGTTACGTGAACGCCGGAACCTGCGAATTTCTCGTCGATAACGACCAGAATTTCTACTTCATCGAGGTCAACGCCCGCATCCAGGTCGAGCATCCAGTTACGGAACTGGTCACTGGCGTCGACCTCATCAAACAGCAAATCCGCATCGCCGCCGGCGAACCACTGGAGCTGAAACAAGCCGACATTCCCCAGATCGGCCACGCCTTCGAATGCCGGATCAACTGCGAAGACCCCGACCACAACTTCCGCCCCGCCCCCGGTACGATCCAGTCGCTCCGCCTCCCCGGCGGCTACGGCGTGCGCTGGGATAGCCACGTCCGCCCCGGCTACACCGTGCCGCCCAACTACGACTCCATGATCGGCAAACTGCTTACCTACGCCCCCACCCGCGCCGAGGCGATGGGCGTCATGCGCCGCGCCCTGGACGAGCTGGAAATCACCGGCATGCCAACCACCACCTCCCTCCACCGCCGGATCTTCCGCAACCCAGACTTCGCCGAGGGCCGCGTCGATACCACCTGGGTCGAACGTGTCCTGCTCGCACCCCGCCCGTTGCCTCCCACCACCTGAGTCGCACGCGCGCCGTGAAGCCCCAACCCCAGCGATTCCGTCTGGAATCCGCGCTCGCTTCTCTCTATCCTGTTCCGTCGTTGCGCCCGGTGCGTCAACACGAAACCAGCCAATTCCGAACCGACGCGAATGGGCTTGGCCTCACGCTCTTTCCCTTATGGATAGAAAACCCATGAAAGTTGGCTTGTTAACCGGCGGTGGCGATTGCCCCGGACTCAATGCGGTCATCCGCGCCGTCAATCAACGCATTCATAACGCAAATGGTACCTGCGTCGGCATCATCGAAGGCTGGCGCGGCTTGGTCCAGGGGCTTTACCGCGATCTGCCGATGTCCGAGACCGACGGCATGATCGCCCGCGGCGGCACCATCCTGGGCTCCTCTCGCACCAACCCCTACAAACGCCCCGAAACCGACCTGCCCCTCGTTCGCAAGCACTTCGCCGAACTGGGCCTCGACGCCCTCGTCGCCATCGGTGGCGACGACACCCTGGGCGTCGCCAACCGCCTCCACAACGACTTCCAACTCCCCATCGTCGGCGTCCCCAAAACGATCGACAACGACCTCAACGTCACCGACTTCACCTTCGGCTTCGATACCGCCGTCAACATCGTCATCGAGGCCATCGACCGCCTCCGCACCACCAGCGAAAGCCACCGCCGCGTCATGGTCGTCGAGACCATGGGCCGCCAGGCCGGCTGGATCGCCTGCTTCTCCGGCATCGCGGCCGCCGCCGACTACATCTTCGTCCCCGAAGTCCCCATCGACATCGAGCACTGTATTCATGTGCTCAAGTCCCGCCGCTCCGAAGGCAAGAACTACGGCATCGTCGTCGTCTCCGAGGGTGCGAAATTCCCCAACACCAAGGAAACCACCCTCACCGAACGTAAGGACGACTTCGGCCACGCCCAGCTCGGCGGCATCGCTACCGTCGTCGCCGAGATGGTCGAAAAAGCCACCGGCTTCGAAACCCGCTCCGTCGTCCTCGGCCACATCCAACGCGGCGGCGCACCCAGCGCCTACGACCGCGTCCTGGCCACCCGATTCGGCCTCAGAGCGGCCGAACTGATCCTCAACGGACAGTTCGGCAAGATGGTCGCCCTCAAGGGCACCCAGATCATCGCCGCTCCCTTGAGCGACGGCGTCGCCAACCTCAAGAACCTCGACCCGGCCTTCTACCAGGAAGCCTCGGCGTTCTTCCAATAAACCGACACCCGCCGCCGTCCGCACTCCGACCCTCCCCCTCTCGCCCGGCCTCATTTCACGGCTCTTTGAAAGAATCATGAATTTTTTCTCACCAGCCTGTTGACCTCGG
>JBGSYY010000078.1:0-5489 GCA_041750675.1 Isosphaeraceae bacterium | reverse complement strand
GCGTGCCAGGCGACACGCCGCCTCGACGCATGCCTCGGCGAGTGCGGAGATATCCTGGGTGATCACCTCAAGCGGCAAGCCGCGAACGACGTCGTTGTAGCCGATTCGGAGCATTTGGCGATGGCGAAAGCGGCGCAGGATGAGGCGCTCGGCCGATTCGTCGCGCGCCGCGAGCAGCTCGGTCCACATGCGGTCGAAGAGCGCATCGCGATCGTCGCGACTCGTGTCGGCGCGTAGCCAGTCGATGACGCCAGGGTCGTTGATGATCAGATCGCTGAAATACTGGCTGGAGCTGAACAATTGAACGAGCGCGTGGGTGGTCCGGCGGGAGGCTTTGAGTCGACCGAGCAGTCGTTCGAGATCGGGAACCGCGGTGAGGAAGCGGCCCAGGTTGGTGAGGGCCATGCCGGCGTCGGGTGATCGCATCAGCACTTCTTCGGCCTGGCTGAGCAGGCCGAGGAAGGCTGCTTCCTCGACGGGCAATCGCGCGATCCGCTTCAGGTCGCGTGAGGCGCGATCGAGATCGCGGACGCCAAGCTGGCTGAGCCAGGTTCGCACGGTCGGACGCGGCCCGGGGCCTTGCCGCACGAGTTCCTCGTAGAGTCGAGCGTCCATGGATGGGCGAAGGTCCGGCTTGGTTCGATAGTCGTCTCGGTTCCGTGCGAGAATGCCGGGCTCTGGGATCAGGAATCCAGGACGGGGAGAGCCGGCAGCCGATGCGCGGAGGTGGGACGGGACACGCTGGTGACCACCTCGCCGAAGAGGGTCACGGCCGTCGCCTCGTTGATTCGGACATCGACGAGACGGCCTGCCAGCCTTTGCGATCCCTGGAAGAGGACGATGCGGTCGCACGAGGTCCGGCCGATCAATTGCTGGATCGGACCGGGTTCGGCGTTTCTGGCCGACCATTCGCTGGGGCCTTCCGCCAGGACTTCGACGGTTCGACCCTGGAAATCGCGGTTTAGCTCGTGGCAGATCTCATCCTGTCGGGCGAGGAGTTCGCTGTTGCGGCGTCGTTTCACGTCTTCGGGGATGTCGTCGTCGTGGAGGCTATCGGCCTTGGTCCCGGGACGTGCGCTGTATTTGAAGATGAAGCTGTTCTTGAACCGGCAGCGGTCGACGAGGGCCATGGACCGCTGGAAAGCTTCCTCGGTCTCTCCACAGAAGCCCACGATGAAGTCGCTGGAGACGGCGACGCCGGGGATCGTCTCGCGGGTGCGCTGGAGCATTTCCTCGTAGAAGGAAACGGTGTAGTTCCGCTTCATGCGGCGCAAGACGTCGTCGCAGCCGTGCTGTGCGGGGACGTGGAGATAGCGGCTGACTTTGGGGAGATCGCGGACGGCGTGGAGCAGGTCGGCCGTCATATCGGTGGGGTAGTTGGTGAGGAATTTGAGCCGCTTGAGACCTTCGAGATCATGGAGCCGGGCCAGGAGATCGGCGAGTCGCCAGAGGCGGCCGTCCTCGGCTCGGTGGCTGTAGCTATTGACGGTTTGGCCCAGGAGCGTGATTTCGACGACGCCCTGGTCTATGAGCCGTCGCGATTCCTCGAAGATGTCGGCGGGTGGGCGGCTTTGCTCGGGTCCGCGGACGCTGGGCACGATGCAGAAGGTGCAAAACTTGTCGCAGCCCATCATGACGCGGACGAAAGCCTGGAAGGGGCTGGGCCGCATGGCGGGTTCACGGTCGGGGTCGTAGCTCTCGAAGCTGTCGGTCACGGTGGTTCGGCTGCCGGCGTTTCGGGCCAGGCTGACGGCCAGTTGGGGCGTGCGTTCGGAGGCAGAGGCCCGGAGCAGCTCGGGCACTCGCGAGATCTGGCCGGGGCCGACGACGAGATCGACGTGGGGGGCGCGCTTCAGAATCTGGGCCTGATCCTTCTGGGCCATGCAGCCGAGGACGCCGATCTTGACGTCGGGCCGTGTCTGTTTCAGCCGCTTGATTCGGCCCAGGGCGCTGTAGATCTTGTCTTCGGCGTGCTGGCGGACCGAGCAGGTGTTGTAGAGGATGGCGTCCGCGTCTTCGAGGCGGTTGGTCAGCTCGTAGCCGTCGTGCCGCAAACGGGCGACGACCAGTTCGCTATCGAGCACGTTCATCTGGCAGCCGACCGTCTCGATGTAGAGCTTTTTGACCGGCGCGGGGGCATTGTCGGGAGGTCGCGGTGGGTCGTTGGTCGCCGGGTGGTCATTCATGGAAGTCGGTCGAGCTGGAGAGGCCGTGGGTGATGATCGCCCGATTGTAGCGAAATGACGCTGAGAAGAGGCGTGAGAATTCTCTGGGGATGGCGTTGGTGTTTCACGTGAAACAATCGTAAGCCGATGAAAAAATGGGAGATAGAGCGGGCGTCGAGGCCCGATCGTAAATATGGGGAGGGCGCGTGAGGTCGCGAGACGTTGGTTTTCGGGGCGGTTTGAGCCGAGAGCGTCGGGTGCTCAGCCGAATTGACCTTCTTTGAGTCGGGGTTGACCGCGGAGGAAGGCATCCGCGGACATGGGCTTCTTCCCCGGCATCTGCACCTGGACCAGCCTGACCGCGCCTGTGGCCGCCGCGACGATCAGATCGGAGCCGCCGGCAGCGAGAATTTCGCCGGGCGAGCCGACGTGATCGTTCACGACCGCCGTCTGATGGACCATGAGGCGGATTGGCGGCTTCGATCCGTCGGGGATGGTCCACTCGGCAAATGCGCCTGGCCAGGGTTGCATGGCACGGACGAGATTGTGGACGGCGCGGGCGGACTGGGTCCAGTCGATGCGTCCATCTTCCTTGCGGAGCTTGGGCGCTTTGCTGACCTGGGAGCGATCTTGCTTCAAAGCGACGGCATGCCCGGCGACGAGGTCGCGGATCGCCTGGGTTATCAAGGGCGCACCTAGCTCGGAGAGGCGTGTTTCGAGCGTGCCGGCGGTTTCGTCGGGGTCGATGAGTGTTCGCGCGACGGCGAGCATCCCGCCGGCGTCGACGCGGGGGGTCATGCGGATCACGGTGACGCCGGCCTCGGTCTCGCCGTTCTGAATCGCACGGGCGACCGGCGCGGCGCCTCGATAGGCGGGCAGGATGGAGCCGTGGAGGTTGACGCCGCCGAGCCTGGGAACGGCCAGGACGTCGGGTGAGAGAATCTGGCCGTATGCGGCGGTGACCAACAAATCCGGGTTGAGCCGCCGGAGGGTTTCGAGGTAGGTGGGATCGTTGATGCTTTCGGGCTGCTCGACGGGGATTCCACGCTCGATGGCGAGTTGTTTAATCCGACTCGGCACAAGCACTTGCTGGCGGCCCTGGGGGCGTTCGGGCTGGGTGATGAGGGCGATGACCGGGAAGCCTTCGTCGAGGAGCTGAATGAAGGTGGGGATGGCGAAGTCGCCGGTTCCGACCATGACGATGCGTGGGAGATCGGCGCTCATGCTCATGTGTTGTTGGTCGATGAGGTGGGCCGAGCTTCGCGTCGTCTCGTCGACGCCCTAGTGGGTGGTCGACAGACGGCGGGGCATTTGCCGGCCGGTTTCGGTGGCGGGGCCGGTTTCGCTATCGCCAGACTCATGGTACTCGGCGTCGGTGTTGACCTTCCAGGTGTCGAACTCGCCCAGGCCAAGGATATTTCGGGCGGCGAGCAGGGCGGTCATCATCGAGTGGTCTTGATTATTGTATTTATGCATACCGTTACGGCCGGCCAGTTCGAGGTTGTCGAAGCCGCGGACCCAGTCTCGGATGACTTCGAGGCGTTGCTGGTATTCGTCGTCGTAGACGGGGTAGGCCTTGGGCATGCGGACGACGCAGCCGTCGACGACCTGGCTGGCCTTGACGATGCCGATTTCCTCGATCTCGCGGCGGCCGAGGGCGATCAACTCGTCGTCGGGGGCGGTCCAGAGGGAGTCGCCTTCGAAGCAGAAGTACTCGAGGCCGAGGCTGGACTTGGAGGGGTCGGGCACGAGGTCGGGCGACCAGTTCTTGAAGTTCTGGACGCGGCCGAGCTTGACGCTCGGCTCGTGAATATAGATCCAATTGTCGGGGAATGTGTCGGGCTGGTCGACGATGAGGACGACGGTGAGGAAGTCGCGATAGCGGAGAGCGGAGGCGGCTTCGAGGACTTGCGTCGGGGCTTCGGGGGCCATGCCGCGGATGAGGTTGCGGACCGGGAGGGTGGAGAGGAAGGATTTGCCCTCGTAGCGAAATCGTTGGCCCTGGGAGTCGACGGCGAGCATGGCCGTGACCTGGGTGCCGTCGTGCTCGATGCCGACGACCTTGCGGTCCATGTGGATCGCGCCACCGGCGGCCTGGATCTTATCGCGGGCGGCTTCCCACATCTGGCCGGGGCCGAGGCGGGGATAGTGGAAGCGGTCGATGAGGGTTTTCACGACCTCGCCTTTGGACCGGCCGAGGCCCTTGGGCATGAGGGCGTTGAGGGCGGCGCCGATCAGGCTCAGGCCCTTGATGCGCTGGGCGGCCCAGTCGGCGGAGATTTCCGAGGTGGGCATGCCCCAGACTTTTTCGGTGTAGGTTTTGAAGAAGATTTCGAAGAGGAGGCGGCCGAAGCGGTTGACGACCCAGTCTTCGAAGCTGCGTTCGGGGCGGATGGGGGCGAGCCGGGCCCTGGCGTAGCTCGCGAGGATTCGAGCCGACTTGAAGATGCCGAGCTTGTAGAGGGCGTCGACGGGGCGGAGGGGGTAGTGGAAGAACTTGCGGTCGTAGTAAATGCGGCTCATGCGGGGGCGGCTGAGAAACTCCTCGCCGAGGATTTCGGCCCAGAGGCGGTTGACCTCCTCGCTCTTGGAAAAGAAGCGGTGGCCGCCGATATCGAAGCGGTAGCCGTTGTATTGCTCGGTCCGGCTGATGCCGCCGACGGTGGTGGGGTCGGCTTCGAGGACGACGCAGGATTTGCCGTGGCGGGTTAGTTCGTAGGCGGCGGTGAGACCGGCGGGGCCGCCGCCGGCGATGACGGTGTCGTGAGCCGCGACGACGCGGATCTCGCCCCTGGGGTGATCGACCTTCGACCATTGATGATGCGGCCACGGGGCGGTGGTTCGGCTCGACTCGGTACGCGGGCTATTCTTGGACATTGCCCACTCCCCATCCCTGGTGTGCTGGCCCACGATCTCGATGCGCGGACCTTTTTGGCCCGCGCCGCGCGCGGAGGACGTGTGGGTTGCGGGACGCCCCGGCGGGTCTGGTTATGGCCCAAATGGGGCAGGGGGTCAAGGCGGAGATCGAGGGTGGTTCGGCCTAGGCCTTGGCGGGGACCTGGCTGAGGAGTTCCAGCGTCCGTTTGACGAACGCGGAGGCGGCGGCGAGATTTTCGGCGGGGGTCGTTTTGTAGGCCTGGGCACGCTCCATGGCGTGGATGTGGGAGGGGTCGAGCAGGCCGGGCTTGATATACAGTTCCTCGCAGGCGAGGAGCAGGCAGCGGAGGCCCATTTCGCGATAGCCGTGGGCATAAACCAGGGCGCGGACGCAGGCGAACATGGCCTCGTAACTGAAGCTTGTGACCTCGGCCTGGTCGCCGCCGC
>JBGSYY010000077.1:0-1916 GCA_041750675.1 Isosphaeraceae bacterium | reverse complement strand
AGCCAGCAAAGCCTTCGCGTCCGGATGATCCAGTAGTGACATCGTGGTCCTCCGTGCGTGCCGCAGACTCGCCACGGAGATCAATCGTAGTAGGGGCCGCGCCAGGAGTCACGGAGAATCGGTTACAGTAGAAATAAGCAGGTGGCCGAGATTGTGTTTCAGGTGACGGAAGCGGCGTTTTTCAACCGTCTGACCGAGTCGGCGGGCCTCCCGCTGGAGCCTTGAGAATCGTCGCAGGCGCGTCGGTCGTGCCGGCATAATCGGCGCGACCGGCGCGGTCATTGTGGGCGGCAGTCCTTTCTCAATCGAAGAATTTCGTGCATTCTATTGGGGTGGAAACGGTGTGAATTGAGAAAATTGGCCCTGGGAGAATCGCCCGTGATGATCGCGTCGGCTCGATTCGCGGCCTTGACCGCCTTGATGGCGGTGGGCCTGAGCGAAGTGTTCGCCCAAGCGGGTGACGAACCCGCACGGCCGCGCAATCTGCCGGAGATGGATGCGGCCGCGCGCGAATGGTTGGAATCACCGGGGTCGGCGGCTTTCGGCAAGTGGCTGGCGAAGAACCTGGAAAACGATCCCCAGCATCCCGAATGGCTGGATATGTATGCCGATATCTTGCAAGGCAGCCAGCTTGGCCCGCGCGACGGGTGGTTTCGCCGCGCGGTGGCGCAGTCGCGGTTTGACGGGCCGTCGCTGGTGGCTCGGTACGACAAGGATGGCGACTATGCACTGAACCGCAACGAGTTTCCAGGCAAGTCGGAAGACTTCCGCCGGCTCGATCGCAACGGCGACGGAATCTTACGCGGCGACGACATCACGTGGCCCGACCACGCGCTGGCGCCTTCACCGGGATCGTCGCTTTACTTCGAGGCAGACACCGACAGCGATGGTCGGGTCAGCCGCGAGGAATTTCAGGCCCTGTTTGATCGCGCCGATACGGGCGGCCTGGGATTCCTGGCGCTCGATGATCTGAAGGCGACATTGCCGATGCCGGGAGGTCCGCCGGCGTCGCGGCCGTCGAGTGCAGCGAAGGCCTCGGAGGGGCCGAGCAAGTCGACGTTGGTTCAGGGGCTGTTTCAACAAGAGCTGGGCTCGATGCAGGCGGGGCCGAACGTGGGAGAGACAGCGCCCGATTTCACCCTCAAGACGGCCGATGGGCGGGAGACGGTTTCACTGCTGGAGCAACTGGGACAGAAGCCGGTGGTGCTCGTCTTCGGCAACATCACCTGCGGGCCGTTTCGGAGCCAGGCCGGGAACGTCGAGAAGCTGTATGAGCGCTACAAGGATCGCGCCAACTTCCTCATGGTTTACGTGCGCGAGGCACATCCCACGAACGGCTGGCGAATGGAGTCGAACGATCGCTATGAAGTGCGCCTGGATCAGCCCAAAAGCTACGAGGAGCGCACGGGGGTGGCCCAAAGCTGCCAGAGCAAGCTGGGGTTCGACATGCCGTTTTTGGTCGACACGATCGACGATGCGGTGGGCAGTGTTTATAGCGGTATGCCTAGCCGCCTTTATGTGATCGACAAGAGCGGAAAGGTCGCCTACAAGAGCGGACGCGGGCCGTTTGGGTTCAAGACCGGCGAGATGGAGCAAGCTCTCATCTGGACCCTGACCGAGCAGGAGGATGAGGCAAGGAAGGCGTCCGCCGCCGCGGCTTCGATCGAGAAACCCCAGGAAGTTCAGTCGACTCCTGAAGCAGAGATCCCGGCCGCTTCGCCTGCGCCTGCCACGCCGCAGGAATCGACGAAGCCGGATGTGGTTGAGGGCGAAGGGGCGTCGTCTTCACCAGGGATTCCCTCAGAGGAAAATGCGACGGCGTATCGCCGGCTGGCGATCGTCCGTGCCGATAATCAAGGAGCGACGGCTCCGACCTTGCCAATCTGGGCACGCGCGCTGGCAAGGCCCCTGCCCCG
>JBGSYY010000076.1:0-7347 GCA_041750675.1 Isosphaeraceae bacterium | reverse complement strand
GGGCGGGCGGCGAGTCCGAGGCGGATGGCTCGTCGGCACCTGGCGCGAACAGGCCGCCGTGGGCCTTTGAGGTTTCGAGGCGTGGAATTTGTTCGTATCGATTGTCGCGAAGCGCGCGGGCGAGGCGAGTGATGGCCTCGTTGCGGTCGAGAGCACGGCCGGCCTCGCCATAGATGCGGCAGAGGTGGTAGGAAAACGCGCCGTGGAATTCACCGTCGATGTAGGCGTCGGCGGCGGTTTGGTCGTCCTGGCAGGCGGCGAGCAGGAGGTGGTTGAGGCCGTTGACGATTTCGATCGTGTTGTGGGTTGAGCGCGGTTTGGATTCGAGAGCGAGCTGGACTTTTTGCTGGATTTGCTCGGGCGGGTCGACGAAGCGGGCGAAGACCTGTTCCTGGGGGGTGGCTTCGGCAAGACCGCGTGCCAGATCGGACATCATTTCCAGGGAGATGACGCCGGTTGCGAGCGTACGGGAACTGAGGCGCTGCTCGGCGACGCGCTGAGCGGTCGTGCTTTCAACGATCCGGGGATACATGAGCGAGGGTTTGGTCTTGGAAGGTGGGATCAGCTTGCGGGTTCCGGTGCCGGAGTGGCAGCAATCGAGAAAGACGGTGAGATGGACGCCGGCCGGGCAGCGTTTGGTCCACTTGCCCAGGTCGTCGTCGACGAGATAGGTGGTGGAGCGGTCGAAATCCATATCCTGAAGGCAGAGGATTTCGTCGAGAGAGTCGCCCGATTCGTCTTGATCTTCGTCGGCGACGCGCGAGCCGTGGCCAGAGAAGTGGAGGGCGACGCGATCGCCGGGCCCCATGTCCTCGTAAAGCCATTTGAGCAGGGGGTTGATTCGGGACTTGCGGACCTCGCGATCGACGAGGAGTTTGACGTTGTCGCCGGGAAAATCGAAGCCGGCGGTGAGAAGTTTGGCCATGTCGCGGGCATCGTTGAGACAGCCGCGGAGGGGACTGACGGATTCGTAATCGTTCACCGCCAGAATCAGGGCTTTGCTTTTCACGGCCATTTCCGGGCCTCCTTCGGCTTCGGGAGAGAGTGCCACATTCGTGTGGATGAAAACACTGTAACAGAGACCCCAGATACCCGAGAAAGCCTATTTTGTGAATTTTTGGATTTGGGTTTGAGATTGTCGGTGAGCTGGCGTTGGTCGAATGGGGGCAAGCTGTTAGGGTTCGGGCATGGGTTCCAGGGATGGGACCGGGCATCGAGCCGGATGGAATCGGCGGAGCGAGGTGGGTCTCCCGCGGGGGCCGAGCCGAGCGAGCCGAGCAACGGCGAATCGATGAAAGGACGCCTCGCCATGGATCGGTCGTTACAGAGTGAGCGAGTGGGCCGTCGACGGGAACCGATGTTCCGGAGATTGGTTCGAGTTGGTTCTGAGACCGCTGCGGCGACGACGCCGGGAGAGAGGAAGTCCGTCCATAGACCCGGGGTGTGCGGAATTTTGGCCATCTCGGCATGGTGTGGATTGCTGACGGGTGCGGCGGAAATCGCCGTACTGCTGGGCCGAAACGTGTTGGAAGGTCCGACGGCTTCGGGTGTTTTGCATCTGAACCGGGGTTATCTATGGATGATCCCGGTGGCGAACTTGCTGGTATTTCTCGGGGCGGGGGTATTGCTGGGCGTGGCGCGGGTGTTGGGTGCGCGGTGGGTAAGGTCGAGTCGACCGCTGTGGGTGGTGATGGTGTTGTTGCTGTCGCTGGCCCTACTTTGGCAGTTTCGGGCGATTCATTCGCTGGCGCTTGTGGCGTTGGGGCTGGGGATGGCGGTGCGGTCGTCGAGTGTTCTGGCTGGGAACTCGCGGCGGGTGTCGCACTTCATGTATGCGAGCTTGCCGGCGCTGCTGGCGTTGCTGGGCAGCCGGTATGCCTGGGAAGTGAACGAGGATCGCGAGGGGGAACCTCGGGCGCTGAGCGCGATGGCGGCGGGGGCGGGGGCGGGGGCGGGGGCGGGGGCGGAGAATGTGATGCTGATCGTGCTGGATACGGTGCGAGCGGATCATTTGAGCCTGTATGGGTACGCGCGGGAGACGTCGCCGAACCTGAAGCGGGTGGCGGAGGAGCGGGGGATCGTCTTCGATTTCGCGCGATCGCCGGCACCCTGGACGCTGCCTTCTCATGCGTCGATGTTCACTGGACGATGGCCGCACGAGCTGGAGGTAAGTCAGCGGTATCCCTTCGACGGTCGATTTCCGACGCTCGCCGAACGGCTCAGTGAGAACGGCTACGCGACGGGCGGCTTTGTGTCGAACATGTACTACTTGAATAACTGGTATGGCCTCGACCGCGGGTTCTTGCATTTTGAAGATCATCCGGAGAATCGAGACGTTACGACGCGGGAAATCCTGAGGAATGCCGAGCTGGGGCGGCGAGTGCTTGCCTGGAGTGGGTTGCGTTCGAATAACCGAGCGGGTGATTTTGGCGTGCGGAAGCAGTCGGACGACGTGAACCGGCATACGCTGGCGTGGATCGACGATCTCAGGGAAACGCAGCCCGGGCGGCCATTTTTCGCGTTCTTGAATTATCTCGACGCGCACGATCCGTATGTGTTGCCGCCGGGGCATGTCGAGCCGTATGGCCGGGCCGGGGATCCCGATGTGCAGGGCGAGCTGCGAACCTGGCATCTCAAGCGCAAAGACAAGATCGACCCGCGCACTCGCGAACTGATGACGGATGCTTATGACACATGTCTTGCCTATATCGATAAATCGCTCGGTCAGTTGTTCGAGGATCTGGAATCTCGGGGGCTGGCGGAGACGACGTGGGTGGTGATCACGTCGGACCATGGCGAGCATCTGGGTGAGCACGAGCTTTATCTGCATGGACATTCGCTGTATCGACCCTTGATTGATGTGCCTCTGGTGATCGTGCCGCCCAAGGCGCGGGGAATTGCGCCAATGCGGGTGACGCAGGCGGTGAGCACCCGCGACTTGCCGCGAACGCTCTCGGGGCTGCTTGGGCTGAAGGCATCCTTCGAGGGCCGATCGCTGGCGCAGTTCTGGGAAGACGCGGCGGGTATGGCGACGAGCGAGGAAGCCGAGCCGGTGCTCTCCGAGGCTGATCTGGGCATCCGACCGAAAAAGGGGAAGCCGGTGAAGGCGCGAGCGCCCGTGGCGCGTGGTCCGATGCAGTCTCTTGCCGAGGAGGGGCGGACCTACATGCGGATGGGCGACGGCACGGAGGAGCTTTATGACCTGACGGCCGATCCGGGTGAGAATGTGAATCGAGCGGCGGAGCCGGCTCAGATGGGGCGGATCGCCGGGTATCGGTCGCTGCTTGAGCGGCTTGGCGAAGCGGGCGGCGAGGCGACATCGGACCCGGACGTACCCCTCGAAAACCAGGTGGACGGCGACTAGGGTGTTGAGGCCCGTGAGACGTTCGGCGGTGGACGTCGGGGCCTTTCGAGTCGCGTCCGAGACCGTGGTTTATGCGTGTGACACTGGTGACCGAGACGTACGCGCCGCAGGTCAACGGGGTCTCGCGCACACTCGGCCAATTGGTGCGGGTGCTTCGCGAGGCGGGGGATCAGGTTCAGCTTGTCACGCCTGAGTATCGGGGAACGCGGGCGGTGCCGCCTTCGATCGCGGTACCGTCGTGCCATCCGCCGTTTTATCCCGAGCTGTACCTGCCGGTGCCGCCGTTTGCTCGGGTGTTGAGCAGGATCGAGGAGTTTGGTCCGGAGATTGTGCATATCGCGACTGAGGCGACGTTGGGGCTTGCGGTTTTGCGAGGCGCGCGGCGGCGGGGCTGGGCGGTTGTGTCGAGCTTTCATACAAACTTCGATCAATATTCTCGGCATTATCAGATTGGCTGGTTGGAGGGGACAATCTGGCGTTATCTGCGTTGGTTTCACAACTCGACGCGGGAGACGTATGTGCCGTCGCGGGTGACGATTGAGGGGCTGAGGGGGCGTGGGTTCGAGAACCTGGCGTTGTGGCCTCGGGGGGTCGACACCAGCGTGTTTCGACCCGATCGGCCCGGGCGTCAACGCGTGCGGGCGAGTCTGGGATTTGGCGACGACGATGTGGTTGTGGGCCACGTGAGCCGGATCGCGGCGGAGAAAAACGTGGGCTACCTGGGCCAGGCGCTGGCTCTGCTGGCGAAGGAGCGGCCGGAGCGGGTGCGGCTGTTGATTGTGGGCGATGGGCCGGCGCGGGGGGAACTGGAAGCGACTCTGGGACCTGCGGCGCGGTTCGTCGGGTATCGGGAGGGGGAGGATCTGGCGGACCACTTCGCGGCGTGCGACCTGTTTGCATTCGCGAGTCTGACAGAGACGTTCGGCAATGTGATTCTGGAAGCGATGGCGTCGAGGCTGCCGGTGGTGGCTGTCCGGGCGGGGGGGCCGGGAGAGACGATCCGTGATGGACGGACGGGCCTGCTCGTGGAGCCGGATGAGGAGGCGAGGGGGATGGCGGAGCGGCTCGTCCGGCTGGTGGATGATGAGCCTTTGAGGCGATTGATGGCTCAGGAGGCCAGGGAGTATGCGGAAACGCAGTCGTGGGAGTCGATCATGCTGGGTCTACGGGGACGTTATCAGCGGATTTTGTCGGGACGGACGGGCGAGGCGGGTTGAAGCCGAGGATTGACGGGCCTGGGGGAGGTCAGGTTGGCCTGGCCTTCTGCGGGTGGGAAGCGTTGGGGATCGGCGAGGTCGCGTCGTGCCCAGAGGCCCTCGCCGCGTGGGCTTGTCGGTACGCTTTTTGTGGAGCGGTAATTCTGAATGAGCCAGCGATGGAGCGGCTCGAAGGGGGGGTCGCCACAGAAGACGAGGGCGGGCGGTGTGCGTTCGAGATCGGCCATCAGTTCGGCTTTCCAGCGATCAACGAGCGGGTGCGGTCGATCGATGTGGGTCTTGACCAATTGATTGACGAAGAAGTGTCGCGAGGGGCTATCGAGGCCGGAGTAGAGATAGAGCGGACTTTGCCAACCCCAGACATGGAGGCCGTGGAATTCGGCGAGTGCGGACTGTCGGGCGAGGTATTCGCCGAGGCGACGCAGCGTGACCCACTGGCGACCGCCCTTGTAGCGGATGGTCAGATCGGTGGCGGGGACGAGCAGGTAATCACGGACCTGGATGGTGACTGTGCCGCCGATGGCGAGCGTGACGGCGATCAGAACGAGGGCCGCGCGGGGGCGGGTCTCACGAGCACGAATCAGGCGTAGTGCGTCCGCGACGGCAATGGAAGCGGCCAAGGCGATGCCGGGGGTTGGCAGCAAGTAATAATGCGCCCAGTACTGGCCTGGCAGGATGAGCTGGACCCAGGCGGCGAGAGTCCAGAGGGCGATGGCGCGGCGGGGATCGGTTCGTGGAGCACGGAAGGCGAAGGCGATCAGGGATGACGTGCCGAAGAACCAGAGGGGCCAGGCCCCCCTGCCCCACCAAACGAGCCAGTCGGTCTGGCCGAAAGGCCAAGGGAGGCGGCCATCGCGGGGGTCGGAATTGCCGGTGAGCCAGCGGACATACCAGGGGGGGGCATTGGGCGGCGCGGGGGTGTCGGCGACGAGGGCGCGGGCGGCGGTGACCGTGTTTTCCCAGGCGGCGGGTATGGCATCCTGAGAGGCGAGAACCGCGAGGCAGGCGGCGATCGTCGCGGTGAAGCCTACGACGAGAGCGAGTAGCGCTCCGCGGCGGATGGGTGCAGGGGACGCAGCTCGCCAGAGCAAAAACGCGAGGACCGGGAGGAGGACGAGCGAGGTGGGGCGAATGAGGGTTGCGGCGGCGGTGAGAACGCCGGCGAGGAGAGGCCAGAGCAAGAGCGGCCGTCGTTGCCAGGCGACGAGGGCGGCCAGGGCGGAGATGGAGGCGAAGTTAATGGGTTGTTCGAGCTGAGCGCCGTTGCCGTAAACGTAGGGATCGGTGGCGAGGAGGGCGTATAAGAAGGCGGCGATGACGGCTGCGAGCGGGCCGGCGATGGCACGGGCCAGCCAGCCGATGACGACGATGGTGGCGAGCACGAAGGGGACGGGAAGCCAGCGGATCGTCCATTCGTCGGCGTCGCCGAGCCGCACGCCGAGGGCGTAGATCCAGTAGCCGAGCGGTGGTTTATTCTCGGCGAGATCGCGATAGAGAACCGCGCCCTGGTTGATGCGGCGGCCCATGTAGGCGTAGGCGGCTTCGTCACAGTCGAGCGGCTCGGCTCGGCCTTCGACGACGGGCCAGAGCCGGGGGAAATCGAAGCGATTCACGAGGGTCGGCGCGAAGGTGTGGGCCCGCCACCAGACGGTGGCGACCAGGATGAGGAAGAGGCCGATCCACGCCGCGTCGTTACGGGTGAGGAAAGCGGGACTGGCATCAGGTGGGGGGGGATTCATCAAGGACCGGACCCTGGGAGTCGGTAGAGTCGGACGGGGTGGGGCGTACGCGGTGGGGAGGTGTGGATCAGGTCGGATTCGCGGATGCCGAGATCGGCGCGGAGGGCTTCGAGGTAGCGGCCGAGGGATTCCGGATCACTTTCGGGCATAGGCTCGAAGGAACCCCAGAGGACGTGGGTGGGCTGGTAGCGTTGGATCGCGTCGCGGAGACGTGACAGCTCGTAAGCGCCGCCTTCGAGGGCACGAGGGAAGAGGATGGTGGTGCGGTCACTGGCAATCCGCATCTCCCAGGGGAACCAGGTGAGGATGCGTGCGTCGGTGGGGACCTGGCTGGGGTTGTCGCGGACCCAGCTCCCGGCTTCGAGGAGCGCGGGCCAGCGCGTTTGGAACGGCTTGACGTACCAGGTGGCATCGTAGGCCCAGCCGGGTGCGGCCCAGAGCAGCGCGGCGAGTGCGCCGAGGAGCCAGCGACGGTTGGAATCGGGCAGAAATTGACGATCCGCCCAGCCAAGCAAGCCTGCGGCGGCGGTTGGGAGCATGATCAGGAAGACCGGCAAATAATAGCGGCCGAGCTGGCGGACCTGGGTAACGTCGACCACCTGGACGAGGGTGGCGAGGCCGAAGATCAAGTAGAGGAAGAGAGCGAGGCGGTCGATGTCGCGGGTGACGGATTCGCGCGGGCGGAGGATTCGGGCGAGGAAGCCGAGGACGAGGGGGAGGCCGAGGATCATTGTGGTGTAGGCGGGGATGATGGCGATGGTCTTGAGCTTGGCTTCGACGATGCCGGGAACATTCTCGGGGCGATAGAACTGGTCGGGGCGGGTGTTGCCCTGGTCGAAGTGGTGGACGGTCCAGGAGAAGTTGTAGGGATAAAATTTTGTATACGTAAAGAAAGGTTCGCCATATTCGCGATACGTGGCCCAGGCCCAGGGAGCGATGACGACAGCGATGAGCGGTGCGGTCAGGATGAGCAAGGGGGTGAGCCGGCCCGCGCGGCGGGCGGGGCCGACGACTGCATAGAGCCAGG
>JBGSYY010000075.1:0-6936 GCA_041750675.1 Isosphaeraceae bacterium | reverse complement strand
GGGCGGCCGCGGCCGTGCCCGAGTGGAGGAGATCGGTGCCCAGGTTGCCGCCGGCATTGATGCCCGAGAGAACCCAGGATGCTTGTGGCGCCAGGCGGTCGAGGCCGAGTCGAACGCAGTCGGCGGGAGTGCCGCTGACGGCGTAGCGGTCGGGACCGTCGGCGACGACCTGGACCGGTTGGTGTGTGGTGACGGCATGACCGCAGCCTGAACGAGGACCGTTGGGCGCGACGACGACGACCGGGCGATTGAGGCCCTCAACGGCGGCGTTGAGGGCCTGGAGTCCGGGGGCGTCGATTCCGTCGTCGTTGGTCAGCAGGAGCACGAAAACTGCCTCGTTTGGGCTGGGGGGGGGGGTGGCGAACTTAGCCTGGGCTTACGTCGTCTTGGAAATGAAGATAGGGCAGATGTGCCAGAACGGCCAGGGAGCCACGTTGACGACCGGCGAATCGCCCGATATTATGCCAGAAGATTTGAGGGGGATTAGCTCAGCTGGGAGAGCGCTTGCATGGCATGCAAGAGGTCAGGGGTTCAAATCCCCTATCCTCCACTTTAGATGTGGGACTTACGCCGCCCCGAGCCCACCTCGGGGCGGTTTCGTTTCGTGGAGTGGCTGCGATGAATCGCCTGCGGAGGCTGCTCGAAGTGGCCCGCAGCGATCGCACGTTCTCGCTTCAGGGAGCGCTTTGGGTAGGTCGCTGCTTGATCTGCAATGGACCGATCGCCTTTGATGCGTCGAACGGCGAAGGGGCGACACTGGAACATATTCGCGCCCGGGGGCGCGGCGGTGATGACTCGTTGAAGAACCTGGGCATTGTCCACGCTCGCTGCAATTCGGAAAAAGGCGTGCGGTGGGATCCGCGACGGCGTCGCTCATCCGAGGAATATGAAGGTTTGGTGAAACGGCTGGCGCAGCGTCGGAGAGAACGATTCGTGGCCGAGGAAAACGAAAACCCGCCCGGATCGAGATGATCGGGGCGGGCGTGGGAGGGAATCAAGCGGGAGATCGGGCGGGTTGCCCGAGGTCAGCGGGTGGCTCAGATGAGGCCCTTGACGACCTTGGCCAGTTGTTCGCCCACGTCGGTCAGGCTGTAGAAGTTATTCTTGCCCTGGCGGCGCGGGGCGATGATCTGACCGTGCCGGAGCAGGGCCAGGTGATGGCTCACGGCGGGCTGGCTCTGGTTTAACTGGTCGCACAGAGCGCCCACGTGCTGCTCGCCCTCGGACAGGATCAAGATGACCTGGAGCCGTGTGGGGTCGCTGACGTGCTTGAGTAGATTCGAGGCCCGGCGGGCCTGGAGGATGCGCTGCTCGGCGTCACGAACTGACTTCGAGCGGGTGGTGCGGACGGTCTTCACGGCGGCTTTCGGCGGCATGTTCCCTGTTCCTCCTGGGTGAACGTCTGTCCCAGGACGGCCCCGCCGACCCGGCGACATTCTCGTTGGCCTACGACAGAGTCGCGGAAAGTCCCGCGACGGAGAGACTTACACTCACCCCAAGACGTCGGCCGGAAGCAATCAAACCGGGCCGATGTGACGATATATCTACGACTCAGGGTCATATATCTGTGACTAATGTATCACGATCTCGACGCCTGACAACATCTTTTTTTGATTCTGCATGGCGTGTCCCGAAATTTTCATGCGAGCACACGGTCATGTGCGCCTAAGTGTACGTGAAGAGACGTGTCGTTGGGTGATCGTAAAGAATTTATGGATATGGGTTTGCGGATTTTTCAGAGGAACCGTTTGGCGTGTCGCGACCTCCAGTTTGGGCCAGGACGTCACGCACCTTCTTGAACACGTCATTGACTTCCCACGTGTTGCCACGGTACAGGGCGGCGAGTCGCCCAGACGGATCGATGACGGCGGTGCTCAGCGTATGGATGATCTCGTTGCGTCCCGGGCCGTAGCTCAAGCCCAGAGCCGGAGCGACCTTGCGCAATTCTTCATGATCGGCGACCGCGAACCGCCAGAGCGGCGGTCGGGCATCGACCATCTCGGCGTGCCGGGCCAGGACGTCGGGTTGATCGTTCTGCGGGTCGAAACTGATGGATAGCAAAGAGGTTGCGTCTGCCGCAGCGGGCACCGCGCGGAGCCTGCGGGCGAGATCGGCGAATTTTCGATCCAGCAGGGGGCAGTAGTCAGGCAGTGGGCAACGGGTGTAGATGAAAGTAAGCACGACGACGCGGCCATGAAGCTCGGATAAACGGAGCGTTTCATTGTCTTGTGTGCGCATAAGGAAGTCGGGAACCGTTGCGCCGACTTCAAGCACCGGCGGCAGACCGGTTTGGGCGGGATCCGATTCGGGAGCCGCGAGCTCGGTGATGATCACGTCGTCAAGCGTCGATCCCTGAGGTCCGATCCGGAGGACGGCCTCGATTCGGTCGCCGGGCTGGAGTTCTTCGAGAATTTCGTTGCCGTTCAGGTCGAAAGGCATGGTCATCGCCGGCATGAAGTCGGGTATCTCCTCGTGACGTATGGCCACGCGGCCGGTTGTGCGGTCGATGCGGACGACCTCGCCCCGCAGTGGATACGAGGTTACGACAGTTTCTGGTTTTTTTGGGGTTTTCTCTGTGTCGACCGGGGTGGGTGAGCCGCAGCCCGACGCGAGCCAAAGCGCCGCGGTGAGGTGGAGCCAGGAGGGTCGGCGGTTAGAACGGGAAGTGGTCATTGATGGGACTCCCCGAGAGATCGACCAGGAAATCGGCAATTCGCTGCGCAACCAGATCCATGTAGAGGCGGCCCTTGTCGGCGGTGGCGGGTTTGGGGTCACCGGCGCCGCTTTCGGTGGTGAGAAGATGCCAGGGACGTGTGATCGAGACCCAGCCCCGGTTGACGGCCTCGAACCGAGACGGTCGAATCGCGCCGTCGTCGGCTCGTTCGAGGTGGACGAATTCGGGGAAGAACGCCAGACCCATGCTGGTTTCCAGCTCTCCGGCGTGGTCGCCGGCGTCTGCAAAGATCTGGGGGAATCGGTCGGCACCCACCTGATACCAGTTGGAGAGGAAAAGCTGGACCGTGGATTTTCCATACAATTCGCGCAAGACCCATTTCAGATCGTTTCCGCCGTGGCCATTGAGGAGGACGCATTTCATGATGCCGTGAGTTTCGAGCGAGGCCACGAGGTCGGCCACGACGGCGGCGACCGTGGTCGGGTCGAGGTTCATGGCCAGTGGGAACCGCATCTGGTTGGTTTCGGTGCCGTAAGGCAGCGCGGGCAGCACCACGACACGGGCACCCTGGTCGGTCGCGCGGCGGGCCGACTCGTCGGCCACGGCCTCGACCTGCAGGGTGTCGGTGGCGTAGGGCAGATGAAGATTGTGAGGCTCGGTTGCTCCCAGCGGCAGCACCGCAACCTCGAAATTTCGAGCTTTCACATCGGCATAAGTCAAATCAGCGAGATTCCAAGGTCGCATGCGCGGCATCCCAGTTGGTAGGAATACTTGAACCCGGTCGATTTCGAGGCCCCAATCTGATCTCGGCCATCTTAACGATTCAGGCTGCCTGTATCGCCTTGTCGAGATTGCCGGGCCGAGCGCGGGTCCGTTAGGATCGAGACTTCGCTCTCTCTCCCCGGCTCGGCGGCAAACATCCATGCAAGCATTTGAAGCAACGAATTACTACTTTGATCAGGCAGCGGCCCGGCTCGATCTATCGGCGAACATGCGGACCTTGCTGATCGTGCCGGAGCGTGATTTGCGGGTCGAGGTTGCGATCGAGCTGGATTCTGGGGAAATCGGCAACTTCATCGGCTACCGCGTGCAGCATGATAATGCGCGGGGTCCGTTCAAGGGTGGCCTGCGGTATCATCCGCACGTGGATCAGGATGAGGCGCGCTCGTTGGCGAGTCTGATGACCTGGAAGACGGCGGTGGTGGATTTGCCTTTCGGCGGGGCGAAGGGCGGGGTGAACTGCGACCCGAGCACGCTCTCGCGTGGGGAGCTGGAGCGGCTGACCCGCAAGTTCATTGAGAAGATTCACGACTTCATCGGCCCGGACAAGGATATCCCCGCCCCGGATATGGGGACCGATGCCCAGGTGATGGCCTGGATCATGAACGAATACGCCAAGTACGAAGGGTTTCACCCGGCGGTTGTGACGGGTAAACCGGTCGAGTTGCATGGCTCGGCGGGTCGAGAGGCCGCGACGGGCTACGGCGTGATGCTGGTGACACGCGAGGCCCTGGCCAAGCTGAATACGGGCATCACGGGGACGACATTCGCCGTTCAGGGGTACGGCAACGTCGGCAGCCATGCCGCGCGGTTTCTACACCAACAGGGCGGGAAGATCGTGGCGGTGTCGGACGCCTACGGGGCGGTGCAAAACCCCGAAGGACTGGATCTCGAAGAACTCGATCGCCATGTGGCCGCGCACCGCAAGGTTGTGGGTTTCAAGGGCGGAGACCCAGCGACCAATGAACAATTGCTCACAATGGGCGTGGATGTCTTGATACCGGCGGCGCTGGGGGGCGTTTTTGACGCGGCGCTGGCAGAGGCGGTCCGGGCCAAGATGATTGTCGAGGCGGCGAACAGCCCGACGTGGCCCCAAGGGGACGAGGTCTTTCAGCGCCGAGGCATTGTCGTCGTCCCGGACATTCTGGTGAATGCGGGCGGTGTGGTGGTGAGTTACTTCGAATGGGTTCAGAATCTTCAGCATTTTCGCTGGGGGATCGATCAGGTACGTCGGGAGGAGGAGACCCGGATGATCTCGGCATTTGAGAAGGTCTATGAGCTAGCCCAGAGGAAGGGCGTCTCGATGCGGACGGCCGCGTTCATGGTGGGCATCAGCCGGGTGGGCCGAGCGCGCGTGCTGGGCGGCATCTGATCGTCGTCGTCGCGGACTGGCAAGCATGACTTTCTTCCCTCCAGATCACGAGTCGAACCGCACGATGACCGCCCTTGACCGCCATGACGTGTACGACAACCCGCTGATCGCACGATATTCCAGCGCGGAGATGGCCACTCTGTGGTCGCCTCGGAAGAGAATCGCGACATGGAGGCGGCTCTGGATTGAGCTGGCACGGGCGCAGCAAGCGCTTGGGTTGGAGATCCGCGAGTCGCAGATCGAGGAGTTGGAAGCGAGGATCGAGCCGATCGACTTCGACGTGGCGGCCGCCCACGAGCGTCGGCTCCGGCATGATGTGATGGCCCATGTTCACACGTATGGTGATGCGTGCCCCGAGGCACGTCCGATCATCCACCTGGGCGCGACGAGCTGCTATGTCACCGACAACGCCGATCTGATTCTGCTCCGCGAGGCGCTGCAGCTCGTGCGCGATGGAATGGTCGGCGCGATCGACGCGTTGGGGCGGTTTGCCGAGCGTTGGCGTGATCTGCCCTGTCTGGGCTACACCCATTTTCAGCCTGCGCAGCTGGTGACGGTGGGCAAGCGCGCTACCCTTTGGGCCTATGAGCTGGTGCTCGATCTGGGCGAGATTGAGCGTCGGATCGAGTCGCTGCCGTTTCTGGGCGTGAAGGGGACGACCGGCACCCAGGCGAGTTTCCTGGCGTTGTTTGACGGCGATGAGAGCAAGGTGGATGCGCTGGACCGGATGGTCGCGGAGCGATTCGGCTTCACGGATTCCGTTCCGGTTTCGGGGCAAACGTACACGCGCAAGCTGGATACCCAGATTTTGAGCGTCCTGGCGGGGTTTGCCGAGAGCGCGCATCGGTTTGGTGGGGACCTTCGCTTGCTGGCCCATGAGCGCGAGGTGGAGGAGCCGTTCGGGACGGACCAGATCGGCTCGTCGGCGATGGCTTACAAGCGTAATCCGATGCGGGCGGAGCGTATGTGCTCTCTGGCGCGATTCGTGATGGCGTTGCACGCACCGACGATACAAACGGCGGCCACACAGTGGCTGGAACGGACGTTGGATGACAGCGCGGTGCGGCGTCTGACACTGCCGCAGGCGTTTCTGGGGGTTGATGCGCTGCTGGCGCTTTATCTCAACATCGTGCCGGGATTGACGGTCAATGAGGCGGTGATCGCGCGGAATCTGGGCGACGAGCTGCCCTTCATGGCGACGGAGAACATCTTGATGCACGCCGTTCGCGGGGGGGGGGACCGCCAGGAGCTGCATGAGCGGATTCGCCGACACTCGCTCGCGGCGCGTCGGCGGATGAACGAGGGCGGCGCGAATGATCTGATTGAGTTGCTTCGTGGAGATTCCGGATTCGCCGGCGTGGATCTCGACGCAGTACTCGATGCGCGTGGGTATATCGGACGATCGCCGAGTCAGGTCGATTCGTTCCTGGTCAACGTGATTGAACCGATTCGCGCGCGGTATCCACGGCAACTTGGTCAGAACCGTGAGGTACGGGTCTGAGCCAAGCCGGGTTGGTCGTCGATTTCGACCGGTGCCTGACGCGGTCCGGTCGATCTCCTGCGGGATCTGTCAGACGCGGACGGTCTGGCGGGCTTTACGGAGCCGCTTCAGTTCTTCACGCCGACGCCGCTCGCTGGGCTTCTCATAATAGGCCTTTCGGCGCATCTCTTTACGCAGGCCACTCCGTTCGCAGAGCTTGCGAAAGCGACGAACGGCATCCTGAATCGACTCTCCGGCACGCACCCTAAGCTTCACCACAACCCGAACTCCTGGTTTCGCGATCTTCTGCGAAAGAAAAAGAACTGAAACACGGAACGCATCATCGGCAAAATTCTGCACCTTCCCAAAGTCAAACGCCGTGATGCGGCGTTACCCGGAAGGAGGGGAGATAGAGAATAACAGATTCCGAAGCGGGGACCAAGCCCCCGCGACGGAGTATTAAACGCTACGAGTGGGGGCGATCCGACGTTTGCAGGGCGAATCGCCGTGCTGGCCTCAGCGAGTCGGTAGGACCCGCAGCGACGATTCAATATCCTTGGTCGGAGTAGCCACCATAACCGCCGCCGCTGCTGCCGCCGCGCTGGCCACCGTAGCCGCGGTCGCCGCCGC
>JBGSYY010000074.1:0-7764 GCA_041750675.1 Isosphaeraceae bacterium | reverse complement strand
GGACGACTCGTGTCGTACCGCACTTTCAAGCATCTGCTGGGAGAAACCAGTCTCGAACGCAAGTGCCGCTTCATCTTCGGAGGCGGCATCCTTGCGCTCGTCACCCTGAGTTTCTCCTGGTACGGCCTCAAGACCGAGAGTCTCGTCACCGGCCAGAAAACCGAAGCCGCGCGCGTACTCGTCGGCCCCGTGCTGGCCGCGCGACACATGGACATCGCCCCCGATAGTCCAGCACGCGACCTCTTCCTGGAGCTGGCCAACGAGCCATCGTCGCTGAACACTCAGCCCGGTTACCGTACCTTCTTCATCCCAGCCTACGGCCCGTTCACCGACAAGAACCGTCCCCGCGACTCCTTCGAGGCCGAGCGGCTCGATGCATTCCTTAAAGAAGCCGCCCTCTCCGATCAGGTCCGACGCCAGTTCCCCGACCGCGCCCGCCAGCAGCGGCCCAAGTCGTTCCTGACCGGTAAGGATAGCTGGTCCTCTCGCACCACTCCCGGCCGTCGCGATTATCAATACGTCGAGGCCGTCTTCTACCAGGATCGCTGCCTACGTTGCCACGAACTTCGACCAACGTCCGACGGCAAATGGGTCGAAACCAGGGCGAATGACCTCGCCGCGATGGTCTCAATCGCCCTCCCCATGGACGAAACCGCGCGTGACATCCACCGCAATCGCGCCATCCTCATTTCGACCGCCCTGGTCACGGCCATTCTGGCGATGGTCACCTCCTACGTCATCGTCCGCTATGTGATCGTCAAACCCGTCAAGCACCTCCGCGACGTCTCCGACGCCATCTCCGCCGGCAAGCTCAACATCCGCGCCCAGATTCACACCGGCGACGAGTTCGAGGAACTCTCCCATGCCTTCAACCGCATGTTGCACAACCTCGTCGCCATGCAGCAAGAATTGCGCGACGTGAACGTCGATCTCGACAAGAAGGTCGACGAACTGGCACAGGCCAACATGGCCCTGTTCGAGATGAACCGAATCAAGAGCGACTTCCTGGCCACCATGAGCCACGAACTGCGCACGCCGCTCAACTCGATCATCGGCTTCTCCGAAGTCCTCGCCTCCAACGAGGAGTTGCCCGAACGCCAGCGCAGGTTCTCCCAAAACATCTTCACCTCGGGCAAGATGCTCCTCGGCATGATCAACGACATCCTCGACCTCGCCAAGATCGAAAGCGGCAAGATGGAGCTCCATGTCGAGGATTTCTCGATCCGCGACGTTTGCGAAAGCCTTGCCGGATCCATGCGCCCGATCGCCGACAAAAAGAATATCGAGCTGCACGTCCAGCTCGACGAGGCAATCCCCCTCTTGCATCAAGATCCAGGCAAAATCCGCCAGGTGATTTACAACCTGCTCTCCAACGCGGTCAAGTTCACGCCCGAAGGCGGCCGAGTCACCCTCAGCGCCCGCGGCGAAGGCCGCAATCTCGTCCTCTCCGTCGCCGATACCGGCATCGGCATCCCCGAGGAAGATCGCGAACGCATCTTCGAGAAATTCCGCCAGGCCGGCATGGCCAAGCAAAGCGACGGCGTGCTCACCCGCGAGCACGAGGGCACCGGCCTCGGCCTCTCGATCGTCCGAGAGTTAAGCCGGATGCTCGGCGGCGAAATCACACTCGAAAGCGCTCTCGGCAAGGGTTCCACCTTCACCGTGCGACTGCCCATGCAGCTCGGCCCCCAGCGGCCCAACCTCGTCGAGCTTGCGAACAAGGAAGTCGACCTCACCAAGGCCCGAAAAATCGACCTCCGCCCCGGCGAGCATCCGCCCGTCGGCGGCCCGCATGAGCCGGCTCGTTCGCGACCGGCCTCGCTAATGCCGACCGCGAACGAGTCACTTCGAAAAGGCGATACCTAGCAAACCCCTGTTACCAGGACTGGCGTTTGCACTCCGATCCTCAAGCGATGTCGATACCGAATTCCTTTTTCCGATCCGTCGCCTTGTCCTGGCTGAAGTTATAAAAGTACCAGTCGTCGCCCGCGCTACCTGTCAGCGTGTCAACATCCGTATCGTCTCCTACCACCAGCCGGCTACCGGTCAAGCTGCGGCTGCGGAACGTGGACCACTCGTCAAGTGTCCCCAGCAATTCGTCCAGCATGTCGATCGGGTCGGAGCTAACCCCGACCGTGCCCGCGATCAGGATATCGTCGCCTCCGTTGCCGACGATCCGGTCGGCCCCGATACCGCCAATCAGAATGTCATGACTGTTTCCGCCGAGAATCTGATCGTCGCCCGAGCCGCCCACGATCACGTTCAGCCCTGGGTACTCTCACCCGAGTTATAGTGCTGCAGAAAGTCCGGTTCCGAGGAGGACTTCGGGCAGAAACTGTCTCGGAACCCAACAACACGCGGGTCGATAGGCGGCAAATTGGATGGTCTCTGTTGCAGCGCGGTCGTCGTCGACCTCCACCCCATCCCTACGTACTTTCGGAGAGAGAGAGGGCCGCGGCATCGCGACCCTGATTCGAACTGACTCCGACTGACCCGATCTAAGCGAGTACCGAAACCGTCTCGCTCGACGCATCAACGACCACCTTCGACGATCGCTGCACCGTATCCTTGCCGTTCCCGCCGAACAATGCCGAGTTCTCATCAAAGACCGAGGCCGAGCTTTCGATCGTAACCACGTAATCAATGTGATCGTCGCCGTCGCCGCCCATCACCATGGCCGGCGTCTTGGCGTCGACCCCGATCTTGCCCCATGAGCCGGCCTTCACCAAAACCCGGTTCGACAACTTGTCGTTCCCAGCCCCGCCGTCCATCGTCAGGTTATACATGTACGATCCGCCGATCACGCCTTGATAATCGGCCAGAATCATGTCGTTGCCCGCGCCCCCAGGCATGCCGGGCGCCACAATCGCTCCCGCCTTGATTTCACCGGTTCCGCGATAGGCGAGCACGTCATCACCGTTTCCGCCTTCCAAATAAGGGAAGAAGGTTCCGGCCAGCATCGCTCCCGTCTGCGAGACGCCCAGTTGATCATTTCCTCCATCGCCATACACCATCAACGCCAGCGCGTCGGGCGTGTTCACGGCACCGTCGATGTTTGCCAGGAACTGATCAGGCCCGTTGCCGAGCATGACGGTGACGGATCGCGCCGCCTTCAGTTCGCCGGTGAGGTTGTAGCCCACCATGTCGCCGCCGTTGAGGGTATCGACGCTGATCTGCGTGATGGCCCGGCGCGAGGTGTAGGTGGTTCCGTCGGCCAGACTCACCGTGATGTTCCCACTCGACGCTGTGCCGTTGTCGTCGATCTTGATTCCATCCGCCTTCCGCGTACCGCGAATGACCAGCTGAACCGTGTCGCCTGAGACAAGCTCCTTGATCCGAACCCGCCCCGCGCTTGCGGCCATCAGCAACCGCCCTTCGAGATTCTCCAAATTCGGCGCAATCGCCATCCGACGCCCCAAACGGGCTCCAGCCTTACGTTTGTCCATCAGTCCACCCAAGAAAGGTTCAGGAGTCCTCAGCCGGCGTATGCCAGCACACTCCGGACATGGAATCGCCACCACAACCCTCAACATCGGCAAAGTCATCCACCGCACTTAAAAGATTTTCTCAAGTTCTCCATCAGGGCCTACGCTTGCTTGCCCCCGAGCCATCTCGCTAGGCTTGAGGAATTGAAATCAACGTCGATCGCTTTCGGATTTCCACACAACGAAAGGTATCAACCCAGATGAACGACACGCGTAAGGGCGAAGTCACCATGAAGGGCAACCCGGTCGAATTGGCCGGGCCAAGACTGAAAGTCGGCGACAAGGCCCCCGACTTCACCTGCGTCGGCGAAGGCATGAACCCAATTTCGCTCGCCGACACCCCCAGCAAGGCGCGTTTGTTCAGCGTCGTGCCTTCGCTCGACACCCCTGTCTGCAACCTACAAACCAAGCGATTCTCCAAAGAACTTGGCGCGATGGGCGACAAGGTCGCCGCCTACACCGTCAGTCTCGATCTGCCCTTCGCCATGAAGCGCTTTTGCGGCACTGAAGATGTCAAGTGTCTGACCAATCTCTCCGATTGCCACAACCACTCCTTCGGCAACCACTACGGCGTTTTGATCACCAGCCTGCCCATCCCCTTGCTCTGCCGCGCAATCTTCGTCGTCGACGGCTCGGGCACCCTCACACACGTCGAATACGTGCCCGAGATCGCCACCGAGCCGAACTACGACACCGCTCTCGCCGCCCTCAAGGCCGCGGCCGGTGCCTGAGCGTTTCCAGCTTTCACGAGAGATGAACGGCCGTCCCGACACCTCTGAATGTCGGGGCGGCCACTTTCCTGCAAGCTCTCTTATTTCGTCAACGCCAGTCGATGACTCGTCAAACGACGGCATCCCCTTTCGGTGATCACGTAGTTGTGTTCCACCCGGATGCCTCCTTGCAGCGACGGTGGAAACATCGAAGGCTCGATCGTCACCACGTCGCCCGCGCGAAGCACGTCGCGACTTTCGGCGACCAGAAAAGGTGCTTCCGGGTGCGCCAGCCCAATCCCGTGCCCCGTGTGCGATCGCTTGGAGGTCGTCCAGCCCAGCTTCGCCACGGTGCCCTGCACGGCCTCGTCGATCGCCTTCGCCTCCACGCCTGCCGCCAGCAACCGTTCGCCGGCGTCGAGGGCCGCCAGGCAGGCCTCGTGCAGGTCTCGTTGCTGCTGGGTCGGTTCGCCCGCGACCAACGTGTTCGCGAAATCGCAGCGATAGCCTCTCACAATCACCGAGAAATCGAGAACCAAAAGCTCACCTGGCGTGAGAACATGAGTGGTCGGTAGCGTGTTCGGCCCAACCGCCCGAGGCCCCGCCGTGAAGTCGCCATAGATCTGCGCTGGGCCGTCCAGAGTCGAGACGCATGCCGAATGCACGGCCTCAAAGATCTCAAGCTCTGTCCGCCCCGGGTTGATTGCCTCGAGCGCCGCTGCGAAGCCGGCTTCCGCCGCGTTGATACACGTTTCAATCGTCGCCAGCTCGTCCCGATCCTTGGCTCGTCGCATATCGAGCAAGACGCCTGAGACATCAACCAGATCACCTCGCATTCCCGAGCGAGCCAGCACCGCGGCCGGCACGGCGGCCAGCTCACAGCCCAGGGTTCTCGGCGCGCGTGCGTTCACCCATTCCGCCACGGCCTCCGCGAGATTATTCCGCCTTCCGGGTGCTGAGTGCTTCCCGTCGTACCAGCTAACCACCTCCACGCGGTCTACAAACGCCGCCTCGGCGAACGAACGGCACACATTGTCGACGATCAGGCACGATTCCTCGCGCGTCAACCAGAGCGCCGCCCAGGCCTCGTTCGTCCGAAACGAAAACGGCGTGGGCGAATAACCGGCCAGATAGGCGAGATGCTCGGGTGACGCCACGAGGACCGCATCGACCGGGCTGTCCAGCCGATCCCAGAGCCGCTCACGCCGCCCGCGACATCCTTCAGCCGTGATCATAATGTAGCCTTTCGATTGATCGAGTGCAGACGAGCCAATCGCTTCATTTTCCAGGCACAATCCAGATATTGCGGAACTCGACCAGATTGCCATGATCCTGCAACAGCAGTGGTCCATCGTTGCCCGCTTCGAGCGACACCCCGCCCGGCGTCGGGTCGATTTCCCGGTCGTCGATCACCGTGATCCCGTTGTGAACCAGCGTCACACGCGCCCGTTCCACAACCTGCCCATCCTTCAATCGGGCCTTGCGGAACGTGATGTCATACGTCTGCCACTGCAAGGGAGGCTTGCATGCGTTGACTGAAGGCGCGATCTGCTGATAGATCGCGCCGCAGTCATTGGTCTGAGGCGTCAGACCATAGCTGTCCAGCACTTGAACCTCGTAGACCCCGTTGAGATACACACCGCTGTTCGCCCGCGCCTGGCCCTTCGCCTCGGGCATGAGGGGCAGGTTGAATTCCAGGTGCAAGGTGTGGTCGCCAAAGCTCTTTTCGCTCTTGATGTCGCCCGTGCCGGGCTTGACGGTGAAATGTGTGGCCGTGGTGTCCCACTTCGCAGGGGCGGAGCCATCCTTTGTCACCCACCCTTCGAGCGGCCCGCCCTGGTAAAGCACGACCGCCCCCTCCGGTGGCTTTGCCCCCAAGGTCTTGTCGTTCGGCTTGGATGGCGTGTCGTCGTGGTCGCGGGCCTCGCCATACGCCGCCAATGAAGCCAGGGCCAGGGGAGCCAGTAGTGCGAAAACCGTCGTAAGTCCGGGCATGGGAGGTTGCCTCGTCCGTCTTGGGAAAACCGTGTCCTGATTCGACCAGACTAGCGACGGCGGCGCGTGGAGGCTAGCTTGTGACAGGCTCCCGAATCGTTCGTCCCATCGCACCGAGTCTTCCCGAATGGCCCGCTGGACCTGCATTCACTGCCTTGCCTCGTTCGAGCCGACGGAACGCAAAGCCCGTTGCACCCAGGGCTGCTCACCCGAGCCGGGAACCATCGGTGCCTCGACGCTCGTTTTCGACCCCCGAGAATCGCACGCATCCGGCGGCCCCCGGCTCAATCTGGCCTGGATTCGCCACGCCCGTGTTGATGACGACGCCCACTGCCCAAAGTGCGGCCGCGGCCCCGCCCGTTGGATTTGTCCCGACTGCCATCTCGATCTCCCCATCGAGGGAGCCGCCGACCCGGTCGCCTCACTCGTCCTGATCGGCCCGCCCGACGCCGGCACATCCGCTCTCGCCTCGGCGCTGGTCCGCTGTTTTGAAACGCAATGGTCGTCCCTGGCCGGCTTTGTCGTCGATCCTCATGGTGAAAGGGGAATCATCCTCGATACTCGCATTGAGGGCGGCGGCGTCTCCCGCCGAATCCTCCGGTTGAGACGCAAGGACGGCGACGGCGTCGTCGGCCAGTGGATCACGCTCGTTGAGGTCTCGGGAAAAATCTGGGAGGAGCGCCGCGAGGGTTTCGGCCGCGAGGCCACGTTCCTCTCTCGCGCCGGATCGCTGGTTCTGGTCATTGATCCCAGGCAGCTTGAATCTGTCGCCATCGAGATTCGGCGCAATCCGGGGCCCGGTGTCGAGGCGGCGTCGAGTCGTGCCTGGCGTCGCCAGCAACTGGTCGACGAAATTCGCCAGCTCGGCCACTGGTACGAGCTATCGGGCGGGCGTTTGCCGGCAACCACACCTCTGGCGCTGGCACTCACCAATCTCGGTTGCTGGAGCGGCCTGGCGACGGACGGAACGCTGCTCCGCGCCCTCGAAGGCTTGCCCGAGGCATTCCCCCACGCCGCGTCCACCGCACGCCTGCTGCACGAGGAATGTGAGGCCGAGCTGGTGCGCTGGAATGGCGAATCGTTCCTGCAACAGCTCGGCCTCAAGTTTCCCACGTTTCGCTTCGCACCGATCGGCGACCCCGGCGCTCTCTCGCCCTTCGGAGTCGATTCCCTGCTCCGTTGGGCACTCAAACAGCAATCCTGGCCATCCCAGTTCCTGCCCGCCCAGTCAGGCCGAAGCCGGCCCGCCTGAGCGTGCATACCCCAGGGGAGATCATTTGGCGGCGCGGTCGATCCGATACGTCTCGCCACCCAGATTGACAATCACCGGCTCCTCGAAAGTGAGGTACTGGTTTCGCTCGGACCCCTGGCTCCGCGCCAGCTCAAAATAGGCCTCACTAAATTGCTCGACCCGTCGCGCCTGCTTTTCCTGCTCGGGCGTGACGGTCGAATCAATCCACGTCTCACCGCGACGATAGAACGTCTTGTCGCCAACCCGCCGGACCGAACCCACAACCTGCGTCTCTCCCTCCGCGTTATGGGCCACAACCGCCGCTGCATTCCGCGCTGGTGCC
>JBGSYY010000073.1:0-2307 GCA_041750675.1 Isosphaeraceae bacterium | reverse complement strand
GCCGCGCTGGGCAGCTTTCTGCTGGGCATCCCCGGCCGCCTGCTGATTCGCTCCGCCGACGGCCGCGAGCATGCCTACGCCGTCGCCGATCCCCACGCCGTTCTCGCCTGGTTCTCCCGACCCAATTGACCCTTGGCCCCTCCCACCCGCATGTCTGATCCTCTCTTCCGCGTCGTCGTCACCGATTTTCTCGACGAGACCGCCATCGAGACGCCGATTCTCGGCGACATCGCCCGGCTCGAAACCCTGAGCGGCTGGCACGAGTCGGACCTCGCCGGCCGGGTCGAGGACGCCAGCGTCTTGCTCGTTTATCACGACATTCCGCGCATCACCGACGCCACCTTTTCTCGGCTCGATCGGTGCGTGGGGATCGTCCGCGCCGGCGTGGGGTATAACAACCTCGATATCGCCGCCGCCGCGGCTCGCGGGATCGTTGTGTGCAACGTGCCCGACTATGGCTCGGAAGACGTGGCCGACCATGCCCTGATGCTGCTGCTCGCCGTCGCCCGCAAGCTCAACGACTGCCACACCGCGATCCGAGCCGGCGACTGGCACTATCGGACCATCCTGGGTGCGCCACGAATGCGCGGGCGGACGCTCGGCATCGTCGGCATCGGCCGCATCGGCTCGGCGATGGCTTTGCGTGCCAAACCGCTCGGCCTCGATGTCGCCTATTACGACCCTCACGCTCGACCCGGCATGGACAAGGCCCTGGGAATCCGCGAAGTCCGCGACCTCGACGACCTGCTCCGCCAGAGCGACTTCGTCTCGCTCCATTGCGATCTTAATCAAACAAGTCTGCACATGATCAATCGAGAATCGCTCAAGGCCGCCAGGCCCGGGATGATCCTGATCAACACGGCCCGAGGCCCGGTGGTCGACCAGGACGCCCTTTACGACGCCCTCGAAACGGGCCAGCTCGCCGGCGCAGGCCTGGACGTGGTCGAACGCGAACCGCTGGACGACGACCGCCTGCGCAACCACCCTCGCCTGCTGTTCACCCCTCATGCGGCGTTTTACACCGTCGAAGGCTTCGAGGAAATGCGCCGCAAGACCGCCGAGGAAGCCCGCCGCCTGCTGCTGGGTCAAGCGCCGCGCTGCCCGGTCAATTTGAGTTTGATTCCGGAATCGATTCGCCGTCGCGTGAGCTGAGTTTGAGCTTTGCGGGGGCGTGGTTTCGTGAGCTGGGCGCGCAGCGGTGGCGCGTGTTGGGTTGGGATGTGGCTCGATTGAGGCTTGCTGGTCAGGCTGGGATCGGCGTGGGTGGGCGTTGGGTGGCGTGGTTGGCCCCGAGCGGGTGGGGTGGGGGTGTGGCCTGGCCTTGGATTTGGGGTGGTGTTGAGGGTGGGCTGTTGTTTATGTGCGCGAACGTTGCGTTGTGCGGGTTGGGTGGATTGGGCAAAGGTGTGGCGGGCGGTTTTGGGTTGGCCTGATGAGCCTCACCCCGGCCCTCAGCCGAGGGGAGGGGGGGACAGAAGGGTGAGGCTTTGGGCTTGGTTTTTTGGTGGTTGGTCCAGTCGCGGAGGGCGTTGCGGTACTGGCGGTCGGACATGGCTTCGTAGCGGAGCCAGGTGGTGCAGAGTTTGTCGGGTTCGCGGGCGGCGGCGAGGTGCTGGTGGGCCATGGCGAGGGCGATGCGGGCGGCGAGGTATTGCTCGGTCGAATCGTTGATATTGGGCCGGAAGGTGGTTTCGATGTGGCGGATGAGCCAGCGTCGGAAGGTGGCGGGGAGAGTGCTGGGGAGAGGGAGGAGGCGGGACCATTCGGGAAGTGCTGAGTGCTGAGTATCGAGTGCTGAGTCGGGCGAAACTGAGGGGGCGTGGGTGGTAGGTTGTTCTCCCCCCTCCCCGGCCCTCCCCACGAGGGGGAGGGAGATTGAGGTGGTGAGGTTCGCGGTGGTGGTGGCCGCAGAGGGGGCAGGCGGCTCGGGAGACCTCGGAGCGAGTCCCTTTTGCTGACTTTCGGGGGTGGATTGATGGCGTTCGGCGGTGCGGAGGACGGGGAGGTCGGGGCGGGGGCTGTTGAGGCGGCGGTGGAGGCGGTCGAGTTCGCGGTCGCGGCTGGATCGTTTTTTGCGGGCGGTGGACATGGCTGCGGCTCCCGGTTTGGTGTCGTCCGAGCATCGCGGGCGGTCCGAAGCTCGCGATTCACTAGGAGACGATCACCGGGGGCGGCACCGATTATCGAGGAAAGTGAAATTGGGGTTGAGGTGGGCCGGACGATGCGGCAGCGGCTGGGGCCACGCTCGAAGACTCGCTCAGGCCCCGCCACCCATCGGCGGCGGCTCAGGCGCGGGCGGGGGAGACG
>JBGSYY010000072.1:0-8268 GCA_041750675.1 Isosphaeraceae bacterium | reverse complement strand
CAGGTCGACGAGCCAGACCCCGGCCGGTGTGCGGATCAGGCCGCAGTGGTACCAGGAGACGCTGTCGTCGGGCAGCCGCACGCGGCACCCTGGAGCGCGCCCGACGAGCGTGACCGTGCGGGTCATCCGCCAGCGAACCGGGCCGCCGCTTTGATCCGGGAAGATCAGGACGACGTTCGGGCCGCCGCCGGTCCAGCGTAAGTTATGGGGGAAGATGGTGTCGCGGCCCGAGGGGTCCTCGTTGTCGGCCGGCGCGGGGTCGTTGAAGAGGCGGCTGATGCGGTAGGGACCGATCTGGAGGACGGTGCCGGGGTCGAGCCAACCGGAGCGGGTCGGACGACCTTGATCCCAGCGCAGGCTGTTGCGTCCGCCCAGGTCGAAGCAGGCGAGCCGGTTGTCGACGAGCTGGAAATAGGCGTGGTGGAGCTGGATCTGGCCATTGGCCAGGCGGATGTCGCAGTCGGGGGCTCGTCCGAGCAAGGCGAACGGGCGCGTGAGGGCGCGGCGACGGCGCCCGAGACGGGTTCCGCTGATTTCCAGGCGGATCGGGCCCGCCGCCCCGCATGCCTCCAGGAATGCGTCCATGAGCCCCCAGTTACCCAACAAAGAGAACGGCCGCGCGGCGCTGAAGTGACAGGCGACTTGAGACGATCAGGCGTTGCCAGCGAATCGGGGCAGGCGCTCGGGCGGGATCTGAGCCAGCCGGGGCGCGGCGTGGTCCTTGCCCGAGACGACCGGTTCGGCGATGGGCCAATCGATGGCCAGGTCGGGATCGTTCCAGAGGATGCTGCCCTCGGTGCCGGGATGGTAGGTGTCCGTACATTTATAGAGCACGAGCGCCGACTCGCTGGTGACGACGAAGCCGTGGGCGAATCCCTCGGGGACATAGATCTGCCGGCCGGCCTGGGCATCGAGGGTGACGCCGACCCACTGGCCGAAGGTGGGCGAGCCGACGCGGATATCGACGGCCACGTCGTAGATCGACCCTTGAAGCGCGGAGACGAGCTTGCCCTGGGGGTGAGGCTCCTGGAAGTGGAGGCCGCGGAGGACGCCGTGCCGGGACCAGGAGACGTTGTCCTGAACCAGGCGGGTCGGCAGGCCGGGGCCGGTGGATTTGTCGGCGTGCCAAAGTTCGAAGAAGTGGCCGCGATCGTCGGGATAGATCGGAACGTCGATGAGCAGGACACCCGGCAGGCGGGTTGGGGTGATGGGGAACACGTCGGCGATTCCTCTGGGAGGGTGTTATTCGTTCATGAGGTCGAGGAGGTAGCGGCCGTACTCGTTGCGGAGGGGTTCGGCGAGGACGCGGAGCTGGTCGCGGCCGATGTAGCCCATGCGATAAGCGACTTCCTCGATGCAGGCGATCTTGAGGCCCTGGCGGGCCTCGATGGTCTCGACGAAGTTGGCGGCCTGGGCGAGCGACTCGGGGGTGCCGGTGTCGAGCCAGGCGAAGCCGCGGCTGAAGTGTTCGACGTGGAGCCGACCGCGTTCCAGGTAAATTCGGTTGACGTCGGTGATCTCCAGCTCGCCGCGAGGCGAGGGCCTCAAGTTGGCGGCGATGTCGACGACCTCGTTGTCGTAGAAGTAAAGGCCGGTGACGGCGAAGTTGGACCTGGGTTGCTTGGGTTTTTCCTCGATTGAGACGGCGCGGCCGGTAGCGTCGAACGCGACGACGCCGTAGCGCTCGGGGTCCTTGACCTGGTAGGCGAAGACGGTGGCGCCTTCGGTGCGTCCGGCGGCGCGGGCGAGCATTTGCTGGAACCCCTGGCCGTAGAAGATGTTGTCGCCGAGGATGAGGGCGGCGGGGTCGGTGCCGACGAAGTCGCGGCCGATGATGAAGGCCTGGGCGAGACCTTCGGGGCGGGGCTGTTCGGCGAACTGGAGGTTGAGGCCGAGCTGGCTGCCGTCATCGAGGAGGCGCTGAAAGCCGGGGAGGTCCTGAGGGGTGGATATCAGCAAGATATCACGTATACCCGCGAGCATGAGGGCAGAGAGCGGGTAGTAAATCATCGGCTTGTCGTAGACCGGCAGGAGCTGCTTGCTCACGGCGCGGGTGATGGGATAGAGCCGGGTGCCGGAGCCGCCGGCGAGGATGATGCCTTTGCGGGTTTTGTTTTGGGCCATGCGAGTCACGCCGGGTTACAAGTGGAAAATCAACAGTTATTGTAGGACGAAACATGGTAGCAAGTTTCGTGGAGTGCCTTCGCGTCGATGTCGCGACCGTGTGGTTTGAGCATCACGACGCGTCCTGGTCATGAATTGCGGTCTCGAACTGGGTCGGGATTGCCTTGCACATCCGCATTTCAGCGATCTGATTCGAAACGTATTTCCTTGGTATGGGACTTGACACACACACACACACCGACGTTATTGTGAAGGATGCCGTCGATTCCTTAAAATACCCGAGACGGTTTACAAGGATGAGCATCATGACGGATCGAAGCCGGCGTGGGCTGACGCTCGTCGAGCTGTTGGTCGTGATGGCCGTGATTGGGCTGCTCATCGCGTTGTTGCTGCCCGCCGTGCAGGCGTCGCGCGAGGCGGCCTTGCGCACTCGATGCGCCAACAACCTGAGGCAGATCGGTCTGGCGATCCATCACCATGCCGAAGCGATAGGGGCATTCCCGGCTGGCGTTGGTCCCATGCCTGGTCCATCGTATCTCGTGCAGATCCTCCCCTACATGGAGCAGCGTCCACTTTACGACGCGCTCAATTTCGCGGAGGACGATCTCTTGACCAACGCCAACCTGACGGTGCTCCATCAGACACCCGGCATATTCCTCTGCCCCTCGGACGTCGGGCGCACGGTTCAGACGGAGCACGCCATCAACTACGCGGCCAACGCCGGCCGATCCGTCGCGCGGGGCGAAGGCATGTTCATCGGACGCCCATTGCGGGCAAGTGAGATCAGTGACGGCCTGAGTCAGACGGTGGGCGTCGCCGAATGGGTGAGCGGCCCCGGTCTGATCCATCCCGATCTCCTGCCCGGCCGATTCGACAGGTTGAGGTCCAAGCACCGGCTGCGCCAGGTCTACTCCGATCGGCCGGAGGATTTCGACGCCTTCACCCGCGCCTGCGAGGCGATCGGTCCGTCCGATATCGATCCTCACGTGCTGAGCGCCTCCAAGGGGCAATTCTGGGTCAAGGGCGGCCTGAGCATCACCCAATACAACCATGTGCTGCGGCCGAACCGGCCCTCGTGCAGCGCGCGTGAGAACATGAACGCGATCTCCGCGTCGAGCTTGCACGATGGCGCGGCCCACGTGTTGACGATGGATGGCGGGGTCCACCTCGTCAAAGACTCCATTGACCCGCGCGTTTGGTTGGCGGTCGGGACACGATCGGGCGGCGAGACGGTGGATGGCGGCCCGTTCTAGACGGCGAGCCTCCCTCCACCGGCATGGTGCGGCACCCACTACTCGCCGCACGATCACCACGAGATCTGCACACCAAGGGAGAGCTGAGATGAAGTCGACGCTTCGTTCCTTCCGCGGCGCGGTGGCGAGCGCAACCCTGCTCGTGGTCCTGGGACTCGGGAGCTCCGCTCGAGGCGACGAGAATTGCCAGATCACGGACCCCACCGACAACTCCAGCGTCACCGTGGGACCGGGCTCGGCGGAGATGCCCGTGAAATTCACGCTCGCCAGCGGCTTTCTGCCGACGTCTGTGAAGCTCATCATCCCGGACGGCATGGGCGCATGACGCAATACTCCATCGAAGAGGAGGATTTCTCGTACAACCCGCAGACACAGATATGGACTGCGCTTATCGGCGTCCCCCAGGGTACGACCCAAGGCGCGACAGTCACCGTGCGAGCCAATAAGCCCGCCAGCTCCGGCAGCCCTGCGCAGGCCGCAACTGACACCGTGACCGGGGTCACGATCACGAAACAATAGCGCGATCAGCGGGGATCTTGGGACAGAGCGAGATCGCTGCGGCCGGGTCTCATGAGACCCCACGCATTGCGGAATCCGACCGATCGAATCGGTCAACCGGGTGCCGATGGCGTTCATGCAGCTCGTCTCGGCTAAGGAGGCGACCGCGTGAGTCGATCGGGCTTTCGGCGCAGAGTTCGTCCAGAACATCAACCATCGCGGATCGAATCGGAGGCTCGACCCAGGTTTCGAGCGTGAGGCGCACCCTCGCGCCTTCGGCAAGGTTGAGGGATTGCTCCGGTTTCAGAACGCCGTCGACGAAGGTCGCCGTGATGACTTTGCCCATATCAATCAGGCCCTTTGGATGGTTGCGGGTTGCCTGGCATCGCGGCGTGTCTTTTCCCATTCTGTCGATTATAGTGCTTACCGGGGAATGTTGACGAGCGACCGAGGCGAGTTCCCGGCTGTCGAGGGTATGGATCACGTGCCGGTCTCGCTCGCTCGAATTAGATCATCCCCAGTCGTTCGCGGCGGTATTTGCCGGAGGTGACACGGGCGATCCAGTCGGGGTTGTCGAGATACCAGCGGACGGTTTGTTCGAGGCCGGATTCGAAGTCGTGGGTCGGCGTCCAGTTCAGTTCGGCGGCGATCTTGTTGGTGTTGATGGCGTAGCGGCGGTCGTGGCCGGGGCGGTCCTTGACGTAGGTGATGAGCGAGCGGCAGGGGGCGTGGGGGAGGCCGGGCTTGAGGCGATCAACGGTGTCGCAGATGGCGTGGACGACCTGGAGGTTAGTGCGCTCGCTGCGGCCGCCGACGGTGTAGGTCTCGCCGGAGCGGCCGGATTCGAGGACCGTCCGGATGGCGCGGCAGTGGTCGTCGACGTGGAGCCAGTCGCGGATGTTCTGGCCGTCGCCGTAGACGGGGAGGGGTTTGCCTTCGAGGGCGTTGAGGATCATCAGGGGAATCAGTTTTTCGGGGAACTGGTAGGGGCCGTAGTTGTTGGAGCAGTTGGTGATGAGGGTCGGCAGGCCATAGGTGTGGTGGAAGGCGCGGACGAAGTGGTCGCTGGCGGCCTTGGAGGCGGAGTAGGGGGAGCGGGGGTCGTAGGGGGTGGATTCGGAGAAGGCCGGATCGTCGGGACCGAGGGAGCCGAAGACCTCGTCGGTGGAGACGTGGAGGAAGCGGAAGCGTTGTTTTGTCTCGTCGGCATCGTCGAGTTCCTCACGGTAGCGGCGGGCCTCGACGAGGAGGTCGAAGGTGCCGTTGACGTTGGTTTCGAGGAAAACGCGGGGTCCGTCGATGGAGCGGTCGACGTGGCTTTCGGCGGCGAAGTGGACGAGGGCGTCGACTTTGTGCTCGCGGAGGAGCGAGGCGACGAGGTCGCGGTCCTGGATATCGCCCTGAACAAAGGTATGGTTCGGGTGGCCGTCGAGGGGGGTGAGGGAGTCGAGGTTGCCTGCGTAGGTGAGTTTATCGAGGTTAATGATGCGGGCGACGCCGTCGTTGACGGCCTGGCGGACGAACGCGCCGCCGATGAAACCCGCGCCGCCGGTAACGAGCCAGGTCTGGGACATGAGTCTCTTCGTCTGAGTGGAGAAGTTCGAGGTGATCGGAAAGCTCTGCTTAACTTGAGCATACGCCGGGGGGAGCGGCGGAGAAGGGACCATTGTCGGGCCTGGCGGCCTGATCTGGCAACCGGCGTGGGGGATTGGGGGCGGCGCGTGTTGACGTGGGGAAACCCGAGAAGGGAGCCGGGTAAGTTTGGTAAGACTGCCGACGTGCGGTTTGGTTCGTAATGGTCTGGGAAAGACGAACGAAAGGCATCGGGGTCGGGTTCGTTATGTCAGGGGCCGAAGGGGGTTCGCTGGGGCATTTGTGCGCGCGAACGTTGGGTCGCGAGGATTGGGGGGAGATTGCGGGCGGGTCCGGGTTGGTTTGGGAAACGGGCCTGGTGCGCGTTTCGTTCGGTCGGGCGATTCCTTGAAAATAAACGCCCCACCCATGAAGAGAACTTCTCAGATTCTCCATTTTGATGGATTCGGGGTGAGAACACTCGTCATGACGGTTCGTTATGTCAGGGGCGGAAGGGGGTTCGCTGGGGCATTTGTGCGCGCGAACGTTGGGTCGCGAGGATTGGGGGGAGATTGCGGGCGGGTCTGGATTGGTTCGGGAAACGGGTGTGGTGCGCGTTTCGTTCGGTCGGGTGATTGGACGGATTGTCACAGAGCGTGCCGGACTTTGGAGGCTCCACAGGGAGAATCGGGGCGAATTGCTTGGAATATCGAGAGATGCGGCGAGGATGCCGGGCTATCTGAAGATGGTGGTTGGATAAGCTGAGCTGACGAGCCTCTGACAGTGAGGATGTCCCCTTTATCCAAAAATCGTCAAAATGTTCTAGGACATACCTGACCGGCCAGTTAGGATTGTTTCTGAGCGGCAATGAATGGGTACATCGCGCATCGTACCGGCCGTGGCACGAAGGCCCCTGTGTCTCATCGGAGGCTCACTTGATGGAGCCGCAGTTTCCGACCCGGCTCGACGCCTCAGAACACCCGGAGCGGGGTGGGAAGGCTGGTTTGCGTTCGGCGAGAACGGCCGTTGCCTATGGTGCGTCGGTGAGTGGCGCGACGGTTGCCTATGGTGCGTATGGGCAAGAGACGAAGTCCGCGCTGGTGATGAGTGGGTTGGAGTCGAAGCCGGAGGCGGCCGTCTGGTTCGCCCGGAGCACGTTGCCGCGGCGGGTGGGCGTGGTGATTCCGACACGGAATCGGCCGGAATTGTTGCCGCACATGCTGGGGTCGTTGCGGATGCAGTCGCACCGGCCGGAGCGTGTGCTGGTGGTGGATGATGGGGAGGAGTCGGCCGAGGAGGTCGCGGGGCGTTATCCGGGCGTCGAGTATCTGCGGGTGCGCGTGGGCAATGGGCAGAGCGGTAATCCGGCGCGTAATGTTGGGCTTCGGATGCTGGCGGAGCTGCCTTATCTCTGTTTTCTTGACGACGACGACATGATCCCGCCCGATTATCTGGCCGTTTTGCTGGAGACGATCGAGGGCGACTGCCGCGCGGCGGCCGCGTATCCTCGGATGCACTTTTGTGGTCTGAAGAGCGAGCGCTGGAACCTGGCGTGGGACGCGGACACGCTGGGCCGCACCAACATCTCGGGCGTACCGGCCTTGATCCGGACGGATGCGTTGCTGCAGGTGGGCGGCTGGCCGGTGTTTGAGGCGGACAACCGAGGCGCGGTGCCGCTCGACGACTGGGCGCTGTGGCGTCGGTTTCGCGATCATGGTTGGCGGATGAGTCCCGCGCCGGTGGACTATTACTATTTCCGCCACGAAGGTGGAGTTTGCCAGGAGAAGGCGCGGGACGAGGTGCTGACGTCGTGGAGCCGGATGATCGACCCGGTGGACCTGATCACGGTGGCGATACCCTGGTCGGGGCGGCTGCATTTGATGGACGAGGTGCTGGCGGCGATTGCCGGGCAGACGTATCCGGCCGAGCACCTTCATTTGCTGTTTTACGACAATTCGGGGTCGCCGGAATGTTCGGGCCGGCTGAGGCGCTGGCTGTTGGAGCACGAGGGCTACGCCTCGCAGAGTTATTTCCGCGATCCGCGCCGGGCGGTGGAGGAGCTGTCGGCCGCGGAGCTGGCGGATGCGCCGCTGGACCCTGAGGGGTTGGGGCGGCGTCAGCATGGTCGAGCGCTCAATGACCGTGTTGGTGCGTTGTGGAACCGGATCGGTCGATTGGCCCGAACCGACCTGATTTGGTGCCTGGAAGATGATGTGATACCGCCGGCCGACGCCCTGGAGCGATTGCTTGAAGGGATGGGACCGTCGATTGACGCGGTGACGGCGCATTACCCATCGCGGGTGGTGCCGGGATGCAGCGTCGCCTGGCGATACGGCGACATGGAGACCGGCTTCGTGACCCACCTGCCGAGAGGCCGGGGATTGGAGTCGATTGGCGGTTGCGGCTTTGGCTGCACGCTGGTTCGTTCCGAGGTTTTCCGAGCCGGCCCGGCCCGTTCGGCGGGCGAGGCGGTCGGATACGACTGCAATATCTGGCTCGACCTGGGCCGACGTGGCGGCACGGTGCTGGTGGACTGGGATTTGGCATGTGAGCACCGGTGTACGCCGAACGATTTGACCGAGGCCGGCCGGAGCGCTCGCCTTGTTTTTCCAGATGGAATGGCCTGAATCCTCAAACTCGGACTGGGTTGCGATAGCCTGGTTCGAGCAAGGTCCCGCAGTGGAGGATGGTTGCGATGGCTTCGAGCACCACGACGACGCAGGGCAGAAGCTCGCTTTGGTCTTATCTGAATAACGCAGGGCGGGTCGGGCGACGGGGAGGGGCGGAGCGTGGCGTCGCCCCGACGGAGCCGGGCACGGAC
>JBGSYY010000071.1:0-11021 GCA_041750675.1 Isosphaeraceae bacterium | reverse complement strand
CTGGGCGACGCCATGCAGCCCATCCTCGCCGACGGCGCCTACGCCGCCTTCTCCGCAACCGCCGAACCCTACGACGATCTCTCCGGCCGACTCGTCGTCGCCTGGGTCCAGGGCAAACCCGTCGTGCGCTGGTTCGAGCCGACCGGCGGCCTCGGCATCCTCCGCGCCGAGAATCCACACACCTCCACCAGCACACTGCTCATCGACCTCAACGGCCCAGCCGAGCAGCGCCAGGTCCGCCGCGTCATCGGCACCAGTTCGCCTCACTGAACCGACGCCGCCCCCTCGCTCTCAATCGACATCCCCAGGCCCGGCTCCAGCGCGTCGCGACACGACTGGATCAAGATCTTGCCGTCACCCATGCGCCCCGTCCGCGCCTCGCGCACGATCGCACGCACCACCGCCGCCACCTGCTCTGCCTCCACAAACAACGTCAGCTCGATCTTGGGCAAGAACGACGTGTCGTATTCGCTCCCCAGATACGTGTGCAGCCGACCCTTCTGACGACCAAACCCCATCACCTCCCGAACCATTCCCGCCGCCACACCCAACGGGGCGATCGCTTCCAGAACCGCGCGGGCGCGAAACGGACGAATGATCGCGATCACCTGGGCCATATTCCCGCCAGGGTCCGGCTCACGCCGTCCGTCGCTCGCTTGACAAGCCACCGCCCCGCCCTCGACAGTAATAGCGTTGTCCACGCCCTCAGTATACGCATCTCGCCGTGTCGTTCGCGGAGTCTCACCGAGCATGACTGCCTTCCGTCTCCGAGGTCCGCGAATCCTGCCCATCCTCACCCTGCTGGCCGCGACCGGATGCCTCGGCGAATCAAGCTACTCAACCCGCGTCGATCAGGCCGTCGAAAACAAGAAAAACGAGGGCCTGCTCAACTCCAGCCTCAATCCCCCAGAGCAAGGCGCATACCAAGACCTGGGCGTCGACCTCCGCACCCCGATCGGCTACACCCGCGCCGGCCAGCCCGGCGTCTCCGTTCAGGCCGGCGAATTCGAGCTGGCCGAGACCTACAAAGGCACCGACGGCGTATCCCTCCACGTCCTCGTTCGCAAAAAACAAAGGCCCGCCGACGCCCCCTCGCCTCCATCCCGCTCCGCCTCCTTCGAAACCGATCTCCGCAACCTGCTCGGCACCACCTTCGGCGTCGACGCCTCGGGTATCGCCGGCGTCGCTTCTACTGAAGGCGGTGTGGCCTATAAAAAGCTCGAATTCGCCGCGCCCGCGGGCAACACCGTCTCCGCCTATTTGAACGACTCCCCGAACACCGAACTTGCCCTCATCTGGGATCGCCCCGCCAGCGCCGCCGCACCGCCCGCCATGCCCCTCACGCTTAGCTCCCTCTCCACACGCTGATTCCGCCCGGCTGCCCCCCGTCCCGCCGACGGTTCACCTTCCGCGTCCCATCCCCGGACGTGTAAATTAGAAACATGACCCGGACGATCGCCTGCCCGGCCGTCCGCCCGCCCCGATTCCGGCAGGGCTTGCCCCTTTTTTCGACATTCGCCAGGAGCATTCCCGCAATGAAGAAGCCCAGGCTCATGACCCCCGGACCCGCCCCGGTCCCCGAAGACGTGCTCCTCGAAATGGCCCGCCCGGTCATCCATCACCGCTCGGCCGAGGCCAAGGCGATCATCACCGCCTGCGTCGCCGGCCTGAAAGACGTCTTTCAGACCAAAAACGACATCATGATCCTCACCAGCTCCGGCACAGGCGCGATGGAAGCCGCCGCCGTCAACACCGTGCCCCGCGGCAAGAAGGCCATCGTCCTCAACGCCGGCTGGTTCGCCCAGCGCTGGCTCAAGGTCTGCCAGGCCTACGGCATCGACGCCATCGACGTCCCCTTCGAATGGGGCCAGCCCGTCGATCCCGCCCGCGTCGAGAACGCCCTGGCCGAGCACCCCGACGCCGTCGCCGTCTTCGGCACCCTGAGCGAGACCTCCACCGGAACCGGCCACCCCGTCGAGGCCATCGGCCGCATCGTCGCCCGCACCGACGCCGTACTCGGCATCGACGGCATCTCCGGCGTCGGCGCCATGGAATGCCGCACCGACGCCTGGGGCATCGACCTCCTCGCTGTCGGCTCCCAAAAAGCCCTGATGCTCCCGCCCGGCCTCGCCTTCCTCGCCATCAGCCCCAAGGCCTGGGCCAAGATCGACGCCTTCGACGCTCCCGCCTTCTACTTCAACATGAAGGCCGCCCGCAAGAAAATGGCCGACTTCGACACCCCCTACACCCCCGCCCACACCCTCCTCATCGGCCTCAAGGTCGCTCTCGAACGCATCCGCGCCGAGGGCATCCAGAACGTCTGGGACCGCCACCGCCGCATGAGCGAGGCCTGCCAGGCCGGCATCCAGGCCCTCGGCCTCGAACTCTTCAGCGCTCGGCCCGCCGAGGGCCTGACCGCCTTCCGCGTCCCTGAAGGATTGAAAGACGGCGACATCCGCGGCAAGCTCGCCGAACGCTTCGGCATCACCACCGTCGGCGGCCAGGACAAGCTCAAGGGCAAGATCGTCCGCATCGGCCACATGGGCTACTTTGACGAACTCGATGTCGTCGCCGGCCTCGCCGCCCTCGAAATGGTCCTCGCCGACCTCGGCCACGATGTCGAGCCCGGCCGCGCAGTCACCGCCGCCCAGCAAGTCCTGATCGGCCACCGCGCCCCCGCCGCCGTCTGACAACCCTCGTTCCTCTCCCTCCCCCTTGTGGGGTGGGCCAGGGGAGGGGGGCCCCAGGATCAACTCACCAGATTCATCAATTCCCCGTCGCCCCACTCGTCTCAGCCAACAACCCTTCATCCAGATCAAACCGCTGACCCGGCGACAGCGTCAGCGAATCCAACGGCCGATCCTCAGTGCCCACGGGTAACCCAACCACCGGCACCGCCCCCACCCCGGCAAGCGTTCGCGCGTCGAACACCACCACCTGGCTATCCCCGACCACCTCAAACCGCCGCCCACTCACCACAATCGCCGTCCCCTCGTCAATTCCCACACCCAGCAAGGCCGGGTTCTCCAGCACGACCCGCCTCAGCCGGTCCTGCCGCTTCCGCTTCAAAAAGTGCTGGTCAATCACCGCATCCGGGAACAGGCCCAGCCCATCGCCGACCGCCGCGTACCGAGCCTCGGGCGTCCCCCGCGGCCCCGCCGGCCCCAGGATCATGCGCCGAGACATCACCGCCGCCCCCGCGCTCGTTCCGCATACCACCGCGCCATCCTCATACCGCTTGCGAACCACCTCGTGCAGCCCCGATCCGGTCAACGATTCCATCAACCGCGTCTGACTCCCCCCACAAAACCAGATCAAATCCGCCGATTCCAGCATCGCTGCCGCCGCCGTTGCGTCCGACAGGTCATACACAGCCTCCACCCGCTCCGCCCCAATCCCCTTCCAGTAATCCACACACTTCTGCCCGCTGAATTCCACATACTGCGACGCCTGCGGAACCACCACCACCCGTGCCCCCGGCCCACCCGCCAGCTCCAACGCCCGCCGATAAATCGATTCAACCGGCTTTCCGCCCCCAACCACCACCAACTGCCCACGAACCGCGCGGGGCTTGTCGTCTTTAACAGCAAGGACCGGCACCGCCGCCAGCCCTATCAAACACAGCACCGGAAGCCGAAGATGTCGACGCATTCAGTTGCCCTCCCGGTAGTTCTGTCGCTCAAGGCGTTAACCACGGGACAATGACATGTTCCATCATGCCACAAAGAATTATCAAACATTGGTTTGCCTAATGCAAGCCTGATGCCATTATCGGAAAACGAAATTTTTGGGACGCACGTCCTTGGGTGACTTTAGCAGGTGCCGCTCCGACCAGGTTCCATAAGCAAACCCCGCCCTAAGATGGCGAACCCTGACATGTTGGTCGTTTGATCCCGTGGTTGGAGTGCCTGGGATCGTCTAAGCCGACTTGAGACGTTTGACTACAGCCATTTCAGAGTCCGAACCACGACGGGACAAGAAATTAGAAGATGTATGCAAATGAGGAATATCTTATATTGATCAAAATGGTCTTCCTTGCAAATCCATCCCATCCTTTGGGGATATTGTTCGAAAGATCGACACGTCAATCCCTGTCGAGTTTGCGCATTAACGTGATTCGGCCGACCAACAGGTGATCCGCTCGGGCTCACGTCCCGGCAGCTTCGTAAATGCCACACCAGTGGGAAGGAAGGTGTCGGAAAACTCGCTCGGCTGGAGGTTGCGCCCGAATGCACCCTGCAAGGATCGAAGGCCCCGTTGGCCTTGGACGCACGCGAATGCGATGACCGTGCCGAGCTGCGTGGTGAAATCGTCGGCCTGGCCATGGAAATCGCTCGGGTCCTGAGATAAGAGCATTACCACCTCTCCCTTCGACCGTCCTTGGCGCACCAAATCGACGAGCGAGAGGTATTTCTTGTTGGCGAGAATCCTCCTCGCTTCATCAATAACCAGAAGATGCCGCAGAGATCGGTTTCCTTCGACCACGGGCGATTCTTGCTGGGTGAGAATGAAAGATCGCAACGAGTCAAGCACTAGGAGGATCACCAGCTTCTTGACCTCTTCGCTCCCCAAGGATTTCAGGCTGAGCACCCAGTTCTTGGAAAAGAAATCCGACGGTGGGGTCGTCGCCTCGAACACTTGGAGCTGCGTTAACTCGTTAAGGCGACTGAGGATGCTATCGTGCTTCTTGCCCGCCTGCTGCAATTCGGACTTGTACGCTTCTCGGATGGCGCTCAGGTCGCGGCAACGCTCCCGCCGGATTACCTTCTCGACAGCGGTTCTCAGCATGTCAAGCTGAATGTCGCCAGGGTGGTTGCAGCACAGTGCCAGCGAGTCCCGAAACTGCATCGCAGCCTGCGTGATGCTCGAATGGCCGATGGTGCTATCGGGCAAGAAATCGAGCGGGATCGATTGTTCGCCAACTTCGATCGTATGCAGTTGAGGAAGCACGTCTGCTAGGGCACCGCAGGCGCTCCCGCCCGCGACGAACTCCCCCTTTGGATCGATGAAGAGGACTGGAATCTGGGCGGTCTTCACGATCTGAACTGCGATCTGTACGCCGGTTGTCGTCTTCCCGCTCCCGTTCTTTCCCATGAGTGCAATATGGGGTGCCGTGCCTGGCCCGTTGATCGAAAAAACTACTGGCTGACCACCTGGGTAAGAGCGGCTGATACTCCCCACCTGTAGGGTGATTTCGCCGGGATACGTCGAGCCACCCGCAGCCGTCGAGGTGCTGCCGAAGGTGGCGGGAAGCAGTTCCGCCAGCCGCATGACGAAGCGAATCTCGTCCTCGCCGCACTCCTCGAACTCCTGTTGCAATAGTCGCGCACCGCGCGCCCAGTGGCTTTCCACTAAGGCACGGAAGTCATCCGGCGTCGCCGAGACCCCGAGCTGGCCGTCGGTCGCCACGATCGACATCCAAAGGTCGATGTCGTCACCGAAAAGATACTCTCCTGCGATGACCTTGCCACGCTCATCATTCGGCAGGCGGACCGGCTCCGGCAACGAGGATTCGGCGAGTGAACGACCGAGAGAAAGCCTGGCCGATTCGTACTTCGCCGTAAGACCTAGCTTGCCCCGGAGCCGATCCTCGAAGGCCTCCGCTTCCAGCGTTGGGCGGAAACCCGCTTTCCAAACCTGTTCTTTGAAGTCGAGGTTCATCGGCCGATCCCGTCGAAGTACCTGTCCGGATATACAATCGATTCCTTACGCTCCGAGTCGAACTCGACCAGGAAAGTTTGCTTGACCTGATCCTCGATCTCCTCGACGAGCGATCCCGTAACTTCTGCGTCATGGGTAAGAATAATGACTTGATCAAGATCAACATTGGTCAGCGCTTTAAGTAGGCGACGGCGATAATCCTGGTCCGCGTTCCCGAGAGGAGTATCGATCACGAGGGGGATGCGCTTCTGGGTAATCTCGGCAAGAGCGAGCGAGAAGGCGATCCCGAAGGAACGCCGCTCGAAACCGCTCATCATCTCTATCAGAGCGTCCGGCTGCTTGGGTCGCTTCAGGATTGGTGTACCGCTTTCTGGGAAGACAATAGATCCTCCTTGGTATCGCTTGTCGGCAATGCGTGTGAAATGGGTTGTGACCGAGTCCTGGAGTCGGGAAACGGTGATCGGGCGAAGCTGCTCATCCAGTGCGGAAAGGACAGTCCTCACCCGTTCTGCGACGGCAATCCGCTTCTGCTCCGGTCCAAGTTTGGCCAGGGTCTCCTGCGACCTTCCGATGTCGGCGTTGACGACTTGGAGTTCCGACTTGCGCTTTTTTACCTCGTTCTCGGCGGCTCCGAGCAAGCGGCTGGTATCCGAAATCTGTTCGCCAAGCTCAGCCAGGCTCTCGCTGATCCGTTCCACTTCCTCAGGTAGGTTTCCGATGCGATCACGCCGCCATACGGCATCCTCAAGTAGTTGCTTGGCGTCCGCGAGGCGCCTAGCTCTCGTACGAATGTCGGAAATCCCCTGGCTGCGTGCCGTGTTCAGGAGAGCGCTGAGTCGGTCCCGGCTTTCGCCTCTGACATGGCCCAGCACATATTCGGTCGCACACTCAATGGGTGGGGGAATGTATATCCGCTCGATCGCCATCTTAAACCGTTCTCGGACCCGCTGCCGCAATTGCAGTTCGAGGTGCCCCAAGAGCGGGTCTGTTTCAGCCGGCTCGGGGAGCGCAAGCTCAAGCACTTCGTCGGTACGCTGAATTGTCCCGTCGCGGACATTCTCCCATCGTTCTCGCGCGGCTTCCGCTAGGAGGCGATGGGCGATGGAGGAAGTTAGCCTCGAAACCGCTAGTGACAGACCGAGCTTCCGTGCCGCATCCGTAAGCGATTTCTCTGCGTTGCGCTTCTCGGACTCGGCCGAGTCGACATCGGAATGGGCTTTGACCAGATCGCCTTTACGCTCACCTCCGAGTTTTGCAAGTGCGTCCTGGCTCTTGCGTTGATCGGTTTCAAGCTGTTCTCGGCGCTTCTCCAAGTCACGAATCTTGGACTCGAAATCAGCGACCTCTTCCTCCAGCTTTTCACGCCGCTCCAGGTAGCTGTCGAGTTGAGATTGTTGGGCACTCGCGTTCTTCTTGCCGCCCAACTTGCTGTGCGATGCCGAGATAAACTGTTTGATGTTGTCGAGCGCCTCTTCAACGACTTTCGTTCCAAAGAGTACTTCGACCGCCTTCTTCATTCCGTCCTGGCCAGAGTTGTTGATGAGGGTCTGTGCCTGCTCGCCATCGAAGAAGAAGGCAGGCATGACGTCCGCCCGGAAGAGGAAGCGTTCCAATCTCGGGACAGCAGCGTCCAATCCGGAATGCAGTTTTTGCGGCTTGTCGTCGAGGTACAACTCAAGCGTCTCAAAACTGTCGCCCGCCTTGGGAGACCCGAAACTCGTGAAGAACCAGCGGCGTATGATCCGGATTTCCGGGCTTTGCTGCTCCTTCGCCGTCGGCGTGAATACAATTTCAATGCTTGTCGGCTCGTCAGAGAACGCGGACGATCGGCGGAATCGCCTGATCGCCTCTCGGTAGCGCGGCGTGTCCTCACCGTCGAATAGTGAGAAGCCTTCGGCGTGGCGCAACCCAAATCTCCCGAAGAGCCCTACGTAAAGCGCGAAGAGGAGGCTAGTCTTGCCGTGCCCGTTCCTGGCACCGACAAGCACTAGCGGACGTCGGCCGCTCGGCTTCTCGAAACGGAACTCCGCCTCGCCGTAGCTTCTCCAATTCGTGAGATGGACCTTGGAGAGATACATGCTATCGCTTCGTGCTCTGGGTTCGGGTGAGGTAGGCGTCAATGCAGGTCGATATGTCGCTGGCCAATCCTTCACGGCGCCCAAGACCGTACTGTTTCTGGACAATCTCGCAAAGCTCGACGAGAAGCTGCATGTCGATATGGTTCTTCTTACAAAGCTCCTCGATGAGCGATCGAGTTTCCCGGTCCTCAAAGCAAGCCGGCGTCCTCATATCGATTCCGATCTGCTTTGGCCAAGCTGCATGAGCTTCTCCATCTCGCGAATCACGGCGGTCGATTCGTCCCTGCCCCACCAGTCTTTGATGAGGCGTATCTCATGGTCTGTGATCAAGGTCATTCCTGTATGGCTTTGGACTTCGAGCAACTCCCCAAGGAGGAGTCTCCTGGCTTCGAGCGTCAGAGGCCCGAGGCCTGGCTGTCCGTTCCGCCTGATCTTGCTGCGGTACTCAGGCGTGTTCGACAACGTCTTGATCCGTTCGCGGAAGCCGGACAGCGGCTCCAGATACTCGAAGCCGGATTCGATCAGGCCGGTCAATGAGTTGTCCTTCTCGACGACGGTACAGGTCCAGCAGCCGAAGCGGGCAGATGAGCTCCCGCAGGATGGCGCGTCGTCGTCGCTGAGTACGAAAGGGCATTCACCTCCGTGCGCATTGCGGTAGAGGGTGATCAGTTCCCGGTGGTTCCCGCCCCAGGGTGCCCGGACATTCAGAAGTATGTGCCAAACGTCATCGTTGGACAGATCGATGATGGGCCGGAAGATCAGGCAACCCTTAACGTCGTTGTGCGGGTTGAGACGACCTCCGGGCACGCCGTTGGAATAGGCCTCGATACGCTGTGCGCGGGCGATAGATTCGGATTTTCGAACACCCAGCAGGAGGATGACTTCTCCAGCAGCACTCACCTTTTCATGGATGAATTTCGTAGTAGGGCGGATCTTCATCCGGTCAGTACACCAGCGAAAATTGCGGTTCGGAGCAGGATAACCTCGGCCTAGGAGATTTACCCAGAATGTCGAATCGTCTTCGGGGTGAGTACGAACCACCTCGATCGGTAATCCAAGAGCGGTGAGCCCCTCTTCGATTGAATCAAGAGACTTGGCTACCTGAGCCTGATAGACTGGGGATTCGACCAGCGTATCGTTTGAAAGGGCATAGATTGTTCGCGTACGCTGATCGGGGGAGATCGTAAGAATTGACTCAACAACTACTTGCAGCAAGAGCGTGCTGTCTTTGCCGCCCGAGAATCCGACGATCCAAGGCTTGGTGTTTGGCTGAAGGTACTCGTCTCGAATCGTGCGGCGGATTGAGCGTAGGCGATCGGGCAGATTTGCTAAGCTAGATGCCACAGCTACGTGTGAACCGCTACTTACCGAAGGCGAACTGGACATGGAACGAACCCGTCCCTGCTTAGTTAGAGGCAGATCATGAGGTCCCCGGTGGTCCCTTCCGATCACGTCCCGAATAAACGCACTGGAGACACCGGTAGAACCTGCAAATCGCGACAGAAACTATTCCACAAAGAGAGTTTACAATTCGCAGTGCCGATCTGCAAGTTCCGACTCTCGCGGTTCCAGTCGTGTATCGAGGCTAACCTCCGTGCGTGCTCAAAGTAGCGACGATCTTATCTACCTGGACTTTGCAGCTACTACGCCGGTTGATGAGGGCGTGCTTAACGCCATGCTCCCATTTTTTGCCCGCGATTTCGGCAACGCCTCCAGTCAGCACCGTCTCGGGCGCTTCGCAGCCGAGGCCGTGGAGAGAGCAAGAGCTCAGGTCGCGGCGCTGGTGAATTGTGAGTCGGCGCACGTAGTCTGGACCAGCGGCGCGACGGAGTCAAACAATCTGGCGATCAAAGGAGCCGTCCTCGCGCGTGGCGCCAGGGCGAACCACGCCGTCTCACAAAAGTCAGAACACCGGGCAGTACTCGATCCGCTCGAGGCCTTGCGACTCGAAGGTACGCAAGTGACTCTTCTCGATCCCGAGCCATGCGGTGTCGTTTTGCCAGCCGCTGTTGAACGAACACTGAAAGGTGAAATCGCACTCGTCTCGATCATGATGGCGAATAATGAGGTTGGTTCAATCTCCCCAGTGGCTGAAATAGCCGCTATCTGCGAGCGATTCGGCGTTCCGTTCCATACTGACGCTAGCCAAGCTGTCGGCAAGATCCCGATCGATATCAAAGCATCGCATATTGACCTCCTAAGCCTTTCGGGCCACAAGATTTATGGCCCGAAAGGAATCGGCGCGCTAATTTTTAGAGCGAGCCCCAAACTTCGGAGGCTTCATCCAGTAATCGACGGTGGGGGTCATGAGCGAGGAATCAGGAGTGGCACGCTGAACGTCCCGGCGATCGTGGGCCTAGGGGTGGCTTGTGAGATCGCCCGTGAACAGATGCGAGAGGAGCACTCGCAGACAGCGTGCTTACGGGATGCTTTCGAAGCGATGCTCCTTCAACGCTTGCCTGGGGTCGTTGTGAATGGTCTGCGCAGCCCACGTCTTCCAAACATCTCGAATATCGCTTTTCTTGGGATTGATGCGGAGAGCCTTCTTCTAGCCATGGACAGAATTGCTGCCAGCACAGGATCCGCCTGCACGTCACATTCGATTGAGCCAAGCCATGTACTTGCCGCGATAGGACTGCCGGAGGACCAGCAACGCGCTTCCGTCCGCTTCAGCCTTGGCCGCCGGACAACACCGGAGGAAATTACCGAGGCCGTAACAGAAATAGTGGAAAAGGTCTCAACGTTGCGATCTCTCGCCCCGACATTTGGCGACCTTGATGCTCTGCCATGTGATTAACGAAGCCCCGGTTGCCCGGGGTCAAACGGAATCGCTGGCCGATGAAGCCCAGAAAACTTCGGAAGGCTGCGAGTTTGGCGTCCTGGGCTAAAGATCACGTTCGACCCCAGACACCCGAGCATTGACCTCATCTGATCGGATTCTATTACCGCACTCTGCTCGAGACGAATCTCGCCCCCTCCCTGCCATTTCTCGACGAGTTCCGCTATCCTTCTCCCTACCTGGCCACCGCGCCGGACCACCCTCTCTCTCGTCACGACACCGATCACGCAGCGCGGAGCAGCCTACGGCGATGGCACGCATTCTGGTCACCGACTCGCTCGCCCCGGAGGGCCTCGCCCTCCTCAAAAACGAGCCTGATATCGAACTCCTGGTCCGCACCGATCTGGCCAAGGACGTCCCCGGCCTCAAGGCCGCGCTCGCCGAGGCCGACGGCCTGATCGTCCGCTCCGGCACCCGCGTCACAGCCGACGTCCTCGAAGGCC
>JBGSYY010000070.1:0-2596 GCA_041750675.1 Isosphaeraceae bacterium | reverse complement strand
CGGCCGCTGCGCAGGGCCGACCCAGGCGGCCCGCCTTCGCTGCCCACCAGCCCTTGCAGCACCGCCAGACCGTCGAGCGCCTCGCGGAGCTCGTCCGAGAGATCCGGGTACTGCGAGGCGTACGAGTCCGGGTCCGGCGCGTCGCCCGACTCGGCCAGTGCCAGATACGCCTCGATCGCCTCGCCCAGGCGTTCATCGCGTTCGCTGGAGGCCGTATCGCTCGGTTTCATCGGATTTCCGCTCCGCGCCGGCGGTGAACGTCCGCCCAGACTCGTCGGGCGATTCTGGCGATTTACGAAACACGTCGAGAAATCAGCAAGAGGGGGGACGGACGCCAGACCCGAATCGTCGCGCCAACGATAATCGATTCGGACCGGGAATTCCGCCCCCCCTCACAAATCAGCGTCAATCGGCCCGCCGCCGTCCCGGCGAATTGCCCCGGGCACGTCGGAGGGATGTTCGATTCGCCGCTTCAGCCCGCGCAAGCCACGTGCCCAGTGGGCGCGGACGACCTTGCGGCTGAGGCCGAGCTGCTCGCCGATCGACTCGAACGAGAGATTCTCAGCGTGATAAAGCCAAAGCACCTCGGCCTCAATTCCGGGCAGACCTTCCAGGGCGTCGGCCAGCAAGACGGTCAGCTCGCGTCGGCTGGCGGCCTCGCTGGGGCTGGTTTGCGAGAGTGCGAGCACGTCGAGCAGCCGTCCGCCGCCGGAATCCGACCCCGCCGGCGCATCCCAGCAGGCATCGAGCGGCAGGGCCTGGGCATTGCCGATTCGCTTGGCGCGGCTGTGGTAGCGTCCCAGGTCGGCCAGCTTCTGGCCCACCAGCTTGCGCAGCCAGCCGACCAGAGCCGCCTCGGTTTGGCCCGTGAACTGGGGAAACTGCCGGACGACCTCGACCAGAGCTTCCTGCACCACATCGGACATTTCGACCCGTTCGCGTAGTCGAACGCCCAGGCCGGTGCGGACCACCATCCGCAAATAATTGCGGTAGAGGTTGCATAGCTCGCCCAGCGCCTCCGTTCGACCGGCGCGAGCCTGGGCCATCAATTCCACCGGGGTAAGGCTCATGCGATGTGGGTCGCCCGAGGAGGGAAAACGCCGACGCCGACGCGAACAGGAACGACCTATTCCTGGCCTCCACCCTTCGCGTCATCTTCATCATCCGGTTGAGGACCGCTTTCGACAAGGCCCGCCGCCCCGATCCGGTCGAGGGTCTCTTGATCCGCCAGAACCCCAACGAACACGACCCACCTCGGCCCTGGGGAGGGTCGAAGCGGGTCGCGGGGGGGTGGAGTTCCCGGGTTGGTTCAGATTCGCTCGGTTGGCTGCGCTCAGGCCGCGTTGCGGCGGACGAACCGGCGACGGAGGCCGAGGCCCAGCAGCGTGGTGGCGAACAGGGCGATGGTGGTCGGCTCAGGAATCGGAGCGGCGCTGACCCGCAGATGGGCCTGGGCCGTGGTCCGACCGCCGTTGGTGGTCGAGGGAACGAGCGCGACCTGGGGGTCGAGCACGCTCAGCTTGTTGATATAGCCGTCGGTCAGGAACGCCGAGTTTTCGATCGGGCTGAACGTGGCCACGATGTCGGTGGTGCTCGGTCCGGCGACCGAACCGTTCAGGACGCCGGAGATGGTGATCGGCGTCTGGTTCACGGTCGGCTCGTTGCCGTTGACCTTCAAGGCTGTGTAGGTGATCGAAAACGGCGTGTTGTCGTACGAGGTCCTGGCCCCTGGGGGCAGGTAGCCGACGACGAACGTCCCCATGCTGAATGCGGAGGGGGTGGTGAAGGCGCTCGAGGCCTCCGGTATGAAGCTGATGACGTTTGCCCCGGTGACGCCGGTCATGCCGATCGAGCCCGAGGTTGCATACATCATGTCGCTGATGACAGGCGTGACGTTTTCAGCGGCGAGTGCGGCGGCTCTTGCCGACTCGGTGCTGAGCGAACTGTCGATCGCATCGGCGACCGACCCACGGGTCATCAGTGTGCAAAGGCCGAGTGTGGCGAGCATCCACCGCAGCCCGACCCATCCACCTGATTTCAACATCGATCATCCTCCTGAATCACGAGTGTCGTCTTCCGGAGACAGGCAAACGGAAGCGCTCCGGTGGGGTTCCAACCCCGAGATCAACGTTCTTCGCAGCAAGGCATCCCACTTTGGCCGGCCGCCGCCCCGGGATTCGTCTCCCTGTGGATGCGACTGACCACCAACGGTCGGGGAGTCTATTGAGCACCCCGGAGACTGTCCACCTCAACTTGAGGATTTTTTTGAGATTCGCAAAACGGCCTCGCCGCCAGGGTCCGTTCTCAGAGCAAGCTCATGGGATCGACGTCCACGGCCAGCTCGATCGGCGGGGACGCGGGATAGCCCGGCAGCACCGCCCGCATGAGACGCTGGAGAGCGGTATGCGTGGGCGAGCGCAACTGGAGATGGAACCGGAAAAGGTCGCGGATCTTGGCCACAGGGGCGGGCGCGGGGCCGAGCACCCGCACGTCGGGTTCGCAGGCGGCGCGGAGGCATTGGGCCAGTTCCTCCATGTACCGCGCAACCCCCGCCTCGTCGGGCCCACGCGCGATCAAGCGGACGATGCGGCCATAG
>JBGSYY010000069.1:0-8756 GCA_041750675.1 Isosphaeraceae bacterium | reverse complement strand
TTCCTGCCCGTCGGCGAGATAGCCGACGGTCACCCACTCCTCGTCGGGCGGTGCGGTCACCTCCATCGGCCGGAGCGTCAGCGCCTCCAGCCCACGCGCATGCCGGGCGTCGTCGTTGCTCCCTGCCTCTCGCTCGGCGTTGATCTCAACGGCGCGGTGGATCGGGATGCCGTTCCAGCGGTTCAGGGTCACGCCCGGCTGGAAGTCGGGCGGCAACTCGCCCGGCCTGACCTGGGTCACGACGTAGCTAGGCAGGTCGCCGCCCGACTCCTCGAAGTACTCCTCGACCAGGAACGGCAGGAACGCCGTCTTCCCCCGGTACGACGCCGGCAGGACGTAGATGGTGTGCAAGTCGCGCAGCGAGCGGAACACCGCCCGCATCTCGTCGTGGAAGGCGGCAGAGCTGATCGTCTCAACCCGCCCGGATAGGATCTTCAGCCGCTGGATAGGGTCGACCGCATGCATTGCACGTTTTAGCGGCAAATGCACATAGACGCCCTCGATCATCACTAAGGCCGCGTCGACCAGTTGCGCTCGCTCCCCCGAGGTCAGGTCATCGACCGACTCGAGGAACTCGCGCAGCGAGAACTCGGTCGCCTCTCCCGCACCGACAACTGGGAGGCCGGCGCGTGCGGCCGTCGGCTCGGCCCCAGTGTCGCCGAGCCCGGCGCATAGGCGACCCAGCTGGAAAAGCACGCGCTCCAGCCTCTCCAGACGCTGCTCTGTGGTTGGGTCGTCGTAGGCCATTCGAGGGACTCCCGATCTCGCCAGGCGCGGGCCGGACGGCCGGGAGGCACCCTTCGCGGCCGGACCGCCCCCGAACATGGTGCTCGAGGCGTCTCCACCTGATTCCTCGTCCGTGGGGGGCGATGGAGGGCCCCGGTCGGCAGCGTAGCAGTCGGCCGTATGGTCCACGGGACGACTCTAGGTCCAACGGCCGGCCTCGTCCTAACACGTGTGGAACTCGGTCCCCGAATCAGGGACCACGGTCGACGCGCCCGGGCTCAAAGCGTCTTCAGGCCGTCGTATTCGACTTCGACGTAGAGCCCTTGCCCGTCGACAACCCGGCAGTGCGGGCCACCGTCGTGCCGGAACAGGACGACCCGGGTGCCCGCTCGAAACTCGCCGTCGGGCGACGTCCCGGCTTGGGCACCGGCATAAAAGTACGGCAAGGCTCGGGTCGCCTCGTGCGTGAACTGGTTCGGGGCGGGGACAACCACATTCGGGCCCGGGACGCAGGCGTTATCCGGCAAAACGATCGATTCGGGCCTGCGAAAGCCTTCCATAACGTGGTTCTCCGCCTACCAAATTTGTCCAGCGGGCCCGACTGCCCCGCCCGCCAGCCGTCGTGAACGGCTTACCGGAGGCTGCCCGCGGGCAGCACGATCGGCAAGTGCGGAAGAACGACGCCAAGGTCGAGCTCACTCTCGGCCGCCGCAAGCTGCCCCGACTCGGCCATCATCAGGAGATTCGGCAAGCTGTAGGGCTCTGCGGCGCTCAGGTCCACGCCGTACCCAAGGTCGGCCAGGCTCGCCACGGTGAGCCGGCTGAGCGGATTCCCGGCGGCGCCGACGAAACCCGTCATCAGCTCGTTGCCGAAGACCGTGTCGCGCCAGTGGGAGTTGGCGGTACCCGGGCCGCCGGTGTTCTCGACGGGGACCGCCGTCTGGGCAGTGCCGCGGAGCGTGCCATACTCCAGCATCGCGCCGGCGCCGGTGAAAGTCGGGTTTGACGTGCCCGCCCCCTTCAGGACGCCCTTCCGCGACCATATGGTGCCGATCCCCAGGACGTGACCCATCTCATGAGTGATCACATCATGGAGCGTGCCGCGCCGCTCCATACTCTGGAGGTCGGCGGAATCGAACGTCATCTCGCCCTTGGCCGGTATGAACGCGGCGTCTCCCGCGTTCGTGGGTCGCAGCCTGGTGGGACCAGCCTGCCCGAGGACCTTGCCGGGACCGTCGATGTCGGCCCCCTGCGCCAGGATCAGCACTCCCCTGATGAGTTCCCCGTCGACTTGAACGTTGGGTAAGGCACCGACGATGACCCGGGTCCAGCGGTCGGCCGCGTTACGGAAGGCATCCTTCTGGTTCTGAGTCAGGCCGCCCAGGAACCTCACCTCGATCGTGAAGGCGGACGCTGCGGCCGGCGACACCGCCCCTTCGAGCAGCGAGGCCCCACCTTGCGCGAAGTACGACTCGATCTCGTCGGTCCCCGCCGCGATGGTCAGTGTGGCGGGCTGGGGTTGCTGTACTTTGCTAACTAGGGTGCCGAACTGGGCGGTCAACGCGGCTATCTGCTGGAGCACTTGTTCCAGTTTCTGCAGCCGTTGTTCCGTCGTACCATTGGCCATAAACTCATCTCCCGGTAAGGAACCGATGCAATTTAACTCCCGACCCGTGGACCCTCGAGGTTCGGTCTCGCTCCGAGTGACCTTCGCGTTGCCCGAGCCATGACCGCCGTGCGCATCCTTAGCACCCTGCTTCTGTTTCCGTCCTGTGGTACTGAGTTTCCGTCCCGCTGGGTTGGAAGGGACGCGATCGTCGGTGGATTGCGGGTTAGGTTTTCCCTTGTTCGGTGTTCGAGCCATTCAAAATCCCACAGGCGGTCACTCGGATTGGACGACACCGGATACGTGAGGGTCTCACCACGCAGACCAAATGTCATCCTATATCGAGGTCCAAAGTAAAGTAAAGCGAGAAGAAAAGATTCTCCCCCGGGACTTTCTTTTACGCGCCTGGGAGAGGTGTAAGCGATGCGAGCCCGCGAGAAATCCGCAACAGGATGACCCCCGTCCGTCAGCCCCTTTCGACATTCCGTCCGATCTCCCCGATACCCATGCGGTCGCCCTCCGATCGTATCCGTCGTACCCCGGCCGAGCGCTCATTGGCAACTCGTTCCCTCCCGTCCACGAGCACCTTCATGCCGTCAATCTCGGCCCAGGCTGCCCGACACGACGTTCGTGCGCACTTTCTTTCGACGCACCGCATCACCGGCGCGGAGCGAACCCGAGAGATTCGAAGCCCGCGACCGGCTCCGGCCAGGTCAACCCAATCCGCGTAACCGCATCTTCGCGCGTACCAATTCCTCGTCGACCCATCCTGAGCGAACACCGACTCTCGCCCCAAACTCGCCCCAGTCCGCGCAACCCGACGTTCGCGCGCACAATTGGCTGTGAGGGCACCCGCCCCACGGACCGCGGCTGGTCCCGTGGGTCCTCAAAGACGGTGCGGCGAATCCCACTCGCCTCACGCGCCTGAATAAAACGGGAAATCCGTATACCCCTCCGCCGTTGGGGCCGACCATTGCTTCATATCCGCCGGTGGGTTGAGGGGCCAGTCGTTGGCGAACCGTTCGACGAGGTCGGGGTTGCTCAGGTAGGGGCGGCCGAACGCGATCAGGTCGGCCTGGCCGTTGGCGATGGCGGCTTCGGCCGACTCGCGGTCGTACCCACAATTGCCCATCAGCGGGCCGTTGAACACCGCGCGGAATTCCGACAGCGTCATCGGCGGGCCTTGCTCGTGGAAGCCGAACGCCAGGCCGTCGACGACATGCAGATAGGCCAGGCCATAAGCGTTCAGCCGACTGGCGACATGCGTGAACGTTTCGCGGAAGTCGGGCGCGCCCATGTCGTTGAAAGTGCCATTGGGCGAGAGCCGCACCGCCACGCGATTCGCCGGCCAGACGGTCAGAATCGCCTCGACGATCTCCTTCAAGAAGCGGTAACGGTTCTCGACGCTGCCTCCGTAGTCATCCGTGCGCTGGTTGGTCCTGGAGTCGAGAAACTGGTTGATCAGGTAGCCGTTGGCCGAGTGGATCTCGACGCCGTCGAAGCCCGCGTCCTTGGCCCGCTGGGCGGCCATCCGGTAGTCGTCCACCACCGCCGCCACCTCGGCCGTCTCCAGAGCGCGCGGGGTTTCGTAGGGTTCCTTGCCGTTCGGCGTGTGGATCGTGTCGCCATTGATCTTGATCGCCGACGCCGAGACGGCCGGCTGGCCGTTGTGAAAGCTGCTGTGCGACGCTCGGCCGCAGTGCCAGAGCTGGAGGAAGAACGGCGTGCCGCGCTGGTGCAGGGCGGTGTTGATCTTGGCCCACCCATCAACCTGTGCTTGATTATAAATGCCCGGCGAATCGACCCAGCCGATGCCCTGCTCGGAGACGGTCGTTGCCTCGGCGATGATTAGCCCGGCCGAGGCGCGCTGGGTGTAGTATTCGACCATCAAGTCGTTGGGCACGCGATCACGCCCGGCCCGGGCACGAGTCAGCGGGGCCATGACCACGCGGTTCCGCAGGGCCAGGCCGTGCAGGTCGAAGGGGGAGAGCAGGTGCTTTGAAAGGCTCATGGCGGACGTGCTCGAGATGGGTTCGCGGGTCAGCGGTTTGCGAGGAATTGGCCGCAATGTTATTGGCACAGGCCGCCGTTCGGCAATGTTCTGACAATCAACGATGCCGCCGCGCATGGACAACGATCAACTCCTCGTCGGCATCTTGTGGGAGAAGCAGATTCCCGAGCCACGACACCGTTCCTCGACCTGCTCGACGAAGTCGCGGCCGACGACACTCCGAACGACCCTGTCATTCGCCCGTCCCTGGCGACCCTTCCGCCGCGCGTCAGTGGCGACAGCGGCTCACGCCTGATGCCAATTTGGCAGGGTCGAAATGGGCCATCCAACGCCCATGCCATTTTGGCACCATCGACCGAATACCGAGTCGGACGCTCTGGCGATCTCTTATCATAACTAGAGAATTTCAAGAGGCTTACGCTCATGCAAAGACGTTTGGCACAGCGCTTGCTCCTATTTCTTCGCGACGATCGTCCGAGCCGCGACCTGTGTGGTGGCGACTTGTGCGTGATCGGTTCTCCCTGGCGAAGGGGGAGACGGCGCGAGTTTGACACAGAGGTACGAGGAGGCAACAGCCATGGCAATCGAGCACTGGGAACCGTTTCGTGACGCGGTCAGCCTGAGTGACGCGTTCAACAGCCTGCTTCGTGAGAGCTTTGTCCGTCCGGGTACGGGCGGTGGACCAGGACAGGTGCAGGCGGTCGCCGCGCTGCCGCTGGATCTGGTCGAGACGGAGAATGAGTTCATCGTGAAGGCGTCGTTGCCCGGCGTGAAGCCGGACGATGTGCAGATCACCGTGCATAGCGACACGCTCACAATCCGGGGGACGCTCAAGTCGGAAGAGGAGAAGAAGGGCGACCACTGGCACCTGCGCGAGCGGCGTTCGGGGGCGTTTCAGCGGACGGTCTCGCTGTCGACGCCGATCGACTCGGACCGCGCCAACGCGAAGTTTGAGCACGGCGTGCTGACCCTGTCACTGCCCAAGGCCGAGCAGGCGAAGCCGAAGCAGATCAAGATCGACGCCGACTAAGCCAGAGAAGGGGGACAGGGACGACAAACGATGTCACTACCTGTCCCTACTCTTTTATGTGCATTTATTTTTGCTTTTCACGAGATGGGGGACAGGCGTCTCGAAGGCTCGGAGCCAGTCCCCATCTTGGAATTGAGCTTCAGGCAGTTCGGTTCCGCTGCTGTCATCCTCGCGCAGGCGGGGATTCAAAGTAATTGCCGCGCTCGCACTGAATCCCCGCCTGCGCGGGGATGACTTTTTGAGGGAGGCGGTTGGGGCGATTCGTCGCGCACGCACTGGATCCCCGCCTGCGCGAGGGTGACTTGCGGCAAGGCTGAGAAGAACTCAACAACCTGAGGATCGAGAGACGATTTTAGTCTTCTCGCTGGATGGAGACGGCGATGGCGTCGTCGAATGGTGGACTGATGAGCGGGAAGATCAGGCCGCTGTGATTCTTGACCTCCGGCTCGCCGATGGGGCCGTGGAGCGGGTCGGTCCACTGAACGCGATAACGCCCTTCGGGAAGGCCGTGGATCGCGCCGGTGAAAGGGCCTCGGCCTCGGAAGGTGATGGCGTATTGCCGGCCCGGCTCGGCCAGGCCGATCGCCGATGCGCCGGGGCATGAGACGGGCAGGGCGGGGTCGGGCCGCATCCGTTCCAGTGCGAAGCCGTTGAGGAAGTCGGCCAGGATCTTGAGCTGAGCTCGCAGGGCCGGGCCGCCGCCGCCGGGGCCGTTGGGGTTGTTGGGGTCGGTGCCGTCCTCGTGGCCGACGGTGAAGGAGTAGTCGAGATTGTTATAAATCGCGCCACCGGCCAGAAGAAAGGCCCAGGCCGCGCGGCGGTAGTTGGCGTCGTCGCGGCCCTGGAAGCCGGTCTCGTCGCAGCCGATGGGGCCGGAGCCGGGGTTCCAGCGCACGGCCTCGGGGTACACATAATGGAAATTGAGGATATTGACGTGTTCGGCGAGATCCTCGACCCTCAGCGCCAGGCGGAAGTTGGCGATGTTCTGGGCGATGAGGTGACGGTTGGGGAGCTTCGACTCCTCATCGTGAATCCAGAAGGCGACGCGAGCTTGCCAGGCGACCGACTTTTCGGTCGTGATCTGGACGGCGTTGGGAAAGGTGGTCTTGTCGAGGAGGTAGGGATTGATGGTCTCGCCCATGGTCGAGTGATCGGCCCAGGGCTCGTTCTGGATCTCGTAGATGACGTTGTCGAAGCCGTTGAGTCGGCGGACGATCTCGCGGACGAGACGCTCCTGGTGGCCGAGGATCGCGCCATTGTCGAGGGTGTTGACGCGGCGAAACTCGTTGATATCCAGAGAATTGACGTTATTGCCAGGATGGAAGGGGGAGACCTTCCACTGCGGCTCGCCGTAGATCGAGGAGAACAGGGTGACCTCGACCACGACGCCGCGTCGGCCGGCCTCGGCGACGAAGGACTCCAGCCGCGCGAAGTAGTCGGGGTTGAAGGTGTCGAGGTCGAACTTGTTTCCGCCACCGGCGTAGCCGGGCTGGTCGCTGCGCGCCCAGGGGGCGAGGAAGCGGCCGGGCGCGGGGGCGAGGGTGTTGCGCTCGATGCCGAAAGCGCCCTGAGGCTCGACGTAGCTGCCGGTGAAGATGCGGGTGTAGTTCATCCCGTCGCGCTCGAGCGTTTCGAGATATTTGCGATCGTTTAGATCGAGGTTCAGCACCATGCCGTAATGCTCGGCGCTGGTGATGAGCAGGGTCGTCTTGCCGCGCCACTGGAAGACGCGGGGGTTGTCGGGATGGAGGCGGATTGGCTCGGCCTGAATGGTTGTCGGAACAAGCAGGGCGAGGGTGGCGAGGAAAATGGAGAACATGATTATTCCAGACTGGGCAGCATGGAGGAAACGCAATGACGAGCAAACGTCGAGGTCACTGAACTCAACCATCGCGCAGTGGCCCGCGATGGTCAAGATCTCCGTCGCCCTGGTTGCGTCGCACGGACCTAAGTCTGACGTCCGATCCGGTTTCGGCTCGTGGAAATGCAGCGTGCCGTTCGACTCCGCTTTCGCGGCATATCGAACGGCACGCCATCAATTCGTAAGGAAGTGGGGAACTCATGCGGCGAGCCTAGACGGTGAGCGCCTCGCTTTGAAGCGCCGCGGGGAGCACGGTTGACTCGCTGACCATCGTCAGTTTCGCGTCGGCCGCCGATTCCTCCTTCAGCGTCATTTGCAACAATTTGGCGGCCTTGGCATGGCCGAGTTGCTCAGCCAGGGTGCGCATCGTGCCGTATGCGGCGATCTCGTAATGTTCGACCCGCTGCGCGGCGGCGATCAAGGCGGCGTCGATCACGGGGCCTGGTCCTTCGGCTTCCAAAATCTCGCTGCCTTCCTCGACCAGGCCCTCCATCGCCTTGCACTTCTTGCCGGTCAAGCGAAGGCCGAGAATCGTGCCCACGTCCTTGAGCCGCTCGACCTGGCCTTTCGTCTCCTCCAGATGCGAGGTGAAGGCCTGCTTCAGCTCGGGCGTCGATGCTTTCTTGGCCATCTTGGGCAGCGCTTTGAGAAGCTGTGACTCGGCGCTATAAATATCCTTGAGTTGATCATGTAACAGCTTTGTGATCGATAGAATTTTCATATCATGTTCCTTTGCGGATGTGAACGTTCGATGAAGTCGTGGTCGCACGGTCGCTCGCACCTGTGGCGGCTTGCTTCCGGAAAACCCCCGATACTGAGTGAAAGCAATAGCACATTTCATGCCGATTCCCGTAGTGCCGGTAGGTTCTGGACGGGCCTTGAGCCAGTGGGCAGCATGGGGCGGGCAGGGATTGCGCCCATGTGCTGTCCGATCGGCGAATATCTTGGAGAATGCCGCGATGTGGATCTTCACCAAGCATGGCTTTTATAGCGCGGTCTGCGCACGGCAGGGTGATGGGGCGAAAGGCAAGCCCGTCGATTCTGATCGGATCATGGTCCGCGCCCGGCTGCGATCGCACCTCGATGCGCTCCGTGAACGCTTCCCGGACTCGCTCCACGATTGCGAGATCGTTGATACGCCCGAAGGAGACTACGCCTGCCGGATCTTTGTGCCCAAGAGCGTCTGGACACGTGTTCTGGCCGAGCTTGCCGAGGAGACGGATTACGACGACTTCAAGTCGAAAGTGAAAAAGCAGGCTGGGCCGCAAGGAGCGGCGTATATCGAAGCCCTGGGCAAGGTTTGGCGGGTTATGCTCGGACTTCAACGGCATGAGCACTGACGGCCCGAAACCAGTCCGCTCAAAAATCGACTTTCCAGCGCAGCCCCAGTACGATCGCCGTATCGACTGGGGCCAAGCCCGGCTGAAGGATCTGCAGATCGGGCGTGAGATGGCAGCTGGGCCTGAGCCGCAGGTTATAGAACAGTTTTCGACGCCGTGCTCGTCGCGCAGGCCGGGCCGCG
>JBGSYY010000068.1:0-8499 GCA_041750675.1 Isosphaeraceae bacterium | reverse complement strand
GGCGGCGGGCCAGGAGCTTCCGTTCCGCTCGTCGGCGCGGACTCGATGGCTGGAGCGGGTGCGTCAGGTGGACGAGTCCGGCCAGCCGACCGTGGCCGTCCGTCGATTGGAGAGTGCGGAGGGAAAGGTCGACGCTTTTCGCGGATTGGGTCAAACGGCGGTCCTTGGCGTGCGGCCTGAGGTTGGGCTTCTCATCGGTAATCGAAGAGGCGCGGACGCAACGGTTGTGGTCACCAGTGCCGGCGGTCCACTCACGCGCGAGGAACTGGATCTGGTCCAGGGCGCGTGCGATCCCCTGACGCTTTCCCGCTTCTTGCCAACCAATCCTGTGAAACTGGGCGATCGGTGGGAGCTGGGGCAAGATGTGGCTCGGGCGGTATCCGAATACGAGCAGATCAAGGCCAACAGCCTGCGCGGGCGACTGGCCGCACTAGACGACACCGCCGCGCGGATCGAGCTGACGGGAGAGATCAAGGGCACGGTGCGTGGGGCGGAGGGGTCGGTGCTGGCCACGGGCGAGCTGATTTTTGACCGCGTGGGCAAGCGCGTCCGCCGGCTTCGGCTAGAGCGTCAGGAGACGCGCACGCGGGGGCACGTTGAGTCGGCGCTGGACGTGAAGAGTAGTCTGGAAATCACGCGGGAGGGGATCGAGGTGCCGGGCGAGCTCTCGGATGCCGCTTTGGCCGACTTGCCGCTGGAGCCGGAGCCGGCGCGTGAGCTGCTCATTCTGGGGGGGCCTGGAGGGAAGTCGCGGCTGCTGCACGATCGCAACTGGCATGTCACTTCGAGCGAAGGCGGCCGCATCGTCTTGCGGCGGGTGGAGGGGCCGAACCTGGTGGCGCGTTTCGATGTGGTTGCGGGGCCCAACGCCGGCGCGGGCCGGCATCAGGACCCGGAGCAATTTCGCGTCGACGTTGAGAAGGCGCTGGGCGCGAATGTGGGTCGAGTGACCGGATCGGGCGAAGTGGGTGGTTCGGCGGCAGGGGGTTTTCGCTACAAGGTTGGGCTGGAAGGGCTGGAACAAGAGAATGGCGATGTACCGATTTGGTATTATTACCTGGCGGCAGGCCCGCAAGGCGATCAGCTCATTGCGATCTTTACTCTGAGCCGAGCGAGTGAGCCGGCGTTTGGCGACCAGGACCTACGGGTCATCGGCTCTCTGGAATGGGTGGATTGAGCCACTCAATTGCAGGGGAGCGGTTGCGAACGGTTTCGGAGTCTCAGGAACGCGAGGGGGATTGAGAGTATGGATCGTCGCGCATTGCTGACCGTCGCCATGTTTGTGGGCGGCTGCGGAACGATTGTTCGGGCGCAGGATTCCCCACCCGGGGCGAGTTCCATCGAGCGCGATCTCACCACGCGGTACCGCTTCGTTGAGCGGTATGGCTCGCAACCCGCCGAAGCGGTGATGACCGAATACGAGGTGGGTTATCGCGAGACGATTCAGGTTTCCACGGAGAACGCGCAGGGTGCTCCGCGCGTGGAGGAAGTGGTCCGCGCGGCGCGGTATGCCGAGCGTGTGGCGTCGGTGAACCCGATCGACGAACAGGCGGTGCAAGCGCTGGTGCGTCGGTATGAGAGCGCCTCGGTGACGCCCGACCCCTGGGCCGAAATTGGTGCGCCCGCCCTGATGAGCGGCATGGATCTGTTGATCGAGAATCCGGTGTCGGTCAATCCCACGCTGACGGTGCTGACGCCCGATCGGCGGCTGTGGGATCACGAGTACCGTTTTGCCGCGGGGACGCCGTTCACGCCGGGGCTGTCGAACATACTCCCGGTGGGTCCGCTGCGTTTGGGGGAGAGTTGGGTACTGACCCAGGTGGCCGCCGCGGCCTTGCTTGGCGAACCGGTGGAGAGCGGCTCGATTCAAGGGAAGCTGAGCGAGATTCGCCCGATCGTCGAGCCCAAGGCCGATGGAGCGACCGAGATCGCCATTCTCGACCTTGAAGGGCGGATCCGGACTCGCATGGGTCCGACCAGCGTGCGTTCAAGGCTGGAATTCGCGTTCCGGTTGATTGCCCCTCAGCCGGCGGCCGGAGGGCGAGCGAATGCCGCCCAGACACGCGATGAGGCACTGATCGGAGCCGGCGCTTTGACGAGCCTCCGCCACGTTCAGGTGACGACGGTTCCGACCATCGCCAATGGACCGCCGGGATTCGAGCAACGTCGCGAGCTTATCCTGCAGCGCCGCTGGCCGGTCCCCGAGGGTCGGCCGCTCTCAGTACCCAATCCGCCGCCGGCACCAACGCCGGAAAACTCGTGGCTGGTTTACGCCGATCCTTTGGGCCGCTTCCACTTCCGCCATCCGCAGACCTTCCGCATAGATCCCAGAGCGCCCGGTGCAGCCGGGGATCAGGTTACCCTGGTCCAGTTCCGCCGCGAAACGCCGGATCTGCTCGTCATCAGCTATCGTGAGGGGGTCCAGCCCAAACCCGACGAGGCTTTTCAGGGGGCGATCGAACGATACAAGGCGGCCGGTTTTGAAGTCTTGCCGCTTGACCCCAAACAGTTGCCAGCGGCGGAGTGGCCCGGGATGGCCGTGTATCGGATCGAAGCCGCCTTGACGCCTCCGGCGCAGGCGGTCGGCGCGTCGCGCACTCATGTGGACGGCTATCTGATGCTTCCGGGTCAGCCGGGCGCGATCCAGGCGATGGCGCTGACCAACTCGCCCGACGAGATCCAGGCGTTTCGCGCACTGGCCGAGAGCGTGTTGCAGACCCTGAAGCTCGGCCGGCCCTGATGTTGGTGGAGGTGGGAAGCCGGCCGCTGCGTCAGCCGCGCTTCCCAGAATCCACGCCTTTGCTTTTTCGGTTGGCGAGGGCCGTCGGGTCGCGTAGCGTAATTGGAAGGCGATACGGAATCCTTGACGCACACGAGCTTCCCGAACAGGACCGCAGACGCTGGAGCGTACCGCCGATGCCGGCCAATCTTCCCCCGCAATATGGCAAGGCCGAAGAGGAATTTCGGCGGGCGACCAGCCCGACCGAGCGGCTGGATAAGCTTCGCGAGATGTTTCGCCTGCTCCCGAAGCACAAGGGAACGGAGAAGCTTCAATCCGATCTCAAGCAAAAGATCAGCCGCCAGCGTGACGAACTGGAACAGGCCAAGCCTGGAGCGAAGAAGTCGGGCCGGAGTTTTCGGGTACCGCATGAGGGGGCGGGCCAGGTGGTTCTGGTCGGGCCGTCCAACAGCGGTAAGAGCGCCTTGCTCAAGGCGCTCACGCGTGCTCATCCCGAGGTTGCTCCATATCCGTTCACCACGCGAGCGCCGCAGCCGGGGATGATGGCCTGGGAAGATGTTTCGGTTCAGCTTGTCGATCTGCCGGCGATCACGGCCGACTTTTTGGAGCCGTGGAGCGTGGGAGTGATCCGCTCGGCCGATGCGGCCATGCTGGCGATCGACCTGGCCGACGACGACGCACTCGACGCCGCCGAGGCCACGCTGCAGCGGCTGGAGTCGCTGCATACGGAGCTGGTCGGGACGCTACCGTACGATGTTGAGGATGAAGCGCTGCGGCATGTGCCCACGCTGCTGGTCGCCAACAAGCTTGATGCCGAAGGGGCGTCGACGCGGCTGGAACTGGCGAGGGAATGGTTTGGGGATCGGTTCCCGATCCACGCGGTCTCGGCTGAGACGAAGGAGGGGCTAGAGCCGTTGCGCTCGGCGATCTATGAGCGGCTTGGAGTGCTGCGTGTCTACACCAAGGTTCCCGGACGTGCGGCGGAGCGGAGCAATCCTTACACCCTGGCGTACGGGTCGACGGTGGCGGAGCTGGCGCGTACGATTCACGGCGATCTGGAACAAAGTTCGAAATTCGCCCGTGTTTGGGGTGTAGGGTTGTTTGAAGGGCAGACGGTGCGTCGCGATTACGAGCTGCAAGAAGGTGACCTCGTCGAATTGCATACTTGAGACTAGTCACGATCGGACCGACGGACATGCCCGATACCCTTGCCGATCGCATCGAGACGAGAGAGCGTTCCGTGAATCTCCTGGTGATTGACCACGATCTGAGGCATGTCACGAACGTGCTGCGGATGAATCGATCGCCGGGAGCGCGAACCACGGTAGGCCGGAGCGGTTCGGCCGGTCTGGAATGGGCGAGGCAGCATCAGCCGGATTTGATCGTGTTGAGCATGGAGCTGTACGACATCAATGGCTTCGACCTCTGTCGCTTGCTGCGGGCTGATTCGCGCACGGCCGCGATTCCGATCATCATGGTGACTTCGCTCGACGACACCGACGTGCGACATCGGGGTATGCGGGTGGGTGCCAACGTCCATCTGATGCGGCCCTACACACTCGCCGAATTCGAGGACGCCGTGGAACGTGCGTTGAGCTGGGCGCATCGGTTGAGCGTGGAGGGCTTGCGGATCGAGGTCGAGCTGGAGTTGGAGAGCCGAACCGAGTATTTACTCGAAGTGAACGATTTCTTGGTGGAGCTCTGCCAGCAAACTCCGCTCAGCCGCGACCAGGTGATGCGGCTCCGCCAGGCGTTTCTCGAAATCGGCCTGAACGCCATCGAATGGGGGAACCGCTCGCGGGTCGAGGCGGCGGTGCGGGTCGCCTTTCGGGCCTTTGGCGACCGGGTTGAGGTCGAGGTGATCGATCAAGGGGCCGGATTTGATCTAAACAATCTGCCGCATGCGGCGAACCGCGACGATCCACTCCAGCATCTCGACGTCCGCGAGCAACTTGGACTACGTGAGGGCGGATTCGGCCTGCTCATTGCGCGGGGCCTGGTCGACGAGTTGAGCTACGAAGAAGGCGGCTCACACGCTCGCCTTGTGATGCGACTCAGGTCGACCCCGGCGGCGGCCCAGTGGTTGGTGCCATGAACACGGGGACACGGCCTGTTCTCATGGTGGTCGACGACGAGCAGGACAACCTCCGCTCGCTCCAGGATCTTTTCCGCCGCGACTACCGGGTGGAGACGTTCCTGCGTGGGCGCGACGCGCTCGAGAAGCTCGACGCGCTTTCGCCTCAGGTCGTGATGTCCGACCAGCGGATGCCCGGAATGAGCGGGGTCGAGTTTCTGGGCGAGGTGAAGCGGCGAAAACCCGAGGCGACACGGCTGCTGTTCACGGCCTACGCCGAGCTTCAGACGGTGATCGACGCCATCAACGAGGGGAGCGTTTTCCGCTACATTGCCAAGCCGTGGAACTCCGATGAGCTTACGGCGATCGTCCGCCAGGCGTTCGAGCAGAACGCGTTGCTTGTGGAGCGTCAGCGGCTCGTGGCCGAGCTTCAAGAGAGCAACGAGCAGCTTCGCGAGGCCGACCGGCTGAAGTCGGCCTTCATCGAGGTTGCCAGCCACGAACTGAACACGCCGGTCGCCGTCATTCTGGGTCTTGCCGATCTGTGGGCACTCCGGCTGGCAGGCTCGGAGGATGCCTCGGCCCGCGGCCGGGTGGAGCGGATGCGGGCAGCCGGAACGCGCCTGGCGAAGACGCTTGAACGTATGTTTCAGCTGTTGCATACCGATCGGATCGGCGAAGCGATCTCGATCGAGCCGACGGAACTGGAGCCTTTGGTGCGGAGAACAGTCGAGGAAGTGCGGCCGTTTCTGGAAGGGCGTCGGCTTGAGATCGTTGTGGAGATCGCACCCGACCTGGGTGGGGCGGCGGTCGATCCGATCAAAATCGGAGATATTTTGACCAACTTGATCGTCAACGCCGTCCGGTTCACTCCGGATGGAGGCTCGATTCGGATTCGCGCAGAGGGTGTGGGGCCGGATGCCGTCCGGTTCGCCGTTCGCGATACGGGGATCGGCATCGAAGCCGAGGCTTTACCGCATCTATTCGAGCCGTTCTTCACGGGCTACGACACGCGGCGTCATTCTTCGGGAGAATTGGAATTCGGCAAACGCGGGATCGGTTTGGGGCTTTCGCTGGTTCGTCGGTTCGTCGAGCTGCACGGCGGTCAGGTCGAGGTTCAGAGCCGCGAGGGCGAAGGGTCGACCTTCTCGATCATCTTGCCCCGGGAGCATCGAGGTTGCTCAGGTCAGGGCCGATGATGACGAGGCGGAATCGCCGCTTGCCGGGTCTTCGAGTGCGCTGAGACATTCGCGGAGGTAGCGATGGAAGTTGGGCAGGCCGTGGCTGTCCCAGTCCTGTTCGATGGCTTCTTTGATTGTCCGGTTTCGTACCTGGAGTTCGCGAAATTCGGTCGCGCCGGGCATGCTGGGATCGAGGTTGCTCACCTGGTCGTGGGTGTTTACCGTGAGCAGGTAGCCGGCCTGGGTATTCCAGGGCTGGACCTGAAGCTTCATGTGCGGATAAGCGTGATTACCCAGGCGGAGGGCGTAGATGGGCGAATGGGCGGGGTCGGGCACGAGGACGGTCTCGAAGGGCCGTTCCGTCAGCAAGCCGGGAATTCCCTGGGCGACGGCCCAGTTGAGCCGGCGAAGGATGGACTCAGGGGGCTGACCGTCGGGGTAGGCGTGGTTCAGGTAGATATCGACGGCCCGCCGCAGATCCTCGAGGCTCAAGCCGCGTAACGCGTTGCCATGATCGATCACGCCGCCGTTCTCCCTGGATCCTCGGGGAGGCCCGGCAGCGCGAGGTACGGCCGCGGGGCGGGTCGAAACCGATTCGCCCCGTCGATGTGACGGATCGCGAATAACTCCATGGATTATTCGGCCCGGCACAGCCCTTGGCAAGGCGTCCAATCCGAGACGACCGGCGATCACGAACGGAGACCGACGATCATTCGCTCACGCGTTCGAGCACGTCGATGGTCTGCCGGAGATCCTCGTCGAAGGGTTGAAGATCGAGTGCGTGCCGGAATGTCGTGATGGCCTCGGAACGTCGGCCCAGCTCAAGGTAGCACTTGCCCAGCCCGGCGAGAGCGCCGATGTGGTAGGGATTTCGCTCGATCACGCGGCGGCAGTCGGCGGCGGATTCCCGATAGCGGCCCTGGGAGAAGTAGGCGATGGCGCGCTGGTTGTAGGCCTCGGCGAAGCGGGGTGATCGCTCAATCAACTGATTGGCCAGGTCGAGTGCTTCGTCGACTCGCTCGGATCCCAGCAGCCGCCTCACACGTTCGAGCAGCGCGTTATTTTCCGGGGAATCGGCCCGGAACCAGACGGCCCAGAGCGCGTTTTGCGCCAACCGGCGGACGATGGGATCGGAGTCGCGAAGCGTGCGGGCCAGCACAGGGTTGACGTGCTGGAACGAGCCGAGCAGGCCGAGGGCCACTACGGCCGCGCGACGCGCCTCGACATCGCCTGATACAAGCAAGCGTGAGAGCGTGCCTTCATCGTAGCGTGCGCGTACTTTGCGGCGAAAGGCTTCGTCGTCGCGATCGGCGAGGAACTCGGAGAAATAATCCACGAGCAGCGGCGAAATCGTGGGTTCCGGCATGACGCAGCCTCCCTGGCGTTGGTCAGCCGTGGCGCGGCGGCAGACCCACGATGTGCAGGTGATCGAAACACAAACCAGACCGGACATCCAGCCGACCCGGATAGCCCAACAGTTGCTCACGTGCGGCCCCAGCGTTCGCGTGTTGCCGGTGGGCCGGGAAAGAACGGCCCACACATCACCCACCGTCCAGGTCGGGTTCCGCGACAGTCAGCAAATGAACTTTACACGGCAAGCCGGGCGTCACCAAGTGTGATCCCGTTGGGCGTGGCCGCAATTCAACATCGATGATGAGAAAAATGTCGAAGGCGGGGCCCTCCCGGAATGCTCCCAGCATCCGGTCCCCGCCTTCGACGACCAACACCCCTCCCCGAGGCGTTGATAGCTCGCTTGTGTACTGGTGAAGGGCCGCGCGGTCGTCGAGGGGTCGGACTCGTCGGGTCGTTTCAAGTTCGCGGTTGCCCCGCGGGCGGCCTCTTCATCAATGACCGTAGGCCCGGCTTGCGGGCCTGTCAAACGGGGTCGTCGAGTGGCTCGGCATCGAGGCCGAGAATCTGGCTCAGCGCCAGGTGCCGGCGAGTACCGTCGACGGCCTCGATCCACACCCCGTCACGGAGATCGGCGTCGATCAATCGGCCCGCGGCCATGCCTGTGGGGGTGTGGAGCCTTACCAGGTTCCCGAGTGGTCCGAGGCGAGTACGCCAGGGTTCGTTGAAGGCGGCCGGACCCGCGTCGAGTGCGTGACGGTAGTGGCGGTCGAGTGCGCGGATCAGGTTGCGTGCCAGCTCCGATCGGTCGTGGGGAAGTCCTGTTTCGATCTGGAGCGAGGTTGCCGCTGCGCGTAGCTCGTCGGGGAACTCCTCCGACCGAAGATTGACGTTAAGCCCAATCCCCAACGCGACGCCCGGCCGGCGTTCAGCCAGCACTCCGGCGATCTTGCGGCCGAGAACGTAGACGTCGTTGGGCCACTTGATTCGCACGCTCGCAGGAGGCAGGCCGGTCGATTCGACCACCTCAGCGACGGCGACCGCGCCGAGAGCCGTCAGCCAGGCGACATCGCCCAGGTTCGTGGGCGGACGGAGCACGACCGACATCAGGATCGAACGGCCGGGCGGGGCGCACCAGCTCCGCCCCCGCCGGC
>JBGSYY010000067.1:0-9947 GCA_041750675.1 Isosphaeraceae bacterium | reverse complement strand
CTCCCAACGGCCACCGAGCCTCCGTACCCGCGCAGCCTTTCCCCCCAGTGGCCGCCGCCCCCTTGCCCAAGGCACCTACGACCACGTCCCCAACCCCGCCCCGATACCCCGCCGGATCCGACGATCCGCTCGTCCTGGTCTCGCGACGGATCGCCGAGATCCGCAACGAACAGCGCAGCCGCTGGCAAAAGATCCTGGACCTGATCCGGCCCCGCTAATTCCGCCGGTCCTGCGGATCAACCTCCTCCCACGACGGCCAATCCTGGCCAAAGCGGTTGATTTCTCGCGCCGCCACCGCCGACATGATCTATAGAAACTAGCGAGTGAGCTGGTGCCCGTCCGGGCGTACCGCTGGGGATTCGCTCCGCAGCGTGAATCGTCAGGATGCCGCGTTAAGCCCATCTTGAGTTCCTATCCCAGCGATGGTAGTGCTATATTAAGAATCAGGAGAAACGGACCATGAGCACTGTCGAGCTGGGGCCGGAGCACGTTGCGGGCTGGGTCGACGGTGGCGACGACGAGACACCTGTCGTGCGTTGGGCGGCAGGGGTTTTGGGCGTGATGGTTCGGCTCTGGTGCCTGCCGTTATTGCTGGTGTTTTGGGTGTTGGGCTGGGCGGCGATCGGCACGATCCGGGGGATGGGCGCGGTGGCGACTCTCTGCGTGGGGTCGTCGCGGGCTGGACATCCCTCACCTGGACGTTCCGGAGCGATCGAATCGACTCCGAACGTCCTCCGCGAGCGTGCCATGGTTTCGAGCCGTATCTGACGGCCGGTGACGTTTTCTGGCAGCATCGAGCCGCAGAGCGGGGCGACGGAAGCCCGGGGTTTCGGGTAAAGTATTGGCTTAACTGCCGGCCTGGAAGCATGACGTGGCTTCCGCCCGTGTCGGCGCCTCCGCAAGACTTGGCAGCATCCGGGATGCGGACCTGAGATAGTCGATCATGGCGTTGACTTCCCATGCACGATCGGGCCGTCCGATCCTGGTCACCGGTTCGCACCGCTCAGGCTCGACCTGGGTGGGCAAGCTGCTCGCGGCAGCGCCAGGCGTGCGCTACATTCACGAGCCGTTCAGTGCCCGCCCCACCGGTTCAAGAGCGCCCGGCGTCTCGGCCGCGCCGTGCCATCCCCGGTTCACAACCTGGTATACATACGTAACTACGGAAAACGAAAGCGAATATCGCGAGCGGATCGAGCGAATCGTCAACCTGCGTTATCACTGGCTGGCCGAATTGCGTGAGTTTCCCACGCCGCGGGGGATTGTGAATGCGGCCCGCCAGGGCTTCTCGTATCGCGCCAGTCGCGAGCGAGGCGATCGGCCCTTGATCAAAGATCCGATCGCCTTGATGTCCTCGGAGTGGCTGGCGTCGACATTCAACGCCCAGGTCGTGGCCTTGATCCGGCACCCGTGCGCGTTCGTCTCGAGCTTACGGCGGATGAACTGGCGGTTCCGGTTCGAGAGCCTGCTCAGCCAGCCGCTCCTGATGCGCGACCTGCTCGGTCCGTTTGAAGACGAAATGCGGCGGATGGACGCAACCGATCATGACATGATCGACAATGGGGCGGTCATCTGGAAAATCCTGCACCATGTGATCCGGACGTTTCAGGAACGGCATCCGGACTGGATCTATGCACGCTACGAAGACCTGGCCGCGGAGCCGTTGCCCGGGTTCGAGGCCTTGTACGACCAGCTCGGACTGGAACTGAACGCCCGGGCGCGAGGGACGATCGAGGAACATTGCTACGCCCGTACGCCGCTGACCGACCAGGGCGAGGTACACCGCCTGGTACGGAACAGTAGCGACGACGCCTGGTCGTGGCGGGGGCGGATGTCGGCCGAGGAGGTGGAACGCGTTCGCGCTCTGGTCGAGCCGATCTCCGGCCTGTTCTACACCGATGAGACGTGGAATCTCACGGCGGCGGTGGCGTCATGATTCCGGCCGCATTGACCATGGGGCTGTTCACTCTGGCCCTTCTGGGTATGGTCGCCGCGATGCCGACGCGGGCGGCGTCCTGGTGGGGGTTTACGGCCGCGCTGCTGTTCTTTCCGCGCGCGTGCGCGGTTAACGTGCCGATCATCGGCGCGATCGACACGCGGTTCATGGCGTGTCTGATCCTGGCGCCGGCGCTGGTGTTCACCTGGCTTTCGAGCTCAGGGCATCGTCGGGGCTTGCGGGCGACCGACTGGGTCGTGCTGGCCCTGGGCGCGGTCATGGCCATTTCGACGCTCGTGGCCGGGTCGGAGTATCCGGTAACCGGGGTTCTCTTGCCGTTGATGGTGTACGTGCTGCCTTATGTGATCGGCCGGCTCAGTCTGGAGTCTCTGAACGAGCTGAATCCGTTCTTGAAGGTGATCTGCCTGGGCGTGGTGGCGCTGGTGGCGGCGACGCTGGTGGAGGTGGCCACGGGTTTTAACGTCTTCAACCTGGTGGGGGGGCGGGGCCGCGCCAATCTCCGGATGGGTCTGACGCGGGCCCGCGGCCCAACGGTGCAGCCGCTTTACTTCTCGATGATCTTGTTTCCACTCATGGGCCTGGCTCTGGTTGCGGCGGATCGGGCGCGCAAGGGCCTGGGGCCGGGCTGGTGGAAGCTGATGCCCTGGCTGGTTTTTCTCGCGCTTCTAACCACGATCTCGCGCGGGCCGATCGTGTTGTCGCTGGGGGCGGTGGCCCTGTTCTTCATTTTGAACGCACGCCAGTGGCGCACGCCGCTGCTGATTCTCTGGGTGTGCGGCGTGATCGCGGGGTTCGGCGACGTGGGCGTGATCAAGGACTTCTTCTATCTGTTCGAGAAAAGCGCGGACCCGACCCAGGCCAACAGCGACTTCCAAATTCTTGTGATCGATGGAAAAGAATACACCTACACAAGCATGGATCATCGTAAGTTGGCGTTCAAGGTTTATGAAAGGCCATTGGCGAATACGGGCCTGCTGGGGTATGGCCCCGAGCTCAAGGGCGTGAATATCGAGGAGGGTCTGCAAAACAAGTTCTGGACGCTGGACAATACCTATCTTTCGATCGCCTTGCGGTATGGGCGGCTGGGGATTGGACTGTTCGTGGGAATGTTTGTGCTGGCGCTCTGGCAGTTGGGGCGAATCATCTGGGATCGAACCGATCCCCGAGGGCCGTATGCGCGGGGCCTGTTCGCGGTGTTGGCGGCCACTCTGGCGGCGTTGTACGGGGTCGGGATCACACCCGAGTTTGCGCCCGTGATGATGTTCGTGCTGGGCCTGGCGACGAATCTGACCTGCATCGGCACGTCGACCGCACCGATGAGTGGCGGACGATTCGCCGGCGTGCCGCGCCCCCGCGAGCTGACGGCGAGTCCGGCGGCCCTGGCGCCGGTGATTCGACGATGAGCGGTGGCATGGCCAAGGAAGCGGACAATGATGTCGAACCGGCCCCGGACGCGATTCCGAAGGCCGGCGTGAAAAAGATCGGCGCGGGGGCTCAAGAGTCTCTGAAGCGCAAGGCGTACCACAGTGCTTTCTGGACGGTGGTCGGCTTTGGCGCCAGCTCGGTTTTGCGGTTGGCCTCCAGCCTGATTCTGACCCGGCTGCTGGTGCCCCAGGCCATGGGCCTGATGGGGCTGGTCACGACGATCGTGCAAGGATTCGTGCTATTCACGGATGTCGGCGTCGGGTACTCGATTATCAAGGAGAAGCGGGGGAACGACCCCGCCTTTCTGAACACAGCCTGGACCATGCAATCGGTTCGGGGGTTCATCCTGTGGGGAATCATCAGCCTTGCCGCCTGGCCAGTGCAGGGGTTTTATAAGCGCGAGCAGTTGGCGGCGCTCTTGATCGCGGCGGGCTTCGAGGTCGCGCTTTCGGGCTTGAATTCGACGCTTCTGATCGTGTTTCGGCGGAATCTGGAGCTGCACCGAACGGTGATGCTGCAGATCATGGCGCAGGTGGTCGGCCTGGTGTCGACGGTCCTGTTCGCCCTGTGGCTGCGGAATGTGTGGGCCTTTGTGTATGCCTCGTGGTTGACGGCGATCTACAACGTCGCGGTCAGTCACTATCTGAATCGTCAGACGCCGAACCGAATCCAATGGGATTGGACCACAGCGCGGCAGATCATGCGCGTGGGCCCTTGGATCTTGTGCTCGACGATGCTGACGTACTTGTCGACTCAGCTCGACAAGTTGATGCTGGGCAAGATGCTGCCGCTGGCGATCTTCGGCACGTACACGATCGCGACCACAATGGTCGAGATTCCGCGGACTTTGTTGGGCCGTATCAACAACATGGTCATCTTTCCGGTGGTGAGCCGCCGCGCCGACTTACCTCGGCCCGAGTTGCGGGCGAAGCTGATGCGGCATCGCTGGCCCGCCTTGATGGCGATGGGGGCGGGGATCGCCCTGATGGCCGGAACCGGCGATCTGATCATCCGCCTGCTTTACGACAAACGCTATCACGACGCGGCCTGGATCATGCCGATGCTGGTGCTCGGCTTGTGGCCGCGTGCGATCATGACGACGGTCGACGGCGCGATGATGGCGCTGGGGCGTTTGCATTATAATCCGATCGGCAGCCTGATCCGGCTGGCTGCGATCGGATTGGGCCTACCGCTGGCGAACCGATACTTCGGCCTCCCGGGCGTGGTGGTGATGGTGGCGATGAGCGACCTTTTCAATTTAGGCCCCAGTTTGTACGGCCGTTGGCGCAACGGATTGAGCACCTCGATTCAGGATTTGCAGGCGACGGCCTTCATCCTGCTGATCCTGGCGGTTGTGCTTGGCATCCGTCTTATGTTGGGTCTGGGCCTGCCCACGGATGCGATCCCCCCGTTTGTGGGAGTCCAGCCGTGAATCACGACAACACGCCGCGCGTTTTGATCATCTCGCCGGTGAAGGACGAATCCGAGTATCTGCAACGGACGATTGATAGCATGGCCGCACAGACGGCGCGGCCGGCGACCTGGATCATCGTCGATGACGGCAGTTCCGACGCTACCGGCCTGATCGCCGACCGCGCGGCGGCCGAGCATCCGTCGTGGATCCGCGTGCTGCACCGGCCGCCGGGAACCGGCCGCCGGGTCGGGCCGGGAGTGATCGAGGCGTTTTACGCGGGCCTGGCCCAGGTCGATCTCAAAGACTATGATTATGTATGCAAGCTCGATGGCGATCTCGAGTTCGGCCCCGGCTATTTCGCCGACCTGCTGGCCCGGTTCGCGGCCGACCCCCGGCTGGGCACAATCAGCGGCAAGACGCATATTCCGGTGGATGATCGATTCGTGCTCGAACGAACTGGCGACGAGTTTTCACACGGGGTCGCCAAGCTGTATCGCCGCGAGTGTTTCGAGGAGATCGGCGGGTTCGTTCATCAGGTGATGTGGGATGGGATCGACTGCCACCGCTGCCGGATGCTGGGCTGGAAGGCGATGAGCGTCGACGACCCGGCGCTGGCGATCAAGCACTTGCGGCAGATGGGATCGTCGCACAAGAGCGTCTATCACGGCCGACGCCGCTGGGGCATGGGCCAGTATTTCATGGGCACGCACCCGCTCTATATGTTCGGCATCGCGGGCTACCGCATGGCCGAGCGGCCCTGGGTGCTGGGCGGCTTGAATATCCTGGTGGGCTACCTTGATGCCTGGCGCCGGCGCATCCCCCGGTATAACGATCCGGAGTTCCGCCGGCACCTCCACCGCTGGCAACTCAAGAAAATCAGGATGGCCTGGCTGACCGGTCCGGAATCGGCCCCGAGCGACAAAGCTGTGAACACATCATCACAGGACATGCCGCAGGTTGAGCGAGAGCCTGTGGCGCGGTCTGTGGGCGACGGCCCGTCGGCGGCGGATCGGGTCGGTCCCGGATAGGAGTTCCGGCCCGCCCGCGAGCGTTGGAGACTCTTATGAGGGTGTGCGGACGGTCGTGGATGCGATCAACGCCGCCGGTTGTCCACAAGATCGAGTGCATATCACCATGAGCGAGACATCAAAAAGGGAAGGCGCGGGGCGATCGATTCTGGTGACCGGTTCGCACCGATCCGGCTCGACCTGGACGGGTAAGATGCTGGCGGCGGCGCCTGGGGTGGTTTACGTCCACGAGCCGTTCAGCGTCACGCCGCAGGACCCGGCGGCCTGTCCCCGGTTCACGACGTGGTACACGTATATCACGCCTGAGAACGAAGCGCCGTACCGGGAGCGCTTGGAACAGATCATGGAGCTTCGCTATCCGTGGTGGGCCAAGGTGCGTGAGCGACCCACACTCCGCGGGGTGGCCGGCGCGGCGCGGCGAGCCTTGGATTATCGGTCGAGCCGGTTGCGGGGCGAGCGTCCCTTAATCAAGGCTCCAGGCGCATTGATGTCGGCCGAATGGCTGGTGGCGAACTTCGGGACGCAGATCGTGGCCCTGATCCGCCACCCGTGCGCGTTCGTGGCCAGCATCAAGCGGATGAACTGGCGGTTCTCGTTCGCCGAGCTGACGAGCCAACCGCTGCTGATGCGCGACGTCCTCGGCCCGTTCGAGGCCGAGATGCGCCGACTGGACGCCACGGATCACGACCTGATCGACAACGGCGCGGAGATCTGGAAGATCATCCACCATGTGATCCGCGATTATCAGACGCGCCATCCTGAGTGGATCTACGTTCGGCAGGAGGACCTGGCGACCGACCCGATGGGTCAGTACGAGACGCTCTACGGTCGTTTGGGCCTGACGATGGGACAGAAGGCCCGACAGGTGATCGAGGAGCATTGCTACGCCAAGACGCCGCAGCCCGACGAGGGTCAGTTGCACAGGCTGACGCGCAACAGCAACGAGGACGCGTGGTCGTGGCGGGGCAAGCTGACGGCGGCGGAGGTCGACCGTATCCGGGCGCGTGTCGACGACGTGTCGCGGCACTTCTACGCCGACGAGACCTGGAATCTGCCGACGACGACAACGATGGCCCGCTGATTCGACGGCCCCCGATCGACGGGATTCGCCACGGGAGGGCGCATTGTCTACCAAGGCCCGGCGAATGGTGTGCGTTTCGCCTCGCGTCTTGGCTTGAGGAACAGAGAGAGGGCTCGTCATGAACTCTCCACTGAGGAGAGAGATCATGACGAGCCCTCGATTGAGAAGCGAGCTGGTCGGTTGGGGGTCAGTAAGCGCCCCGGCCCAGGACGACGGCGGGGACGGTCTGGACCAGAATTTCGAGATCGCGAAGCACGCTGCGGCTTTCGATATATTCGATGTCGAGCCGGACCTGCTCGTTGAAGGCGAGCTTGGAGCGGCCTCGGATCTGCCAGAGGCAGGTCAGGCCGGGGGTAACCTTCAGACGGCGTCGATCTTCGTCGGAGTAAAGCTCGACTTCGCGCGGCAAGGGAGGCCGGGGGCCGACGAGGGTCATATCGCCCTTGAGGATATTGATCAACTGGGGCAGCTCGTCGAGGCTGGCGCGGCGGAGGATGCGGCCGAAGGGGGTGATTCGAGGGTCGCGCTTCATTTTGAAGGTGCGGGGGTCGACGTGCTCGTTGAGCTGGGCGAGCTGGTCCTTGAGGCGGTCGGCGTCGCGGATCATGGAGCGGAACTTGTAGAAGCGGAAGACGCGTTCGTCCTTACCGACCCGGTCGTGAGTGTAGAGGATCGGGCCGCGATCCTGCAGCCAGATGATCAGGGCGATCAGGGCGAAGATCGGGACGACGAAAGGCAAGGAAAGCACGCAGACGGCGATGTCGATGCCGCGCTTGACCATTTCGTAGGTCTGCACGCGGAGAGCACCGGCGTACTGCTCGGCGACCGGGGTTGCAGGTATAGCAGCCGGATCAAGGCCGATGGCGGAGGTGCGAAGATCCGGTACGGCAATGGTGCCCGACTTTGCCGAATACGACAGTGAGTGTCCGCTCATACACAATCTCCGAAAGCGCCACCGGTGTCCGCGACAGGCGTTTTGCAATCCAGTTCGTCGAACTTCAAGCCTGAGAGAACCCGAATCATTCAGTTTTGGGAGAGGCCCATCCTGGCAATCATTTTGAGAGGGGCGAGGCCGGTCAGGTCCCGACCGCGCGGCTTCACTATAGAACCCCGTTGAGCAAGCCTTCAAGCCATATCACCCGATGGGTGAAAAAAAAGCCGTTGTGAGGGGGTTCATGATGCCAGGAGTCAACGTGTTGGGGTGGTAACAGGCTCGCGATGGGAATCCCGGCCTAAGCTGAGGACTCTTGCGGCTGAAGTTCCTATGACGGAAAGATGTACGTCACGAGGAGGGGGCGTGGGGACGTTCTGTTGCCCGAAAGCCCCACGCGTGTTTCGCGGAGCCGACAGAGGCCCCGGGAAGGTGTCGGAAACCGGCGACATGGATTTTCTTTAGCGGGGTTGGCTGGTTAGGATAGGGGTTTCCCATTGAGAGGGGCGTGCCGGTCCGGTTCTGTCCTATCCTTCTATGGATAAGTACGACCGTAACCGCGAACGACCCGACCGGCTGCCCTTCTTCCCTCCCGGGCCGGCGGCCTCACCCTGAGTCCGAGATGGCCCACGTGCCTTGCGTTGTGAATCCGGAACCTTTAAGCCAAATGCCCCACACCGACGCCCCCTGGCGTGATCAGGTGGGCGTGGTTGTGATTGGCCGCGACGAGGGCGATCGTCTGGTGCGGGCGATCGAGGCGGCCCGGATCGATGCGGCGACGGTCGTGTATGTCGACTCCAACTCGACGGACGGCAGCCGCGAGCGGGCCGCCGCGCTGGGCGCGGTGGTCGTGCATCTGACCGAGGGGCCGTACACGCCCTCGCGTGGCCGTCAGGACGGTTTCCAGGAGCTAACCCGGCTTCACCCCACCCTGCCCTACGTTCAGTTCATCGACGGCGATTGCACGCTCAGGCCGGGCTGGATCGGCACCGCGCACGCGTATCTCGAAGCGCACCCGGACGTGGCCGCCGTGTTCGGCCGACGCCGCGAGGAGCGGTGCCGAGAGTCGGTGTACAGCCGTCTCATGGATATCGACTGGGACCACACGGCAGGCGACGCTCCGAACTTCGGGGGCGATTGCCTGGCGCGGTGTCAGGCGGTGGCCGACGCCGGCGGCTGGTCGGCGTCGACGATCAACGCCGAGGATATCGACCTTTCATTCCGGATTCGGGAGCGGGGCGGTCGGATCGTCCGGCTGGCGGATGAGATGACGAGCCACGACGTGCGGATGAGCCGCTTCGGCCAGTACTGGCGACGAGCCGTGCGGGCGGGTTATGGCTACGCCGAGGTCGGCTTGCGGTACCGGCACGGGCCGGGCCGGATGCTTTTGAAGCGGATGGTCAGCTCGGTGCTTTACGGCTTCGTGCTGCCGCTGGTGGCCCTTGTTTCCCTGTTCTTGTGGTGGCCGCTGGCGGCGCTCATTGGGCTGCTTTACTTGCGGATTCTGGCCAAGCTGGTCGTGCGGGCGCGGACGCGCGGGGCAAGCTGGGGGACGTCGCTGGCGTATGCGGGTTTGAATCTCGTATGCAAGCCGGCATCCTTTCAGGGTGTGATGCACTATGTGCGGGATCGGATCTCGGGCAAGAGCCGTCCGAGCGACCATTTGATCGTATATCGAAATCGTGTCGCGCCGTCCTCGGCGCCGACGTCGCCCTCTTCGTCGTCGTCCGCGTCCGGGCGCGGCGAGGCAGCCCACCAGTCATGACACGGAAGCCGATGATTCATTACGTCACCACGAACGGCATCGGCGACGCCTGGGTCGGCAACGAGCTGCGAATTGTGCGCGCAGCGGGCATTCCCACGGTCTTGCACGCGATGCGTCCGCCGCACCAGCATTTTTTCGCCTCGGATTGGGCGACCACCTTGAACCGCCAAACCCGACAGATTTACCCGCTGCCGCCCCTGGGTCTGGCGGCGTCGGTCGCGCTCGCGCCGTTTCGGTTCGGTGGCCGATTCTGGTCGGCTCTGGGCAACGCGTTGACGGGTCCGCGAGAATCGGCCCGCGTGCGATTGTCGTGCCTGGCGCATTTCTTCGTCGCCTGCCATTGGGCCGA
>JBGSYY010000066.1:0-7264 GCA_041750675.1 Isosphaeraceae bacterium | reverse complement strand
CAAATAGACTGGAAGATGCTGGCGGATCGCGCTTGGGCAGCTCGAAAGAATGCTTACGCCCCTTACTCTAAATTTTTCGTGGGAGCAGCCTTGGCTACGGAATCGGGCGAGATTTTCACCGGCTGCAACGTCGAGAACGCGTCGTATGGGCTGACGATCTGCGCCGAGCGCTCGGCGATCTTCGCGATGGTGGCGGGCGGAGCGAACCGGCCCCGGGCGATTGCGATCTACACCCCGACCTCGAAGCCGACTGCTCCGTGCGGCGCGTGCCGTCAGGTTCTGCGCGAATTTGGTCGCGACCTGATGGTTCTTTCCTTCTGCGAGGGCGGTGGAGAGCTGACGACGAGCCTCGCGTCGCTGCTACCCGAAGCATTTGGTCCGGAGAACCTGGGGTGAGCCAGGCTGCCAAGCCGTGGGCCCGTGCTGGCGGGGAACCCGGGGCCGGGGGTATCCTGTGCCATTTCCGAGGCGATGCGTCGCGGATGGGTGGGGAGCCCGTACCGTTTCCGCTCGGCCCGCATGGCCGGGCCATGGTTTCCTTGTTGACAGTCTGGACGGGGTGGGCGCGAAATGCCGGCATATCATTACAAGCGAATCGAACCGAAGTGGCAGCAATTCTGGGCCGAGCACAAGACATTCCGCGTTGAGGACGGGATTCTGGGCAAGCCCAAGCTCTATGTTCTGGACATGTTTCCGTACCCTAGCGGGGCGGGCTTGCATGTGGGACACCCCGAGGGCTACACGGCGACCGACATTTATTGCCGATTCAAGCGGATGCGCGGATTCAATGTGCTGCACCCGATGGGCTGGGACGCCTTCGGCCTGCCTGCCGAACAGTACGCGGTGCAAACCAACACGCACCCCAGAATCACGACGCAGAAGAACATCGAGACCTTTCGACGTCAGATCCAGGCGCTGGGCTTTTCGTACGACTGGGATCGCGAGGTCGACACCACCGACCCAGGCTATTACCGCTGGACCCAGTGGATTTTTCTGCTGATCCACGACACCTGGTACGATCCCGATCATGTGTGGACCGATCCATCAGGCCGCGAGCGCAAAGGCAAAGGGCGGCCGATCGCCGAACTGCCGATTCCCGAAGATTGCCCGGATGCGGCCGCGTATCGCGACGCAAAGCGGCTGGCCTATCGCGCTGAGGTGCCTGTCAACTGGTGCGCCGCGCTGGGGACCGTGCTGGCCAACGAGGAGGTGAAAGACGGCCGCAGCGAGCGAGGTGGGCATCCGGTGGTCCGGATGCCACTCAAACAGTGGATGTTGCGGATCACGGCGTATGCCGAGCGATTGGTGGACGATCTGGAAGGTCTCGAGTGGTCGCCCGCCATCAAGGAAATGCAGCGCAACTGGGTCGGGCGTTCCGAGGGAGCGGACATCGACTTCAGAGTGAAGCGGGGCGACGGGAGTTACGACAACTGGCGGGTGCTTCGGCAGAGCAGCAAGTTTCCCGCCGTTCCCGAACAGCGTGTCATCCGCGTCTTCACCACGCGGCCCGATACGCTCTTCGGCGCGACCTATATGGTGCTCGCACCCGAGCATCCCTTGGTCGACACGATCACCAGCCCCGAACAGCTCCAGGCCGTGGAGGAGTATCGCGCGGCGGCGTCGGGCAAGAGCGACATGGACCGCACCGATCTGGGCAAGGCCAAGACCGGCGTGTTCACGGGGGCTTATGCCGTCAATCCGGCCAATGGTGACAATATCCCGATCTGGATCGCCGATTATGTGTTGATGGGTTACGGCACCGGGGCGATCATGGCCGTGCCGGGGCACGATGAGCGAGACTTCGCGTTTGCCGACGTGTATAACCTGCCGGTTCGGCCCGTCGTGATGCCGCCCGACGCCTGGCTGGAGGCGCATCGGATCGATCCCGACTCGGCGGGCCGCGACATCGCCTCGCTGCGCAACGATTTCCTGAGTAACCCGGGCAACTTCAGCGAGGCGTTTTGCGATGACGGCATCGGGGTAAACTCGGCGAACCGCGAGCTGAGCCTTGACGACAAGCCCACCGCGCTGGCCAAGCGATCCATCACCCTCTGGCTGGAAGAGCAGGGCCTGGGCCGGAAAGCCGTCAATTACAAGCTCCGCGACTGGCTATTCAGCCGTCAGCGCTACTGGGGCGAGCCGTTCCCGATCGTGCTGGATTCGGACGATCGGGCCCACGCCGTGCCGCTCGAGGAATTGCCGGTGACGCTCCCCGAGCTTGAGGATTTCCGACCCACCGGCAAGCCCGAGCCGCCGCTCTCGAAGGCGACCGAATGGTTGAATTACTCCGACGCCTATCGACGCGAGACCAACACGATGCCCCAGTGGGCCGGGTCGTGCTGGTATTACCTGCGCTACCTGGACCCAAAGAACAGCGAGCGGCCCTGGGACCCCGAGAAGGAGCGTTACTGGATGCCCGTCGATCTCTATGTCGGCGGAGCCGAGCATGCGGTGCTGCACCTGCTCTATTCGCGGTTCTGGCACAAGGTGCTGTTCGATCGAGGGCAGGTTTCGACGGTTGAGCCGTTTGCCAAGCTGGTGAACCAGGGCATGATTCTGGGCGAAACCGAATACACCGCGTATCGCGACGAGCATGGGGCCTGGGTGTCGGCCGCCGAGATTCGCGAGGGTGAGCATGGGCCTGTTACCACCAGCCCGCGCGGGCCGATCTCGGTTGAGGCGGTCAAGCTGCTGGATCAGGATGTCGTCAAGAAAGGCGACGCCTTTGTGCTGGCGAGTGATCCCTCGGCCCGGGTCGACGCTCGGGCGCACAAGATGTCCAAATCACGCGGAAACGTCATCAACCCCGATGAAGTGATCGACGAATACGGCGCGGACAGCCTCCGGCTTTATGAAATGTTCATGGGTCCTTTAGAAGCGACGAAGCCGTGGAGCATGTCGGGCGTCGAGGGTGTGTATCGCTTCCTGGGCCGAGCCTGGCGGATGATCGTCGATTTCGAGGCTGAGGAAATCTCGCTCGACCCGCGTGTGCGGGAAGTCGAGCTGACTGAGGAGCAGGCCAGACTCGTGGCGCGGACGGTCGCGGCGTTGACCGAGGATTGCGAGTCGCTCCACCTCAACACGGCGATCAGCCGGTTGATGGAGTTCGTCAATTTTTTCACGTCGCAGCCGGTTCGGCCCAAACGGGCCATGGAAACGTTCGTGCTGCTGCTCGCGCCGCTTGCTCCCCACCTGGGGGAAGAGCTTTGGCAAATTCTGGGGCATGACGAGAGCCTGGCCTATCATCGCTGGCCGACGATCCGCGACCCGATGGAGACACTCACCGGCTGCGTGGATGAGGATCGTTTCACCTTCAGCGCAGGCTTGCTTGCGGACACGAATCTCGAGGTTCCGGTGCAGGTGAACGGCAAGATCAAGGCTCGCGTGACGGTGCCCGCCGGGGCGGATCGCGGCGACCTGGAGTTGGCGGCGCGTAGTGATCCGAAGATTGCCGATCTTCTGGAAGGCAAGACGCTACTGAAAACGATCGTCGTGCCGGGAAAGCTCGTCAATTTCGTGATCAAGGGCGGTTGATTGATGAAGGCAGAGGTCCGAGACGTTCTCGGGCCGACTCGAAGTGACTTCTGCAAACGGAAGGAGTTCGCGTGATGCTTAAGATCGGGATGGCGCTGCTGCTAGCTGGGTTCCTCGCGTCTACGGCCGTCGCTCAGGGCGACGCGGAAAAGGCCAAGGAGAAGGGCACGACGGCGGAGTCGCTCGTCGGCGAATGGACGATGGTCTCGGTCGAAAAGGGCGGCGAGAAAAAGACCGGGGACGAGGTCGGCGATCAGATTTGCACGTTCACCAAGGATACGATGAAGCAGACCCTGGCGGGGATGACCTTTGGTTACAAGTATACACTTGATAATTCGAAGTCGCCGACCCGGATCAAGCTGGAGGTCACCGAAAGCCCGTTTGGCGCAGGCTCGACGGCCGATGGGATCATCGAGGTCAAGGGCGACGAGATGAAGCTGGCGTACTCGACCGAAGGCGGCCAGCCGGAGTCGTTCGACACGGAAAAGGCAGCCGCTGACATTCGGTTCTGCGTGTTGAAGCGGAAGAAGTGAGGCAATAAAACCGCCGGCACGGAAGGGAGGCAGGCGTCTATCGCCAGTCTCCCTTCCCTTTGACACGATCCCGCCGAGAGTCCGACTCAGCGAAAATCCGCCGTTGCAAGGGAGCGAATCACGATGGTTCACGCAGCCTGGATTCTGGCAGCACTGATGATCGGACAAGCGAACACCGACAACACGCGCTTTCTGCACGAACCGGTCGTCGGCGGCGGCCGCTTGGTCTTTGTGTATGCCGATGATCTGTGGACTGCGGACCTTGACGGCACGGACGTGCGACGGCTGACCGCGCACCCGGGGCCCGAATCCAGCCCGGCCATCAGCCCGGACGGCAAAATGGTGGCCTTCACGGGCACCTACGACGGCAACCCCGACGTGTTCGTGATCCCGATCTCTGGCGGCGAACCAAAACGGCTGACGTGGCATCCCGGCGCGGATGTCGTCTGCGGCTTTCGGCCTGATGGCCGGGTGCTGTTTCGCTCGCAGCGCGGCAGCTTTACACGTCGTTACAATCAGCTCTACTCCGTCGATTCCGAAGGCGGCGCACCGGAACGCGAACGCGTGCCGAACGTAGATCAGGCGGCGATCTCCGCTGATGGGAAATATCTGGCCTACACGCCGCTTTCCGAACCGTTCCGCCAGTGGAAAAATTACCGGGGCGGCAGCGCATCGCGGATCGGCGTGCTGGATCGCGAAACGCTCGATGCCGACTTCATCCCGCAGCCCGAGGGGCGTTGCAACGATACCAACCCGATGTGGATCGGTGGATCCGTCTATTTCCTCTCCGATCGCAACGGTGAGTTCAACCTCTACTCGTATGATCGCACCTCGAAAGACGTGATCCGCCTGACCTCGTTCGACGATTTTCCAGTCGACTCGGCAGGCTCCGATGGCTCGCTCATCGTGGGCGAGTACGCGGGACGGCTTTTCCTGTTCGATCCCGACAAGAAGTCCGAGACGCCGCTCAAGATCGGCGTCGCGGCCGACCTGCCCGAGGTCCGGCCGCGCTATGCCAGCGGGGCGAAGTATGTGCGTGATCTGGACATCTCGCCGACGGGAAAGCGCGCGGTGGTTGAGTTCCGGGGCGAGATTGTCACGGTTCCACGCAAAAAAGGGGATTCACGCAATCTGACCGAAACACCCGGCGTCCACGAACGTTCGCCGATCTGGTCGCCGGACGGCAAATCGATCGCCTTCTTTTCCGACGCCGGCGGTGAATACAGCCTGCGAGTGGTGCCGCAAGACGGCGTCGGCGACGGCAAGAGCTACACGCTGGGCGGTTCCGGTTTTTACGAGCGGCCGGTCTGGTCGCCCGATTCGTCGCGGATCGCGTTCATCGACAATTCTCGAACACTGTATGTTATCGACCTGGAGAGCGGCAAGGTGACGCGCGTGGCCTCGGAGCCGATCTACGGCCCCGTCAACACCATGCGGCACGCCTGGTCGCCCGATTCGAAGTGGCTCGCGTATACCCGCACAAGCAAGGCGTACTTCCAGACCTTGAACCTGTTTTCCATCGTCGATGAAAAGTCGTACTCCGTGACCGATGGCCTGGCGGAGGTGGGCGAGCCGACGTTTGATCCAGAAGGCAAGTATCTCTACTTCCTGGCGTCGACCGACGCGGGGCCGGTGAAGCAGTGGTTCGACCAGTCCAACGCCGACATGCAGGCGACTTACGCCCCGTTCGTTGCTGTGCTCTCCAAGGAGACACCCAATCCGTTCCTGAAGGAAAGTGACGAAGAGGGCATCGAGGTGAAGGATGACAAGGCGAAGGACGCCGCGAAGGCTGCCGAGGACGAGGAAAAGAAGGATGTGAAGCCGGAAGTAAAATCGACCAAGATCGACGCCGAGACGCTCTCCTCACGCATTCTTCCTCTGCCGGTCCCGCCTGGCAATCTGAGCGGTCTGAAGGCTGGGCCGGAAGGTACGTTGTATTACCTGAGGCGTGTGGGCATGGTCCCCGGAAAGTCGGGCGATGCCTTCGCGGGCGAGCCGTCGCTGGTCCGTTTCTCGCTCAAAACACGCGAGGAGGAGAGCCTCGCGGGAAAAGTCGAGGATTTCCGGCTGTCAGCCGACGGCAAGTCGCTGCTTTATCGGTCCAAGGAGACGTTCGGGATTGTCGATGCCGGCAAGTTTGACGTCGGCAAGGAGACGCTGCCGATCGGCTCGATTTCGGTGAAGATCGACCCGCGCGCCGAGTGGACGCAAATGTTCCAGGAAGCCTGGCGGATCAACCGCGACTATTTCTACACGCCGACCATGCACGGAGCCGACTGGCCGGCGATTCGCCAGAAATATGCCGAGTTTCTGCCCGATGTGCCCACGCGCGGCGATCTGAATCTCCTGATTCGCGCGATGTGCAGCGAGCTTGCGGTCGGCCATAGCTACCTGGGCGGTGGCGACCGGTTGTACGAACCGAAGTCGGTTCCGGTCGGCCTTCTGGGCGCGGATTATGAGACCCAGGGCAAGCGCTATCGATTCGCCAAGATATACGGCGGCCTGACCTGGGACCCCGACCTCAAGCCGCCCCTGGTGGCTCCCGGAGTCGATGTGAAAGTCGGCGATTACGTGATCGACGTGGACGGCGACGAGGTGACGACCGATTCGGAGATTTTCCGGCACTTCGAAAACAAGGTCGGCCGTCGCGTCGAGCTGAAGGTGAGCGACCAGGCCGACGGCGGCAACGCGCGCACCGTGGTGGTCGAGCCGATCGACCCATCCGCCGAATCGGCGCTCCGCAATCGCGATTGGGTCGAGTCGAACCTGCGCAAAGTTCATGAGGCGACCGAGGGGCGGGTCGCCTACGCCTACGTTCCCAACACCGCCGAGGCGGGACACAGCTATTTCAAGCGTTACTTTTTCCCACAGGCGGACAAGCAGGCAATCATCGTCGATGAGCGGTTCAACGGTGGTGGCTCGGTCGCGGATTATTATATTGATATCTTGCGGCGTCCTGTAATTAGTTACTGGGCCATGCGCCATGGCGAGCCGATCCGTTCGCCGGGGGCGGCCATCCTGGGGCCCAAGGTCATGCTGATTGACGAAACAGCCGGCTCGGGCGGTGATCTGCTGCCCTGGATGTTCCGCAAGTTCGCGCTGGGCACGCTGGTCGGCAAGCGCACCTGGGGCGGCCTCGTCGGCATCCTGGGCTTCCCGGTGCTGATGGATGGCGGCCAGGTCACCGCCCCGGATCT
>JBGSYY010000065.1:0-9950 GCA_041750675.1 Isosphaeraceae bacterium | reverse complement strand
GACGGCCGCACTCAGGGCACCACCGGCATGATGGATAGCCTCGCCTATCGCAACGATGCCGCCATCGTCCTCCGCCGCCTGATCCGATCGCTCCCCCTCCGCCGTGGCGTCATCGGCATCGCCACCTGCGACAAAGGCGCTCCCGCCATGCTCATGGCGATCGCCGGTGTCCCCGACACCCCTGCCGTCTTCGTGCCCGGCGGCGTCACCCTCCCACCCCGCGACGGTGAGGACGCCGGCAAAATCCAAACCATCGGCGCACGCTACGCTCATGGCGAACTGAGCATCGAGGAAGCCTCCGAGCTAGGCTGCCGCGCCTGTGCCTCTCCCGGCGGCGGCTGCCAATTTCTCGGCACGGCCGCAACCGCGCAGGTCGTCGGCGAAGCCCTCGGCCTCGCCGTCCCCCAGTCCGCGCTTGCCCCCTCGGGGCAACCGATCTGGCGAGAATTGGCCCGTCGCTCCGCCCGCGCCGTGACTACCCTCGCCGCGCTCGGTCTCTCCACGCGACAAATTCTCACCGACGCCGCCATCTCCAACGCCATGGTCACCCACGCCGCCTTCGGCGGCTCCACCAACCTGCTGCTCCACATCCCGGCCATCGCCCACGCCGCCGGCCTCTCTCGTCCTACCGTGGCCGACTGGCAGGCCGTCAACCGCCGCGTCCCACGGCTCGTGAGCGTCCTTCCCAACGGCCCCTGGTTCCACCCCACCGTCCGCGTCTTCCTGGCAGGAGGTGTGCCCGAGGTCCTCATCCATCTCCGCGATCTGGGATTGATCGACGACAGCGTCCTCACCGTAACCGGCAAGCCGCTCGCCAGGTCGCTCGACTGGTGGCGAACCTCGGATCGACGCCGACGCCTCCGCGACCTTCTCTTCACACAAGATGGCGTCGATCCCGACACCGTGATCCTCCCACCCGACAAGGCACATCAGGCCGGACTCACCAGCACCGTCACCTTCCCGCGCGGCAACCTCGCGCCCGAAGGCTCCGTCATCAAAAGCACCGCCATCGACCCCTCCGTTGTCGACCCCGATGGCGTCTATCGCAAAGCCGGTCCCGCACGGGTCTTCACCCGCGAGCGCGACGCCATCGCCGCAATCAAGGGCCAGTCCGAGCAGCCCATCCGCGCCGGCGATGTCGTCGTCCTCATCGGTCGCGGCCCCTTGGGCGCTGGAATGGAGGAGATTTACCAGATCACCTCCGCCCTCCGGTATCTCTCCTTCGGCAAGCAAGTCGCCGTCCTCACCGATGCTCGCTTCTCCGGCGTCTCCACAGGCGCATGCATCGGCCACATCGGACCCGAGGCCCTCGCCGGCGGACCCATCGGCAGGCTACGCGACGGTGATCGGATCCGAATCCACGTCGATTGCCGAAACCTGACCGGCTCCATCGATTTCGTCGGCGACGCCGACCGCGAGCTTGATCCCATCGACGCCGCCCACCAACTCGCCCAACGCGAGTCTCATCCCGATCTCAGCCCCGACCCGGATCTCCCCGACGACACTCGCCTCTGGGCCGCCCTTCAGGCCCTGGGAGGCGGAACATGGGGCGGTTGCGTGTATGATATTGACGCAATTTCGGCGGCCATTCGTCAGACCGGCTCGATGCCACCGCAATCAATCGACGCCGCACGCGAATCCAACATCCGACGGGGAGAAAAGCCCTCATAATGGATCTCGATCACGCGATGCTCCAAGCGATCGAAGCCTGTCAACGCGGCCTCCGCGCCGGTCAGGCCCCCTTCGGCGCCGTCATCATCCGCGGCGATGAACCAATCTCGGAAGCCCACAACACAACAAAACTCGACACAGACCCCACCGCACACGCCGAAATCAACGCCATCCGCAAGGCGGCCCAGGCCCTTTCCACCACCCATCTCGCCGGCTGCATTCTGGTGAGCACCTGCGAACCGTGCCCCATGTGCCTCGCCGCCGCCTATTGGGCCGGCATCGACCGCGTCGTCTTCGGAGCATCCATCGGCGATGCCGAAACCGCCGGTTTCGATCAATTGCGGATCTCCGCCGAGACGCTCGCGCAAACCGGTTCCAGACGCATGAAGGTCGAGGGCGGCCGGCTCCACGCCGACTGCCTAACGCTTTTCGCCGAATGGAAGAACAAAGAGGCCTGATTCCACGATGTCCCCTCAACCCAGCCAACCATCGACCCAACCCGCCTGCATCACAAAACTCACCTCAGCCGATGAAACCTCATCCTCAGGCCCCGCTCGACCCGCTTGCCCGGTCTGCGGCGCAGCGCTCGTCGAGATCCGCATGAAGCTCGTTTGCTCCGTCTGTCGTGCCATCTGCGAGACTTGCTGCGAGGGCGGCCGGGGATGACCCTCTACGACATCTCCCCGGAACTTCGCCGCGAAACCGAAGTCTGGCCCGGAGATACCCCGCTCGAACGTCAGATCTTGCTCGATTGCTCACGCGGCGATAGCGTCACCCTCTCCACCCTCAGGGCAACAGTCCACCTCGGCGCTCATGCCGATGCGTTCAGCCACGTCACCGCCTCCGGCCCCTCCATCGGCCACCATCCGATCGAGCTGCATCTCGGGCCGTGCGAGGTCATCCATGTGCCCATCGGCAACGCCGCGAGCATTCGCCCTGAACATCTCAACCGCCACACCCGCGCCCCGCGGATCCTCCTTCATACAGGTTCATTCGACCCCTCCAGGCCGTACTCCTCCGACTTCGCCTCGCTGAGCAAGGACTTGATCGACCATCTGGCCGCCTCAGGCGTGCGGCTCGTCGGCGTCGACACCCCCAGCATCGATCCCTTCGATTCCAAAACCCTCGACGCCCATCACGCCTGCATCACCCACAACGTCGCCATCCTCGAAGGTCTCGTCCTCGACCACGTCCCCGTAGGACTCTACGAGCTAATTGCCCTCCCGCTCAGGCTCATGGACTTCGACGCCAGTCCCGTCCGCGCAATCTTGCGACCGCTGCCTCCAGCCACGATCGAAAGCGAGGAACGGACGTGAACCCCTCGGTTGCAGACGATCCGCTCCTTCGCCACCGCACTCTCTTCCCCATCCTTGCGCACACCAACTACCTGATTTCCAACTCGCTCGGCGCCATGCCCGCCACCGTCGCCGATTCCCTGCGCGAGTATCACGAAACCTGGAGCAATCGCGGAGTCCGCGCCTGGGAAGAAGGCTGGTGGACCCTGGCCGCCGATCTGGGCGATCGCCTCGCCCCACTCATCGGCGCTCGCCAGGGAGAAGTCGTCTTTCAGCCCTGCGTCACCCTGGCTCATGCCGTCTTGCTCAGCGCCCTCGAACCCCGCCCTGGCCGAAATCGCATCATTCTCGACGACGGCCATTTCCCCTCCATTCGCTACCTCGCCGAGGGCCTCGCCGCACGAGGCTTCGAAATCAAGGTCGTGCCCTCCAAGTCCAATGGCTATATCGACACAGACCGATTCCTCGATGCCATCGACGACCGCACCGTCGCCGTCCTCGTCTGTCACGTCCAGTTCCGCACCGCCGAGATCGTCGACGTCCGCGCCCTCGCGGAACGCGCTCGTCGCAGTAACGCATGGACCATCGTCGACGGCTACCAATCCGTCGGCACCATACCCGTCGACGCCCGCGCCCTCGGTGTCGACGCCTATATCGGTGGCTGTCTCAAATGGCTCTGCGGAGGTCCAGGCAACGCCTTCCTCTGGGTCGATCCCGAGCGCGTCTCGGAACTGTCGCCCCAGCTCACCGGCTGGATGGCCCACCGCCGCCCCTTCGCGTTCGAGCCGACACTCGACCGCCGCGACGACGCCTGGCGGTTCCTCCACGGCACACCCAGCATTCCTGCGCTCCATGCCGCAGCGCCCGCACTCAGCCTCATCCAGTCCATCGGCATCGAGGCGATCCGCGCTCGCTCCCTGCGACATACCGATCGTCTGCTGATACGAGCCGACACCCACGGCTGGCCCTCGCCCACTCCACGAGATCCGAGCCGCCGCGGGGGAACCGTCGCCTTCGACGTGCCTCACGGACTCGCCGTCTCCCGCGCCCTCAAGGCACGCGACATCCTCTGCGACTATCGCCCCGGCGTCGGCATCCGCCTCTCGCCCCATTTCTACAACCTCGATCAAGAACTGGATGACGCCGCGGACGCGATCCACGAAATTCTCACCACCCGCGCCTGGCAATCCTTCCTCGAAACCCGATCCCCAGTCACCTGAATCCCCTCCCCAGTGAGCCACCCATGAGCCAGCTTCCGCCCCGAACTCTCGATTCGCTCTGGTTCGATTTCGACGCCCGCGAGGACCTGCTCCGCCAGATTGTCGAGGAGCGGCTCGACGCCTCCCCCCCGCCCGCGATCGACGACCACCTCGTCGCCACCTACTTCTTCGCCTTTCGCACCCAGTCCCTCGAGCACGCCGTCGCCGAGATCAGCTACCACGCCACCAGCGGCATCAAAAACCCGCCTCCCGGCTCACTCCTGGCCGCCTGCTCGGCACGCCCTGCCGGCGTCGACGCCTTCGACTCCACCGGCCGCATCGGCCTCCTCCACGTGGCGTTCCCACTCAAGATGATGAGGCACCCCGACGGCCACATCACCTCCACAGACATCCTCCACACCACCTCCGCCGCCATCATCTTCGACGTCTTCGAAAACCAGGACGCGCGCCTCCTCCGTCTCACCATTCCCCCCGACCTGCTCGCCACCTTCCCCGGCCCCGCCCACGGCCCCTTCGGCCTCCGCGAACGCACCGGTTACACCCCCGATCAACCCGTTTTCGGCACCATCCTCAAACCCACCGCCGGCATCACTCCCGACGACGTCGATCAGCTCGTCACCCAGATGGCCGGTCACCCCCTACTCATGTTCATCAAGGAAGACGAAGACCTGTACCCCGATCTGGATTATTCCCCCGTCGCCGAGCGCACCCGCCGCGCCATCGCCGCCATCGACCGCGTCAAGAAAACCCGAGGCGGCCTGGGTTTGGTCTACGCCCCCCACGTCAGCGCCGCTCCCCACGAAATGCTCGATCTGGTGAACGCCTCCCTCGATGCCGGCGCAACCGGCCTCATGTTCTCCGAAACCTTCGCCGGCGGCACCGTCCGCATGGTCCGCGAGGCAACCCGAACCCGCTCCGTGCCTCCCGCCATCTACGGCCACAATGCCGGCATCGGCACCCGCACCCGCAGCATCTGGCGCGAAGTCATCGACGAACTGGCCCGCCTCGACGGCATCGACTTCCGCCAGACCGCCCCCCTCAAGTCCGGCGCGCCCTTCCTTCGACCTTACGGAGCCGAGTGGCACGCCTCCGAGGCAGCCCTCAGCCGCCCCATCGAGGGAATCCGCCCGACCATGATCACCCGCGCCGGCGGACTCGATCAGGGCAACCTCATCCTCAACATGATGGACGCCCGCAAACGCGGCCTCGTCGGCAACATCCTCTTCCTGGCCGGCTCCGCCATCAACGCCGTCAAAGGCCCAAACGGCAAGGCCGACCCCCATCTCGGACTCGAAAGCATGACCGAAGCCATCGCCCTCGACGCCTCCGGCGAACTCGCCGATGTCCCCGTCAACGACCACCTCACCGCCCTCGCCAACCTCGCCCGCCGCAAGGGCTGCCACGCACTCCTCGAAACCCTCCGCCAGCGCTATCCCGGCACCAAGTTCTGATCATCCGAATCGATCGGAACAAAACGGCGAACACACTCCGGGCAAGAATCTCATACGCAACCCAGGTAACGATCACGAGCCGATCACAGGGCGCCCCCGCTGGAGTCACCCCCGCGCAGGCGGGGGATCCCGGGCGCTCGGCTTCGACCCTTTCCAGGAACCCGTCTCAGTCCCCGAGAACCTCCACCCGATGATCCCCCTGAACGACGATCGTCGGACGCATCCCCAGGAAATAACCGGTCTCCACAACCCCCGAAATCGCGCGAATCCGCCGCTCCATCTCCAGGTGGTCCAGCTCCGTCGTGATCCGACAATCAATCACATGATTCCCATTGTCGGTGACATAAAGCCCCGTGCCCGAACGACGGCTCTGCCCCGGCACGCCTAGCTTTCCCACCGCCCGCTCACACGCCTCAAGCGCAAACGGCACCACCTCGACCGGCAATACACCCCGCGTCCCCAGCCGCGACACACACTTGTCGTCGCCCACGCAGATCACCCACCGCCGCGACAGGTTCGCCAAAACCTTCTCACGCAACAACGCTCCGCCCAACCCCTTGATCAGGTTCCTTTCCGGGTCCACCTCATCCGCCCCATCCACGGTTATATCAACACACGTAAACTCCGAAACTCGACGATCCGGCAGACCCAATCGTCGCGCCAGTGCCTCCGTCGCCAACGACGACGAAACCGTCGAGATCGAAGGATACGAACCGGCGCTATACGCACGAGCGAGCGACTCAATAAACGCCGTCGCCGCGCGGCCCGTTCCCAGCCCAATCACCATTCCATCCGCTACCCACTCCATCGCTTTCTCGGCCGCTAACCTCGGGATTCCCGCATCGCTCATCAGTGTGCACTCCCGTGACTCATCGCTTCGGTTCGTCCGCAGACTCCACCTCAACGCGCAACTCAAAATCTCCCCGCTCGCGAAGCCCCTTCACCACCCGCTCAACCACCACGAACGGCACCTCCCGCGCTACAACCAGGCGAATCACCTCACCACTCTCAACCCCCACTTCAGCCACCTCAATCACTCCCTTCTCGTTCCACAACCGACCATCCGACGAGAGTCGAAGCACCGCCCCCGAGTCCACTTCGGATGGCTTCGAGTCCAGGTCAAGTCCCGGCGGCTCCAGCGAACGCCCTTCGCGGATCGCCACGAATCCATAATCCCGATCGAGCAAGCTCACCGTCCCCGCCATCGCGTCCTTCCCATCGGTCCAAAGGCGGCCCAAGAGTCTGAGCTGCGACCGCGGAAAATCAATCGTACACTCCAACCGCGCCGTTCCTCCGCCCACAATCGAGCCTCTCACCTTGTACACAGACCCCGTCTGATCCGACCGAAATGATCCACCCACCTGGCCTGATCTTTCCACCTTCAGTTCCAGCAATCCACTCCAACGACCATCTGCAACCAGGTGAAAACGTCCCCCATAATCGTCGGCCACAATCACCCGCCCGGGACTCGGCCGCCCCGCCTCATCGGCAACTGTAGGCGCTTCCGTGAGACAGTAGATCATCGCCCCTGGCCCACACTCCAGAGCGACGGAATCCGCCCCCTCCACCCGCACCCTCAGATCTCCCCCGAAACCCTCCGGCACAATCTGCCCCGAGTCCAGATCAAGCCAAAATTCGTCGAACAACATCACGTCGCGACCCCGTGCCAATCGTTGTCGAAATCCGCTCGCCGCGAACGTCGCATAGCGCTCGACGATCACCACCGGTGCCTCCTTCCCACCCTCCTCGGCGGGAAGCCGCCGCGCGATCGATACCAGCACGCGAGCCAGATTCCCCTCGCCGGTCTTCACGACAAGCACCGTCGATCGAATCCCAGCCAGCACTCGCGGCAACCGGCCCAGCTCTTCTTGATTCAACAACGTCACGGCTTTGACGCGCGAACCCTTCGGAATAGCGCCCAGCGCCTCTCCCTCCAGACGCTCAAACTCATCCCCCAAAACCGGTGAACCAAGCACAAGCAACATCCCCAGAAACCCAAACAAACGTGGCCAGGCGTCGCTCACTGTCAGGTTCCCCAGGTCGAAGAATGTCAGCCGATCACGCAACGATTGTAGCACCCCACGTGCCGTCCATGGCCGACTTGCCCCCTGACCAATCCACGGGCTGCAGCGTAACATCAAAGCGCGAAGCACCTCCCCCTTGTCATTCCTCACGAGGGCCGACCTCATGAGCCTCGCCTGCACCGATCGCGGCCAGGGTCCTCCCCTTCTTCTGCTCCACGGCTTCCCCCTCGATCGCACACTCTGGAACGCACAAATCGAACCCCTCGCCCAAACACATCGAGTCCTCGCCCCGGATCTCCGCGGCCACGGCGAGTCGCCTCCCTCCGGCGACGACTACTCAATGGAAGCCCTCGCCGACGATCTCCTGAATTTTCTCGACGAACGCAAATGCCCCGGCCCCTTCGCCCTCGCCGGACATTCCATGGGCGGCTACATCGCCCTCGCCCTCGCCGCTCGCTGCCCGGAACGAATCTCACATCTCATGCTGATTGCCACTCGCGCCGCCGCCGATTCGCCCGAGGCCGCCGCCAATCGTCTGCGACTCGCCCGGGAAGCCGAACAGCGCAACGACATCACACCCGTCATCGAAGCCTTCCTCCCACGCCTTCTCGGTCCGACCAGCCAGGCGAATTCGCCCAATCTGATCCGCGACCTACGCACGATGATGAACCGGACCTCCCTCACCGCCGTCGTGGGCTGCCTCCGCGGCATGGCCGACCGACCCGACCGAACCCCCTTGCTGAAAACTCTCACCATGCCTTCCCTCGTCATCGCCGGAGCCGAAGATCTCATCGCTCCGCCCACAGAGGGTCAATCCATGTCCCAGGCCTTACCCCACGGTCAACTCACGATCATCCCCGACTCAGGCCACCTCGTCTCGCTCGAACAACCCGATCTCACCACGCAGACCATCATCGATTTCCTCTCACCCACGAACCCAGTCTCCGCCTCTTGAGCTACAGACATTCCGATTCCGCTCGACGGTCTCCGCCGCCGTTCGCAAACCCGCCTCCATCGCCGATCAGGTCAACGGCATCGGCCGGCAAACTCCATCCCATCGAGTCTGATTTCGTCGCCCCGAAACCATGACCGCCGCCGACATGGCCAACGACCCAGGCCTCGCGGAGGTCGCCGACAGCATCATCGCCGCCCTCACATCGGAATCCTTCCACGTGTTTCCCGACGCCATGGCCAAGCAATTCGGCCGGGTCTACGAGAGCTTCGCGAAAACCATGATCGGGGCCGAGATGACCGAGGTCTCATTCTCGAGCCATCGCGCAGCCACCACCCATCCGCTTGCCCCTTCCCCGGCGTTCCGCCGATAATTCCCTCTTCCGTTTTCCAGATACACGGCAATTCGCCTGAGCCTTAGCGCCAACCGCCGAGCGACCATCCAATGACCGATTCCCGGGCGACTACCAACGTCGCCACCCAGGATGAACTCGTCAATCTGACCCAGCACCTCGCCCAGATCGGCCGATTCGCCTTCGACACCGAGTTCGTCTCCGACTCCACCTTCGAGGCCGACCTCGGCCTCATCCAGGTCGCTACCGCCGAACGCCTCGCCTTGATCGACCCCCTCACCGTCCACGACCTCACACCCTTCTGGAACGTCGTCAACGATCCCAACGTCGAAGTTGTCATGCACGCCGCGGGCGAAGATCTCTGGATCGCCCTCCAGCAGACCGGACGCCTCCCCGCCCGGATCATCGATATTCAAATCGCCGCCGGCTTCGTCGGCTTCGGCTATCCCTCCTCGCTCTCAAACCTCGCCCATCAATGCCTCGGCGTCAGTCTATCCAGCGGCGATACCCGAACCGACTGGCTCCGCCGCCCGCTCTCGGCCTCGCAAACGCGTTACGCAATGGACGACGTACGCTACCTGCTCCAGCTTGCCGATCTCATCCAGGACCGCCTCGATCAGGCAAACCGCCGCCCCTGGGCCGAGGAGGAATGCCAGCGCCTCCTCCGCTCCATCGAAGGCCGCGACGACCCCGAACGCTGGCGACGCCTACCCGGCCTCAATGGCCTGAGCAGGCGCGGTCTCGAAATCGCACGCCGCGTCTGGCTCTGGCGTCGTGAAGAAGCTCGCCGCGTCAACCGACCCGTCCGCCATATCCTCCGCGACGACGTCATCATCACTCTCGCCAAGAAAATGCCCACCTCCCGGAGCGAGCTGGACCAGCTCCGCGACGCCCCTCGCGGGCTCTCGCGCGATCGTGTCAACGAACTCCTCGAACAAGTCCAGGCCGCCCGCGCCCGGCCCGAGTCCGATCTCCCCCAGCCCGC
>JBGSYY010000064.1:0-4828 GCA_041750675.1 Isosphaeraceae bacterium | reverse complement strand
CGCCAGCGGCGACCCCGGCCGCTACGGCAAAGCCGCCCTCTTCATCGCCGAGCCTCAAGGCGGCGGCAAGCCCGTCCGCGACCTCGCCGAATCCAACGACGCCATCTACGCCGTCGCCTTCAGCCCCGATAGCTCTCTCGTCGCCACCGCCGGCGCCGACCGCGCAATCCGCATCCAAAAAGTCGAGTCCGGCGAAACCGTCGCCACCATCGAAGACCACGCCGACTGGATCTTCGACCTCGCCTTCAGCCCCGACGGCAAACGCCTCGCCTCCGCCTCCCGCGACAAAACATCCAAGGTCTTTGATGTCGAAAAGAAGGAAAGCCTCGTCACCTTCCCCGGCCACGGCGACACCGTCTACGCCGTCACCTTCCTCGCCGACGGCAAAACCGTCGTCTCCGCCGGCGCCGACAACCAGCTCCGCTGGTGGACCCCCGACGACGACGGTAAACAGGCCCGCAACGTCGGTGGCTTCGGCGGCCCCATCTTCCAGATCCGCCTCACCCCCGACGGCCAAACCCTCATCGCCACCTCAGCCGACAAGGCCGTCCACCTGATGAAAGCCGAGGACGGCAAGGACCAGAAAAAACTCGAAGGCCACACCGACTGGATCTACGCCCTCGCCCTCTCCCCCGACGGCTCCCACATCGCCACCGGCGCCTGGGACGGCAACGTCATCCTCTGGAACCGCGCCGAAGCCAAACCCGAAAAAACCATCCTCGCCGCCCCCGGATACACCCCACCGACGACGACAGCGGGAAAGTAGTGACTACCCAGCTTACCCGCTAGCGGCCCATTGGTTTCGAGTGTCACATCGACATTGAACTTGCTTCGGGACGCAAGGCCAATTCACTCGAGGAATTCATAGGCACACTTTATTCACAGGTGCAACTAGTTTTATATTTATATGAACACGCAGTTTCTTAACCGCCGCGATGTTGAACTGCTTGCCCGAGAACCTCGATAAGCAGGTCGCTCAGGGGTTTGTCTTCCTGCCTCGCCCACTGGCACAGTCGCTCGTGTAAGTCGGCGGAAAGCCGCACCTGAAAGGTCGGTACGTAGGACGTCCTATACTCCCAATCCGCGACTACTCGTCGCGGAGTTGCAAGACGTACCGGCTCGGGCCGGTTGTCATTCGCATCTGGCTCGGACATCTCGACCTCCGGAGCCCAGTTCATTATGCCGACTTCTTGATATAAGCCGAACCGTAGTCAAGGATACCTCGCGGATTGTCGCGAGCATAGGGCACGCTCGGACCTCGCGCGAGTAGCCTCGCTTGCTTCAAGCGAGGCCGCGCCCGACCACTCCCTCGCTCTCGTGGCCTCGCCGCGAGGGTTGGGTACTACCAGGACCACCCGTGGCACGCTCGCCAGCGATCAACCTCCTGAAGCCCCCCCCTCCCGGTCGAGTGAGGCAGACCCACAAGGTTTGCATTCCGAGGCGGTCGCCGTCGCCGCAATAACGATGTCGACGTCAGGAACTCTCGGCGGGACGCGCGAGCGGCAACTGGCAAGAGCGCGACGAGCCGCTTCCAGAGCCTCGACGGCGGCCGGCAGTTCCTCTTCCCGAAGCTCTTTGAGCTCAAACCGAATCACCTCCTTCTCGGTGGGCGACGCCTCGCCGAAAGCGTCCTTCAGCGCCTGAATCTGCTTCTCGATCCCGTTGACCAACTGCTGCGCCGCGTTGACCGCATTGACCTGGGCCTGACAGCGGTCGATCACGACGCGCCGCAGTTCAAGCTGCCCCTCAATCTCATACTTCAGGTGACTCTCAATCCCGAAAACCTTCACCATCGATTCAAAAGTGAGATGGATGGGGGCCGAGACAAGCTCGGGATCGCCGAACGAGGTAAACGCAGCACCCATCGAGTCGTCCAGATTCAAAATGCCGGCGACAACCTTCGCCTTCTCCCAGCCCGAGAGAGCGCCCTTGATCGCCGACTTCACCCGGCCCTGAACGCGATCCTGAATCCCCTCGATCAGGATGTCTCGCTCCTCACCCTCCGCCGCGCTAAGCTCGAAGAGGTGCGTCGAGACCTCTTCGCGCAGGGCGGCGATAAACACCTGAAATCCCGCGCGAACGGCCTTGATGGGCGTCTCGTCTTCCTCAAGCAGGGCGACCACGAGAAGCAGACGATGAACGGTCAGACCGTCCTCAAACCGCGTGCGAAGCACGCCAACATTCGACGGAATGGCCGCCGTCTCCCCCGCACGCATACTGTCCTTGATGATGACACGCGCATTGCCGACCACCGGCGCGGACACGGCGACAAGGTTCTGCGGATCCGGCTGGGCAATCGTGTTGTCATCGACCCGCACCGCGACCGGCCAGAGATAAGGCTCGGTGCGCGACTCGGTGTTCTTCAGTGCGACGCACCGGAGCCGTTGCAGGTGGACAAATGCGTCAACCGCCATCGCAGTCCTCCTTCGTGATGTCGTGCATCGAGGCGTGAGAAGGTTCTGCGGCCGTCGACATTGCGCACGCAGCGCGAACCAACCGAGCGACAGGATGGTCGCCGATCATCGCAAAGCCGACGCTCCCCAGCCCCGGCCTACCATCATGTAGAGAGCCACCGCCCAGTGTTCGCAACAATCCGAAAAAGTATGTCGAGGAAACGTGAGCGGTACGAGAGCGATGGCGAGCATCTCAACAACGGAAAATAAACAGGCTCCAACCTCACGATTGTAAGGTTGAAGCCTGTCTCGCGCATCACGCTCTTGCGACATCCCGTGGAACACATTCAAACCGACACCAAAGCCGATTGGCTCCGATGACGACGCTTCACCGCGCGAACCTCGACCCGCTCCGGCTCCGTCGTCACCTCATTCTCATCCTCATCCGACCAATCATCGTGATCCCGCTGAAGCACCACCTTGAGCCGCTTCCGCGCGATGTGCAACCGACGCTTGACCGTGCCAACCGGAACCTCATGCCGCTCGGCCACCTCCACCACCGAAAGCCCGTGGATGTAAAACGCCACCAGCGTCTCCCGGTCGATGTCCGCCAGCAAGGCCAGCCCTTCCCAGAGCCGGCCCGCTCGCTCATCCGCGATCAACCGCTCCAGCGGCTCACCCGGAGCGTCGTCGGCGCGATTCTCCAAAACCGATCGCTCAATGCTGGCCGGCGGAACCCGACGCGTCGCCCGGTTAATCGCCAGCCGCACCGTCATCTGCTTCAACCAACCAGCGAACCGCTCCGGCTCACGGAGCTGACCAATCCGCTTCATGGCGTGCAGAAAAACCTCCTGCGTCAACTCAGCCGCCTCCGAGGGATGACCCAGCCGACGCCGCGCCAACGCGTGTACCGTCGACTGAAACCGCTCGACCAACCGGCCGAATGCCTCACGATCGCCGCACTGGGCCAACCGGACCAGCGCGGCCGTGCTGCTCGATTCATCCATCTCGTCGTCAAGCCGACCCTGCGAAACATGCGCGTACATGGTGAAGGCGTCCCATCCTCTTGGGCTGTTCTCGGGCGAGGGTTTGTCGCGCGGCGCTCGCGGCAATTGCCGCGGCCGGGCGACCTCGTGGAGTTTTTGTCAGTTCGAACGAGCCAAGCAGGCGTCTCGCCGCGTCCTCAGGGCGATTCCCTCGGGCCTTCGGGCATCTTCACGGCCACTTCGTCATGGGAAGCGCACGTGAACTTGCCGGGCCTCAAGGGGGTCTTCCCCAGAGAGCGTTTCGAGAGGTTCGGGCTATCGAATGCCGATGGCGTTCAGGCGGTGCCTGTTGCCCGGCATCCGATTTGCGCGTGCCTCGCGTACGCTCCGCGGCGACCGACGGCGGTCTCTACGACCAGTGCGACGGGTACCCGCCCGATCGTAAGCCCGACCATCGTCCTCGGCTTGCGGCCGAGAAGTGTGGTGGGCCAGACGGGCGTTGGTCGTCGAAAGGTCTCGCGGAACGATTTCGCAAACTGCGCGCAGCCCTGCGGCTCGTGCTGACGAGGATGGGCATGGCGAATCCGGGTAATCGCACCGTGACCGAACATCGAGGCCGCGACGTCAACGAGCGAATCCAGGCTGTTCAACAGCCGGGCCGCCAGGACGGACAGCGTGCGCATGTTTCGGTAACTCATGGTTCGATCCTCCCGATCCGCCACACAAAAACGGGGCGGTCTCGACTACGGTGCAATACGACGGACCAAGCTCTTCCAAAACCCAGCCTTTGGGCCGGCAAGGTCGGTCCGAGTTGTCGTCCTCGTCATGCCGGCCCGGACCCTTGATCCCCAAGGTTCCAAGCGCCGCATCACCAAGACGACAAAGACGCCGGTGCCCCGCCCGGGGCCGTGATCCGACGCCGCTCATCGTATCGTGGAGACACTGTAACAACGTTTCAGGTTCATCGGTATTCAAAAAATTTTCCGCCAATCCCGCCACCGCCATCATCCCTCACCGTAACAACCAACCACCAAACATCTTACACTGCATGGTGGACACCGCCCACCTCAACCCCCAACGCGTACCCCTCGCCCCGTTCATCTCCGCCAGACCCGGATCACCGGCCCCCCATGCACCTCAACAAACCCCTGCCCAGCCAATAAATCCGGCCGCACATCCCCCCCCTTGCTGAACACCCAACGGATCGACTCATCCAACCGATCCGGATACCCCGCCGGCTTGTTGGCGTCCATCACATAGCTGTAAAGCAACCGACGCGACGACAACGGCGCCGTCACATCGTAGTGCGCCAACACCCCATCCTCCGCTTCCACTCGGTCGATCCACGTCCAAAGCGCCGCCGCCTCGCTCTCCGAAATGGGATACGGAACCCGCCCAAACCGCTCCTGAACCCACCACGTCGCCAACGCCAGCACAAGCGCCGTCCAC
>JBGSYY010000063.1:0-9484 GCA_041750675.1 Isosphaeraceae bacterium | reverse complement strand
GGCGGACAGCGCGGGCGGTGGAGGGGCGCAGGTGGCCCTGGGAATCGAGCAGGGTGCCGTCAACGTCGAGGGCAAGCAGGCGGTAGCTGTAGCTGGACAAGGAGGGTTCCTCTGGCTGGACGGCCGAGGTATTCGGAGGGCGTAGGGACATGGTAGTGGAGGGGGGAACGCGGAGGCAAGCGTAGTGGTCCGGGTCTCGGTTCGTTGGCGTCCGGGGCGGGATTGCGCTAGAATACGGCGAAGCGTGGGTCATCGAGCGGCTAATCGAGGTCAAAGTGCGATGCGAATGGGTATGGCGGCGGGCTGGCGGGCGCTCTTGATGGGGATCGTGGCGGTGTCGTACTCGGGCTGCGGGGGTAGTCCGCAAGAGGATGTGGACGTACCGTTCAGCGAGGGGGGGGTGAGTGGGTTGCCCCGCAGCGGTGGGTCGGCCACTGGCGTGCGCGGGATCCTGTTTCTCGCACCCGCGGAGCCTGACGACCAGGTAAAGTTGTGGGAGCTAGCGACGCAGGAGCGAGCGGGGCTGCGGAAATTGCTCATGATGGCCTCGACCTACGAGAGCGGGGGCGAGCCGGACTCGCTTGCGCAGGCGATAGCTGGGGCGGGGGATCGCGGAGCGAGCGTGATCTTGCTCGTGCCGCCGCCGGAGGTGAAGTCGGCCGCCGAGCTGGAGCAGGCGATTGAGAAGGCGAGTAGAGAGGGGGTGAAGATCATCACGGTAGGGCGGCCCATGCCGGAGTTGAAGGTGATCAATCAGGTGTCGCAGGTGCTTTTGCCGTCCCAGGAGCAGCAGGCGAGGGCGGCGGTGGAGGGTGCGATGAAGAAAGCGGGACAACGTCCGCAGTTTGGAATCGCGCAAGGGCCGGCGTTGATCCTGACCAATACGGGGAGTTCGGGGCCCTGGGTTGCGGAGCGAGTGAAGGGATTCCGGGCTGAACTTGAGAAGCAGGGGATCCCCGTATCCGAGGAGATGGGTGTGAAAGCGCCCGGGGATCCGGCGACCAAGGCGCTGCGAGAGAAACTGAGTGCCGAGGGGGGGCCAAAGCTGGTGTTTGCCGCAGACTACTGGACCTTGAAGGCGGCCACGAGCGCGAGGCTGGGGCTGGTTCAACCCGAGTCGGTCGTGGTGGCTGGGTTTGCTGATGACACGGGGGCGTTCGAGCTAGTGAGCGAGGGCTCAATTGACGCGCTGGTGGAGAGCAACCTGGTGGTTGTGGCCGGGCAGGCGATGGCGATGGCGGAGGTGTCGATGCAGGGGAGGAAGGTGGCGGAGCGGGTGGATCTGTCAGCGCCGGTTAGGCTGTCGGAGAAGCTGCCCAAGGCGCGGGCGGGTCCGGCGCGCGAGGTCCAGGAAAAGAATGCGGCGGGGGTGAAGTGAGCAGCTCTGCGATCAGGAGAGAGCGGCTGACCGGGTGGAGCGATGAGCCCGGATGCAGTCGGGGAAGAGCTGTTCCTGAAGGAGTCGGCCGGCGGCGTCAAAGGGGATGGGGAGGTAGTCGGTGTCGCGTCTGAGGGAATCAGCGAGCTGATCGAGGTCCGGCTGGAGCGCGGGTGAGACCCAGAGGGTTTTGAGTTCGAGCGTGTTGGGGATGATGACGAGGCGGGCGTCGGCCGGGCTGGTGCGCCAGCAGGTATCAAGGGCGGCGGCGATCACCTCCTGGTCGGTGGGGAGGGTGATGGGGATACGAGCTCGTTCGAGGAAGCAGGAGGTGAGTACGTTGATCTGGAAGGGGGCCGGATCGAGGCGGTCGACCAGGCGCTTGGAGACCAGGTCGGCGAAGCCGGTGCCGACGATGTTGCCGTGGCTTTCCTCAGAGGCGTCCAGCACGGCGATGCGGGTGATCCGAGGGCGGTCGAAGTCGGGCTGGGTTTCGATCATGAGGCGGCCGATGACGTTGGGGTCGAGGCCAGCGCCTGAGTAGTTCTTGCCGAGCTCGCCGACGACGAGGGCGTCGATCTGATCGAAGGGGAGGCGGCCCATGAGCTGTCGCGCCTTTTCGAGCAAAGCGGGTTCGAGGTCGAAGATGGTGTCGGGTTCGACGGCGGCGATTTCGGCCGGCCAATCGTCGGCGTTTTCGACGATGGCCAAGCCGAGGGCGAAGGGGGTATTCTCGACCAGGAAGCGGCCGACGGCGGGGAGCACCTCGGTCATGCCGCGGAGGCCGAGGCGGTGGATCTGTTCCGCGCCTTTACGTTTGCCGAGGCCGATGACGAGCATCTTGAGGATGCCGGATTCGTGGGGGGCGCGGAAGTCGGTGTGGGGTTTGACGCGGTTGACCAGGACGATGCCGTCGGCCTGGTAGGCGTTACGGTCGAAGTAGATGGGCAAACCAATGGGGCTTTTGCCAAGCTCGAGGGTGTCCATATCGGTACGGATCTCGACGCCGGTCGACTGCTCGGTGATGCCGTAGCCAGCGAGGATCTCGCGCTGGCCGGCGGCCTCGGCCTTGCCGTGGCTGCCCATGGCGGCGACGACGAAGGGGCGAAATCCGAGGTGGCTGAGGGTCGAGACGGTCGACCGCACGATCCCGGCGATCCCGGCGATGCCGCGGCTGCCGACCGTGACCGCGATGCGTCCACCGCTGGGAACGCGGCCAACGAGGTGGCTGGTGAGAATCGCGTGCTCGACCTCGAGGGCGACGTTGGCCACTTCGGGCTGATCGTGGAAGTGCTGACGCAAGGGGACGATTTCGGGGAAGGATCGCGACATGAATCGGCCAATTCTCTCACGGATCGGAGGGTCGAGACGGCCACGGCCCGATGGGCTAATCGAGGCCGTGCATTTCGCCAGAATACCCCAGAGGCCCGCTGTTCGGGAACGGGCCATACGGTGCCAGAGACGGACGGTCGTGGCGATGGCGAAACATCCTGGCGTTACGCGAGGGCTGGTAGGTTCTCACGAGGGCGCGCGTGCCGTAGTTTACGAAACTGGACGCCCGCCACGGCGATTCGCGACCTAGGGAAATAGTGAGAGAGGGGCCGACGCGCTCAGCGCATTCAGGGAAGCCGCCCCGCCTTGGCTTTCCAGCGCCGGTCGCCGGCGACATGCCCATTTCACAGAGAGTCTGACATCATGAGTTCTGCCTGGCGTGGCGGTCACAGTCTGTTGGCTTCGCGACCCCGATCTGCGCGATTGAACCGACGGCCGGCCCTCGAATCCCTGGAGGCTCGGCTGGTGATGGCCGCCCCGACGGGGCCGGAGCAGGAGCTGCTGGAGTGGGTCAACCGGTTTCGAATCGACCCGGCGGGAGAGTTTGATCGCCTGGTTTCGGCGAGCGCGCCGGTTGGCTCGGCGATTCCCGGCGTGGCCTCGGCCGTGAGCTATTTTGGGGTCGATCTGAACTTGCTGCGCACCGAGCTGGGGCAGCTCAGTCCCGTACCGCCGCTGGCGTGGAGCTCGGCGCTACAAACCGCCGCACTTGGGCATAACCAGCAGATGATCGCGGCCGACTCGCAATCGCACCAGCTTCGGGGTGAGGCGTCGCTCGGGGCACGCGCGACGGCGGCCGGCTACACGTCGTGGAACCGTCTGGCCGAGAATGTGTATGCGTTTGCGCAGAGCGTGGCCTACGCCCATGCGGGCTTCGTGATCGACTGGGGCGCGGGGCTGGGCGGGATGCAAAACCCGCGTGGACATCGCGATACGTTAATGAATGGGGCGCTGCGGGAGGTGGGCATCTCGGTGGTATCGGAGACGAACGGCGCGACGAGTGTAGGACCGTTGGTGGTGACTCAGGACTTCGGCACGCGGTCGACGCAGTCGCAGCCCTTTCTGCTGGGGGTCGTGTTTGATGATGGGCTGGGGAATCAATTTTATGACTCTGGCGAGGGACTTGCCGGGGTGCAGGTAACGGCCTCGGGGCTGTCGGGGACGTTCAACACCGTTACCACGGCTTCGGGCGGCTACCAGATGACGCTGCCGACAGGCAATTACACGGTGACGTTTCAGGGTGGACCGCTGGGCGGGCCGGTGGTGCGCGGGGTGTCGGTCGGGTCGCAGAATGTGAAGCTCGACCTCGATCGCAGCCGGAGCGGTATCGCGGTGACTCCGACTCCGATCGTGCAGTTTGAGCGGACGCAGATTGAGGGTGTCGAAGGCACGACGTTTGAGCTAGCGCTGGTTCGTTCGGGCGAGGTTTCGGGTGAGCTGACGGTGCGCGTCGCGACCGTGGCGGGAACGGCCGGGGCTGACGATCTGACGGGGCCGGGGTTTGTCGACGTCCGCTTCGCGGCCGGGCAGTCACGGGCGTCGTTTGCGTTCGCGACGGTGGATGACGCGGTGATCGAGGGCACGGAGAGCTTCGCGGTGCAGATTGCCGCGGGAGCGGGATACGCCGTGGGAACCACTTCGCGGGTTACCATTATCGTCAACGACAATGACGTGCCTGCGGAGCACGCACCGACGATCGACGTCGCACGGGTGATTCAGACCAGCACGCGGCAAGTGACGGTTGGGCTGAAATTCCTGGGCGATCTGGATTTGAGGCAGGTTTCGCAGCGGACGATCTACACGCTTCGACGCGCGGGGCGGGATCGGCGGCTGGGGACTCGCGATGACGTTCGAATTGCGGCTTCGCGTGTCCGCTACGATGCAACCAGCGGCGAGTTTCAACTCAGCTTCAACGTGTCGCTGCGAACTGGCGAGACGGTTCAGCTCGTCGTGCGGCCCGAGGCGGTGCGAAGCCCGTTGGGCCTGACTTTGGTTGGGCCGCCGAGTCGGTCGCTGCGGATCGCGCGACGTTGACATTCAGACCGCCGCGCCGCTATGGTCGGTTCCAGCAAACGGCGCTGGTGTCGGAGTTCTCACCGCGATTCGTGGTGGGTCTTCCGGCAAGGGAATCCGGTGAAATTCCGGAGCGGCCCCGCCGCTGTAACCGGGCGAGAGAAGGTACCCCATACGGGATTTCCGGGCCATTGTCGGCGTTTTAACGTCGATGAGAAGGCCGGGGTGGACCTGAGCCTGGGAGTCAGAAGACCGACCAGCGCACCTTGGATATGGAACCGCTGCTTGCGAGGGACAGGGGCGGTTCGCACTCGACGAATCGCGCTGCGCGCCGCTTCTACCGGGCGTTCGGCTACCCATCCGCGGCCAGTTTGAATCGCATTCCGTACTCCGAGACGGACGTGGATTATGGCAAGGGACGTTGGGTGATTCGTCGTGTCTGGTTCTGACACCTGATGCGCACGTCTGCCACCTTTGCCTTGCGACGGCCCAACGGGGCCGGATTCACGTTGATCGAGCTGCTGGTGGTCCTCGCCGTGATTGGCGTGCTGATCGCGCTGCTCTTGCCCGCTGTTCAGGCCGCCCGCGAGGCGGCCCGGCGCACCCAGTGCCTGGCGAATCTGCGCCAGGTTGGGATTGCGTTACAGAATTACGAGACGAGTGTCGGTTGTTTTCCGCCTGGCGGTTGGGAATGGCGGCCGCCGCGGAACACGACACGGCGGCAGCTCGCGTGGTCGGCCTTGATCTTGCCGCAACTGGATCAGGCCACGCTTCATAGCGCGTTGAATCTCACAACGCCCTTCGATAGCTCGCAGAACACGACGGCGGCGGCAACCGTTGTTTCGACATATCTTTGTCCGACGGAACCACGCTCGGACAGCGAGCGCTGGGTCAACGGTCGCGCCGTCTGCGATTACGGGGGTCTGAACGGCCAGCGGATCACCGGGCCGAATACACCGCCCAACGGAGCGATGCTGTACGACCGCCCGCTCCGCGCGGCCCAGATCCGGGACGGATTGAGCCAGACGATCGTCGTCGGCGAGGACGCGGGTTTCGTGGATGGCCAGTGGATCAACGGTTTGAATCTGTTTGACCAGGCGTATCCGATCAACAAGGCTCCGGCCTTTGAGAATGACCTGCATAGCGAGCACAACGGCGGGGCGCATGCCCTGTTCGGCGATGGCTCGGCGCGATTTCTCAAGGAAACGATGTCGCCGCGCACTCTGGCGGCGCTTTGCACCCGCGCGGGCGGAGAGGTCGTCGATTCGGCCGAGCTTCCCTAAATCAGCTTCGATCGACGGACTGTCGCGGTCCGTTCGCGCTCTTCGTTTTGACACACGAACACAGTAACTCATAGAGGAAACAAAACATGATCGTTCGCAGAATGCTGTTCGCCGCGTTGGTTCTGGGCGTGCTGCCGTCGATGGCTCGCGCCGACCTGATCGTTGTGGATTTTGAGGACCAGGGCCTGGCGGCTGGTTCTTATGACAACGGTTCGTCGGGAGCGGGCGGCATTACCAGTCGCGGGGTGTTTTTCCGCAACGACTATGACCCGACCTACCAGGCCTGGAACGGGTTCGCCGTATCGACCATGACGGACACCACCGATGGATCGTTTACGAATCAATACAGCGCCTTTCCGGGATCGGGAGCGGGTGGTTCGCTGACTTACGCCGTCGGCTACGGCTTCTTTCCCAATGTCTTTGATCCGGATTATTTTGAGACCTATGTCAATTTGCCGGACGCGACGGATTTGGTGTCGATCGACATCGCCAACACGACCTACACCGCGTTGACGATCCGCGACGGCGACCCTTACGGATTCTCGAAGCGGTTCGGCGGGGCGAGCGGCAGCGATCCTGACTTATTTCGGCTGTCGATTATTGGGTTCGGTGAGACGTTTCACGGCGACGGCACGAATTCCGGGCCGATCGTGGGCACGGTGGACGTCGATCTCGCCGATTACCGTTCGACCGACAACGCGCTCGATTTTGTTCTCGATCGCTGGAAGAGTGTGGATCTGGGCGGCCTGGCCGGAGCGCGATCGCTGGGCTTCCGGCTTGTCACGACGGATAACGGCGATTACGGGCCAAACACGCCGACCTACTTCGCCCTGGATAATTTGAAGCTGCGGACGCGGGGCGCGATTGTTCCGGAACCGGGGGCAGGCGTGTTGGCCCTTACGGGGATCGCGTCGTTCGGTGGATTGATCTGGCGGCGTCGGGTGCGGGGACGGGCCTGAGAGTTGATCTTCCCTGGAGCGGTATGACGTATACGGGTCCCAGGATTTGTTCACGGGATGAGGTGAGGGGCGAAGCCGATTGCCCTGGTTCCCCGCCTGCGCGGGGATGACTCGTTGGGGCGGCACCCTGCGATCGGCCCGCGACCTTTACCTGGGATACGTATTACGGGACACCAGAAGCCACTCTTTTCGTCCATCGATGCTGGCCTAGCATGAAGCGGCGCAGGTTTTCCTGCGCCGCTTTCCACTGGCCGGCTCTTGCTTCGGCGATGTGGCCCTGGAGGGCCTGGTGGGCTGATTTGGGCAGGCGCTCGGCGGCGTGCAAGTCGTCGAGTGTTTTGGCGCAGCGTTCGAGCTGAAGCGGTTCGCGGAGTGAGACGGCCGAGTAGAGAGCGTCGATGGTTGTGAAGGTATCCCTGTCTGGCCCCATTTGCGGTGGGGCGAAGCAGCCGGTTGTGAGTAGGATCGCGGTGAGCGCGGCGAGCGACGCTCGACAAATGCTCACGGTGGATCGCCGCTTTGACGAATTCGAATTCCCCGATCGGCTCGTGGAGTGTGGCGCGCTGGGGGCACTCTCGAGAACTCGCTTATTGAGCTTCAGATAGCCTCGTTCGGCTAATGTCATCCCCGCGCAGGCGGGGATCGAGAGTATGGATCGCTCTCGTACTGGATCCCCGCCTGCGCGGGGATGACCTCGGGAAAACCCGTATCGGTCCCGAACAACCTGAGGGTCAATAGCCCCCGCCGCGCATCGTGGTTCGAGGAGCGGAGGACAGGCGAGAATTCGTTCATTCGTCGCCATTGATGATCTCTCCCCCGGCGATGGTCGAGTAGGCGACCCAGGTGAGCGGATAGATCGATTCGCTGACGAACCGCACGGAACCATCTCCCATCAGGATGTTGGCACCTCCGGGATGTTCGGCGAACATTTCGTCGGTGTGTCCAAAAGGATGATTTGGTGCATGAATGATCACGTTGGGATGGTCGCGAATGTCTGGCCCGCTATGAGCGGCGACGAGGTTGCCGCCCGAGTTGGGATCGGATGGCCAGCGAGGACGGGGGGGCGTGCAAGCGAACGGGACGACGCCGACCCAGGTGGAATCACAGAGGATCGACGATTTCTCGCCCACGAAGACGGTCTGGGACAGGCCATCGGTGACGGCCGCCACGCGCGTGCGTGAGTTGCGAAAGAATGGGCCATCGATGACGTGCGGCCCGGCACCGGGGATCGGCTCGGAGATCGTGAAATCCTGGGAGTATTCCGGTGATCGGCCCCAGGGCTGGTTGATGCCGGCGTTGGTGACGTAGTGGCTGCGTGCGAGGACGATCCGGGGATCGAACTCGCCGCCGTCGTTGGGAGCACCCGAGGAGCCGTTGGTGTAACGATGCAAGGCGAAGGGATCGCGTCCGCCGGTGGCGCTCGGGCAGAGGAAGGTGGTCAGGGTCGTCTGGACCGACGTGGACGACGCGGTCGCCCAGCAGGGCAGATCCATGTTCATGCTGGAATAGAGGGGATTCTGCTCCAGGTAGGGAAGCAGCAGCGCGCCCCAGGCGAACCCGGATGTTGTGTTGAAGTTCTGATCGGGAAAGGAGACACCCTGGAAAGTGCCGGTGGCCGTCGGGTCGCCCACGTAGGCCGGGGGGAAGGCCCCGATCGCGGACTCATAGTTCGCCAGGGCCAGGCCGATCTGCTTCAGGTTGTTGGCGCACTGAGCCCGTCGCGCCGCTTCGCGTGCTGCTTGGACCGCAGGCAAGAGCAGCGAGATCAGGGTACCGATAACGGCGATGACTACCAGAAGCTCGATGAGGGTGAAAGCGCGGCTTCGTAACGGGACATCCTGGTCATCAATGGTCATCAAAGGCACCTCGATCGCGCGTCGATACGTATGGGCAAAGTTGGTGATCGACAGAATCATAAGTTATATATTGAGAGTGTCAATAGATTATTTTGGATGTCCAAAACAATGATTTGAAAAGAGACTCGATCGGATTCGGAAGCGGGACTGCCTAATGAGCTTTAGATAGTCTGGTTTCGCGAATGTCATCCCCGCGCAGGCGGGGATTCAGTGGATTGATCGCTCTCGAACTGGATCGCCGCCTGCGCGGGGATGACTTCGGGAAAGCCCGTATCGGAACCGAACAACCTGAGGGGTCAATCAAGGCGACGGGTGGTGCCTCGACCCTGGGAGGGTCGCGCGGCGAGGCGGAGGAACTGGAGGATGGCGTAGCCACCGAGCAGGGGCACGATGGCCCAGGCGATGAGGCCTGCGCCGGGGAGGTCGAGAGCGCGTGCGATGAGTGAGAGAACGTAGAGCGTGAGCGACATGAGGATGACGCCGCAGCCGAGCGAGGCCATGACGGCCTTGAAGCTGCCCAGTTCGCTGATCTCGTCGCGGTGAAGCTCGACGGTGCGGCCCTTGCGTGCGCTGCGGTTGATGGCGTCGGCGATTTCCATGGCCTGGATGGCGTCGCGAAGGTTGGGCGAGACATCCTCGCCGGCGATCTGGCGGTGGAGTTGA
>JBGSYY010000062.1:0-5049 GCA_041750675.1 Isosphaeraceae bacterium | reverse complement strand
CGCACCGGCCCGTCGGCGCGCATGTCGCCCGCCGTTCGCTCTCCGCTGCTCGCTCTCGGCGCGATCTCCTACAGCCTCTTCCTCGTTCACTACCCGACCACCTGGGCGGTCGAGAGCCTGGGCAAACCCTTCTGGGAATCCTCCCCCGCCGCCGCCCTGCTCGGCATGATCCTTTCCCTCGCCGCGAGCCTTATCGCGGCCGTCGCCATGCACCATCTCATCGAACGCCCCAGCCTCCGGCTCGCCGCCCGCCTCCGCTAAGCGATGCGCTGTCGCCGCGTAGCGTGGACTTAACCGGTACCCCGGTAGCGCAGCTGAGGAAAAGACCCCATCTCATCACAAGGAATTCGGTGTCCCTTCATTATTCCGAACTGACACAAGAAACCAAGGTCGGGGGCCACCTCTCAGAAGTGTGTGCCCACGCTGTGACCAGCTGCGTTCTACCAATCAGACTTCTATCTCGAAGCCCGCGCGTTTGTCTCGACCGAGGAATTGCTGGGCTTGGGGGTCATCAATGATCTGCTGCGTCGATGGGTCCCAGCGCACGGTTCGGCCCAGCCGCCCCGCGATGCCGGCCAGGTGGCATGTGGTGAGAGCGCGGTGATGACTGTGCACATCCGAGATCGGTTCCGTCCGGTCGGTCACCGAATCAAAGAAGTTGCGGTAGTGATCGGTCAACGCGCGACCCTTGTAAACTTGCTCGATCGCGCCCTCGGGAAGCGGCTTCGTGGCCAGGGCGTCCACGGCATCGCCGCTCAGACGTCCTCGGCTGACGAACAGGCTGCCCTCGGTCCCTTCAAAGAGAATTCCATTCTCTTCATCGTGCCGGATTTCGATCACGATGCCGTCGTCGAATGTCGCCTGGAACAAAAACTCGGTGGCCGTGTTGTAGCGTGAGTCGTCGCCGGGAAAGCCGTCCACGAACTCAACCGGGTGCTTCACCAGGATCGGTTCCATGGAAACCGGCCCCGTCTCGGTCTTGCCCAACGCCCAGGTCGCGATGTCGACGTGATGCGCGCCCCAGTCGGTCAGCTTGCCGCCGGAATACTCGTACCACCAGCGAAATTCGTAGTGGGTTCGCGAGTAACTCTTGGTCTCCCCATGATCACTCGCCAGGTAGCGGTAATCCACCTTGGGCGCGGGGCCGAGCCATTGATTCCAATCGAGATGCTCGGGCACATCCGCCACTGGGATCATTGGGCTGGTCTCAGCGCCGCCGATCCGACACGTCGCCTTCTTGATCGCGCCCAGTCGGCCATCGCGGATCAAGGCGATCGCCTTGAGGAAGTCCAGATCGCTGCGCTGCTGAGTGCCCACCTGGACGATCCGTCCCGTCCTCTTCTGCACCTCACACATCCGCTTGCCTTCGTCGATCGTCAACGTCATCGGCTTTTCACAGTAAACGTCCTTGCCCGAGAGCATCGCCTCGATGGCGATCTTGGCGTGCCAGTGGTCGGGCGTGGAGATGTGAACGATGTCGATGTCGTCGCGATCGATGATCGCCCGGTAGTCGGCGGCCTGATCCACAGCGCCGCCCGACCACTCGCCGGCAATCTCGGCCGCCCGCTCGATGCGTTGAGAATCCGCGTCACAGACCGCCACATAGTCGCCGAACCGGCGCATCTCAGGCGCGGCTCCATACGGCAGATCCAAGCCCGTCGCCTTGATGAACCAACGGCTGCCCGTTCCCACCGCCGCCATGCGCGGACGGGCGTTGGCACTCGCGAACCCAACGGCCCGCGCGGCCGTGCCAACGCCAATGGCTCCGGCCCACGCCAGAGAACTCCGCAAGACCTGACGACGATGGGGAAGGCGATGGCCCGTGGTCATGGATCGGATTCCAAAAGGGGTTTATAAGTTCAAGGTACGGATCCCGAAGCAACGGCGATCAAGGCTCCTTGCCGTAAACCACCGCGTTGCCAGAGGGCGAAAAAGTGTCGGTGTGGAACGCCTTCCAGGAAACGATTGCCGATGAGATTATCTTTCGCATCTCGAAGCCGGTCATCCTCGCGAAGGTGGAGGTCGAGTGCGCCAGTTCCGGTCCGCGCTCGCCATCAATCCAATCCCGGAACCCGTCTTCTTTAATCTCTTCTGCTTGCTTACACCGCTCACTCACTCCCGTCCCCATCCGACCCCGCCGCATCCTTCACCCCAACATACCGCCCCGCGAACTCCAAAAACACCGGCCAGTTCGGCCCCGTCGTGTGCCCGCCCTTGTGCTGCCGCCAGGCCAGCTCACCGTCCTCGCACACAAGCGGATCCGGAAGCGTGAATGGGTTGACCTTGGCTTCGTCGTAGTCGGCGTCGTTCTGTGCCTTGGGATCCATCTCGTTCGCGCCGGGCCGAAGCGCATCAATACCTAGCGCCTTCATCATCAGCCTGTGATCTTCCTGCGTCGTCAGCGTGCGCGGTTCGGGCGCTGGATCAACCGGCGTCACCTCCTGCGCGACGGCCGGAACCGCAAGCAAGAACAGCAAGACGACAAGGAGGGCTCTAGGCATGGGAGAGGCCCCGCGACAGGGGATCAGAGATATCCAGTTCCTCTGACGCTACTCGAACCGGCGGGCCAATGTCTCCGTGTGGCCCGAGAAGGATACAGGGGCGAGGAACCCCTTTCTGCCCCATTTCCGATTCCGCGCGGGTCCCATTGGCTCGACCAGCAGCAAGGGAAACGCACCATCTCGGCCCGAGAAGACTCTGGCTGATCGCAAAGTCGAAGATCCTCGGCCAGACTCAGCCTGTGAAAGATGCGCTTGTGCCGCCGTCCAATGTGTGCTCTCCTCCGCGTCTGATTGCATTCCGCGGGCCCTTCAGTGGCTGGCGTTTCCGAGAAGTCCTGGGCAACTTTCTTCGCTGCCGTTTCCCCCGGAGTAACAAGCCAATGCACCGCCTCTTCCCCCCGTTCCTCGCCAACCCGGCCGCCGTCGGCCTGCTTGTGCTTCGTCTGGTCGCCGGAACCGCCATGGCTCTTCACGGCTGGCCCAAGATCCAGAACGCCACCTCCTGGATGCCCCCCGAGGTGTCGATTCCAGCCCCGCTCCAGGCTGCGGCCGCCGTCGCCGAGTTCGGCGGGGGTATCTGCTGGGTCCTGGGGCTGCTGACTCCCTTTGCCTCACTCCTCATCGCCGGGACCATGGCCGTCGCCGCTGGAATGTTCCATATCGCGGCGGGACATACCTTTGTGGCGACCGGCCCGAACCAACCGTCGTACGAGCCAGCCCTCGGCTATCTGGCCATCGCCGTCCTCTTCCTGCTGGCCGGACCCGGCCGTCTCTCGCTCGACTGGTTCCTGTTCGGTCGCCGCCGAACCCCGGCCGTGAACCAGGTCGACTAAGACCCTCACCACCCCCCCACCAAGAAAATTCCGCCAAAACCACGCGAAACCGACGAGGCCCTTGTTGACAGCTTAGAGGCCGATTGTTACTTTTACTCTTTCCCAAAGTCGGGATTGGCTTGCTTCATGCGCCGTTCGTAAAGGACGACGCACGGGGCGCGAAACGTCTGAAAAGGTTGTGGAAGAAGGGACTGGTCGCGTGGCGGGCACGAGCAACGAGCGGATTCGGATCCGGATGGAAGCGTATGATCACACCATCCTGGATCAGTCGGCCAAGGAGATCGTCGACACCGCCAAGCGGACCGAAGCGATCGTTCACGGACCGATCCCCCTGCCAACGCGGATCGAGCGGTACACCGTGCTGCGTAGCCCGCACATCGACAAGAAGTCGCGGGAACAGTTCGAGATCCGAACCCACAAACGGCTGATCGACATCGTTCAGCCCACCAACAAGACGATCGACGCCCTGAACAAGCTCAGCCTCCCGGCGGGCGTGGACATCAAGATCAAGGCCGGCCCCTCGGCCAGCTAAGCCTGATCGCAGGCGTCCACTTCAGGAATCGCAGTTTTTTTTCAGCCGACCTCCGGGGTCCGGCGGCACGGATGTGTGTCGCCCACAAAGACACCCGTGTCGGCGCGACGGGCGGGTCACGCAGTAGCGCGTACCCGGGCCGCCGCCAAGGCAGCTCCCGACCTTGTGTGTGCCGGTGTCTCGGTCCCTCGTTTTCGGGAGAGGGTCAACTTCGATGCGTGTCGGTTTGCTTGGCCGTAAAGTCGGCATGACGCAGGTCTACCAGCCGGACGGCACCGCCGTCCCGGTCACCGTCCTGGAATGCGGACCATGCACGGTCCTCCAGGTCCGAACCCCCGATCGCGACGGTTACAACGCCGTTCAGCTCGGCTTCGTCGATAAAAAGCGAAAACAGGCCAGCCAGGCCGAACGCGGTCACGCCCGCAAGGTCGAGGCCGAACCCAAGAAGTTCGTCCGCGAGATCCGCCAGTCGGCCCCGGTCGACGGCGTAAACGCCGGCCAGACCCTCACGGTCGAGGTCTTCAACGAGATCAAGGCCGTCGACATCACCGGCGTTAGCAAGGGTCGCGGCTTCGCGGGCGTCATCAAGCGGCACGGTTTCCGCGGCCTTCGAGCCACCCACGGCGTCAAGCGGATGCACCGCCACCCCGGCTCCAGCGGACCCTCCGCCGACCCCGCCCGCACCCGCAAGGGCATCAAAAAGCCCGGCCAGTTCGGCAACGAACGCATCACCGTCCGTAACCTGACCGTCGTCAACGTCGACCCCACCAACAACCTGCTGATCGTGCGGGGCGCGGTGCCCGGCCCCAACGGCGGTTTCTTGACGATCCGCCAGACGAACAAGGTCTGACGACACACGTACACACAGCGAAATATCAAGACCCGCCGTTGAAGCGAGCGTCAGAGCCATCGGAGAGAGAGAGCCAATAAGCCATGATCAGCGTGCCCGTCTACGACCGATCCGGACAGCGGATCGGCGAGGAAACGATCGATCCCGCCGATTTCGGCGGCGAGGTCAACAAGCAACTGCTTCACGACGTCGTCGTGATGCACCAGGCCAATAAGCGCGTCGGCACCGTCAATACCCGCGGTCGCGCCGACGTCGCCGGCTCGGGCAAGAAACTGTTTCGCCAGAAAGGCACCGGCAACGCCCGCGTCGGCTCGAAGCGGACCAACAAGCGAG
>JBGSYY010000061.1:0-4922 GCA_041750675.1 Isosphaeraceae bacterium | reverse complement strand
TTCGCGCCCGAGGCGGGCGACGCGGATCGCGTCTTCGGCGGTGAAGCAGCCGGCCGTGTTGGGCAGGATGGTGTAGCGGGTCAGGTCGATCGCGTCGAGCAGGCTGCGGCCCTCGCGGTCGATCAGTCGCTCGCGGCGGATGGCGACCGTGATGACCTCCGCGCCGCTGGCCGCCAGGCAGTCGGCCATCTGATCGTGGGTCGCGTACTTGCCGGTACCGACGAGCAAACGGCTACGAAACGTATGGCTGCCAATCGTCAACGGTCCCAGCTCGAAGCCCGTGGGGTCGACAGTGCCTGAGCCGCCGCCCACCAGCGTCACGACCTCAATGACATCCCCCTCGGCGAGCGGAGTTTCCTGCTGGCGCAGGCGGGGAACGATCTCGCGATTGCGCTCAACGGCGAAAAATTCGGGCCTGAGACCCAGGCCGGCGACGACCTGGGCCACACTCGACCCCTCCGGCACCTCGCGGCGCTCGCCGTTGAGCGTGATGATCACCCGAATTCCCCCCCCCTGCACGTTTACCGTCACGGAACACACTCGACACTTGTGCATCGTAGGAATCGCACGCTGTGGCGGTCAAGCAAGCCTCCCAGGCAAGAGACGCAAAAACCGTTTCCTCGGAGCAGACTCTTCCCTTTCATGTCGAGAGACGTTCTACTGGGATTACACCTCAAGGTGGGTAGTTTGGATAATCTGGGTAAGATTGAATCGTCGTTCCGGTTGTAGGGCAATCGGTGGGGCGGCCTGGCGCAAGCTGGGTGGATTCTGACGGTGCCGGGGTGGATTGCGAATCGGGTTCTCCACATCGCGGTATCGGTCGCGGCCTAGGGTCCACTTGAGGAAATCGGCGAACAAAATTCGCGACGCGGACGATTCGCGCGAGGGAGTGCGCGACGGCGCTTCGGCGATCGCCGTCCGTACCCGCCGTTTGAACCGCCAGCGAGTCGAGGCACCCCCATGAGTCGACCCCCGCGATCCCGCTCTCTGCCGAACCTGGAACGACTGGAATCCCGCGCCCTGCTGGCTGCCGTGACGGCGAGTCTGGACGCCGGCACGCTGACGATCGTTGGCACGGAGGCCGCAGATCAGATCATTGTCAGGCAAGTGGGAACGACTGGGCCGACGTCCCGATCGTTATCGGGATTTGACGTTGAGGTGGTGGGGGTCGGGCAGTTTCCGCTCGACGCGGTGCGGCGGGTGGTGATCAACGCCGGCGCGGGCGACGACACGATCAATATCCAGCTTCGACGCCGCAACATCGGCGCGATGATCGACGCCGGAGATGGCAACGATTGGATTCGCGGTGGCCCGGGCCGCGACGTGATTTATGCGGGTCGCGGCGACGATACGGTAATCGGCCGAGGGCGGGGTGATCAGATCGATGCCGGAACGGGTCGAAATGTCGTGAACGGCCGAGCCGTGGTTCTGGCCGAGCCGCCGCTTCCCAGCCCTCCGATCACGTTACCGAAACCGGTGGTCGATCCGCCGACGCCTGCGCCGGGGACGCCGTGGGTTTTGATCCCGACCGCCCCGACGCCGCAAATTGATATCCGGGCCTGGGTTTCGCGGATTTATGAGCTGACAAACGCCGAGCGGGTGAAAAACGGATTGGGAACCATGACCATCAATCCCAAGCTGGTTCAGATCGCTCAGATTCAGGCCGACCAGATGGCCAAATTTGGCAAGATGCAGCACAACATCGACGGGGCGGCCTATCCCGACATGCGGAGCCGCGCTAATGCCGCGGGTTACGCCCTGGAGTGGCTGGGGGAGAACCTGGCGTTCAATTACCCCGATCCGGAGGGGGTCGTCAAAGCCTGGATGCTCTCGTACAACCACCGAGAAAACATGCTGTTCGCGCCGTTCACGGAGATGGGACTGGCGATCACTCTCGACGCCAACGGGAAGCCGTATGTGGCGCTGGAATTGGGGACGCCGGCGTAAGGTTGACCTCGCCGAAGATGGGTGGGCGATGCCCACCCATCTTATCGGGATCAGGGAGTGCCGCGAATGGCGGTGAGGCCGGGGTCGCGGGAGACGGTGAAGTGGATCGACTGCGAGCCTTCGACGACCCAGGGGGTTTCGATGGCGGCGGTGAGGTCGGACTGCACGGGCGGCTCGCCGGTTGAGCGGGGGCTGGTCAGGATGGAGCGGACGCTACCGGGCAGGTCGGGCATCGCCTGACCACTGACGGCGAGTCCCTTGCCGGGTCGGGAAACGTGCAGAAAGAGGGCGGTGCGGGTCGGCTCCGCGCGTTCCCGGAGGAGGGTGATCAGGGCCTCGGAGTTTTTCGGCTCAAGCAAGCCGGGCGTGTTGCGCATTCGACGCTGAAGACTGCGGGTCATGTCGCAGACGACAAGTTCGTGGCTTCCCTCAGGGAAGTCGGCGGGGATTGCGAGTTCGAGGGTCTGGGTACGACGCTCGCCCTTGTAAGGACGAAGGATCGCGTTGAGGCGGAGAGTCTGACCGGGCTCGATACGGTCGTTGAGCAGTCGAATCGTGTCGAGTTCGGCCAGCTCCCGGCGGGGATTGAGCAGGATTTTGCAGTCGATCCCTTCAATCCGAATCGAGCGGAACGGATTTCGTGCGAGCAGATTGACGGTCGAGGAGACCGAGGAGAGCAAGGCAGTGGGGCCGAGCGGACCGGTGTAGCGCGGTCCGCTCAGGGTTTCCTTGACGATGAGGGGTTCGTGGTCCTTGATGCGGATGATGGCCTCGATGCGGGCGGTCAACTCCTCGGGGAGGTTGCCTTCCGTGTCGAGGGCGCTGGAGAGGACGCTGGAGACGAAGCTGGCGAGCATATTCGGCTCGCGTGCGATCTGGACCTCGTAGTGTTTGGGCTCGGAGTAGGGTCCGGAGCGGACTTCGACGGTCATCGGCATCATGTCGGGGACCTGGCCCAGGCGGCCTGAGACGGCGGTGCTGACGTCGCTATCGAGCACGCCGACGACCCGGAGCGGCGAGCCGAGCTTCATGCTGACGCTGGATCGCGGGTAGACGGTGTGGATGTAGCCGGTCATCATCGGGAATTCGCAGCGGCCGAGACTGAGCATGGGGTGGCCGAAGGCATAAACACGGTCGCCCTCGACGTGGGTGACCGTGCCGATACCGGAGATGTCGAAATCGCCCATGACCATGGCGACGCTGATGGGCGAGCCGGGATGTAGGGTCTGATTCGCTTCCTGCGCCAGGATATCGTCGGGGACGTGCCCGCCGGGCGCGGCGGCCATGCCGAGAGGCCCTAGTCGCTCGCTCAGGTAGGCCAAGGCTCTGGGCGAAAAGCCGGTGGCGGAGAGTGGTGTGGCGATCGGCAACATTCCGGCGAGGCTGCCGCCAGCCATGGGTGTAGTTGCGGAACCGTGGGAGCCGGACTCCGCGACCAGGGCGGGAAGGGGGGCGTCGCGGTCCCACGCAGAGGCATCGAGGGCGACGGTGCGGGGGCCTTGATCGGGAGCGAGGTTTTCGGCGGCGAGGCGGCGGTCGGCGGCGCGGACATATTCGACCATCTGGGAAAACGGAGTGACGCCGGCGATGGGGTCCTTGCCGAATTCCCAGGCGAAGGCGACCGCGCCCACGAGCTTGTCGTCGATGTAGATCGGGCTGCCGCTCATGCCCTGGATGATCCCGGCGTGTTCGAGATTGCAGCCGCTGAGACGGCAGAGAATCATGTCCCGCCCGGGGCTGACATCGCGCATCACGCCGAGAACCTCGACGCCGAAATCTTCGAGCTTGGTGCCCACCATGACCGTTCGACCAACGCCCTTCATGCCGGGTCGGAGATCGCGCACGTTCCAATAGGTTGTGGGATCAGGCTCTCCGCCGCGTACACGGCCGACGGCTCCGTCGCCCGCCCACAGGAACGCGCTGGCACCGGCCAGGACCAACGTTCGCAGCCAGATACGTGACATCGGAGAAGCCCTCCTCTGGAGAGCCGGCTGGCCTAGAAAGGCGAGCACGACCCAGTAAGAGAGAGCAGCCGGTCCGGACCTAACGGGCGCTAGCAAGTGAGCGGGTCGCCCGCGTCAACCGGCCGCCAGGAGACGACACAGTGGATGAATCAACTCATCATGCGTCCATCCACTCAACGATTCGTCTTGAATCATCTAATCGAATGTTAGCTGCGTTTTATTATTAAGTCAATCAATAGTTCGACAGGTTTTCGCCGAATGATCGCCGAAAATTCAAAAAATGGACGTGATCTCGCAAGCTGGGTAGTTTCGGATCAGTTGCGCATCGAAAAGATATGTTGGAGGAGCTCAAACTCCCCAAGCGTTAGGACCGCTAAGGTCGCAAGAATCGATTCAGACGATTTGGTGATCGGGTCGAAGTGGATGCTGTTGGGCTCGGCATCAACGCGAAGAACACACTCTTGATCGTTACACCCCGACGAGTTCATGAGTCCGCGAGCCGAGTCCACTCAACACAGAGCGATGGGGCTTCTCGCGCCGGTTGGCGGAGTTGTGGTTGGCGGAGTGGGGACGCGAACCAGGTTCCTGTTCGGCTGTGCTCAGGTTCGGAGGTGAGAGCTACTCAGGGAGGGATCAAACTGTAAGAATCGACGCTCATCCGATTGGCATGAGGTGGCGAAGGACGGAAGGGTCGCGTTGGGTGACTCTTGGGACGTACGCACCCGGTCGGAGCGTCGGTGAGTGGAGTGCGACATGGGGCGAATGGATGCGGGAACGGGTCACGGTGAGCTGGAGCCTGCGGGCAGGGTCGTTTACCTCGATGACGAGGAGGCGGTCAAGGATGTCTTGCAAAGCTCGATTCTGGGCCTTTGGAGCGTCGTCAACAATTTGACGCGGCTCAAGCCGACCCGGCGCGAGCGCTACCGGGTGACGATTTTCGGATCGGCCCGCGCGAAACCGGGGAGCGTTCCTTACGAGGAGACGAAGCGTGTGGCCGCCGCGCTGGCGCGG
>JBGSYY010000060.1:0-2669 GCA_041750675.1 Isosphaeraceae bacterium | reverse complement strand
CGGCCTCGCTCCAGCTCGCGACTTCGTATACATGCCGGTGCCTGGATTTAACCCAGGAAGCGTGCCATGCGGCCCGGCAGTCGCTTGAGCTTTCGCTGCCGGGCGATTCTGCGATCTCCGAGCCGCCGGCCGTTTCCCAGGTCCGGCCCAGGTCGCATCCACGCTCACGGCCAGCACCAGGAAAGCGAGCCCGACCACTCGCAGCCTCGACATGATCACAACCTCCATCCAGGTGTGTCTTCAGTTCGTTATTGATAACCCTATCTCTGGCACTCCCGGGATTTCAAGGCATATGTTGCGAATCCGCTACGGAGCCACCGAACGATCCGGCGGCAGCCCCAGCCTCTCATACAAACCCCGACGTCCCGCCTTGTCCGCCTCCAGAATCTTCCGTGCCGCGTCGGCCACACGCTCGGCGACCGCCCTCGGCACCACGACCACGCCATCCCCGTCCGCCACGATCACATCCCCCGGACGCACCAATACCCCACCGCAGACGATCGGCCGGTTCACAGACTCGATCTCATTGCGCCCGGGCCGGATGCCGCGAGTCGGCCCCCGGTAGTACAGCGGGATCTTCTCCGCGATGATCTCGTCCGTGTCCCGAGCGCCCGCCGTCGTCACCACGCCCACGCACCCCGCCAGCTTCCAGCTCATGATGTTGTTCGAGCCGATCGAACCCACATCCACACGCGACGAATCGTCGATCACCAACGCCGACCCCGGCCGCAATAGCTCCTGAAACGGCTCGGGCGACCGCTTCGAATACCAGTCGCCCACCCAGGCGTCGAAGTCCTCATACGACCGCTCGCCCGCCGGCGCGCCCTGCGTCGGTACATACCGCGCTGTCACCGCGATTCCCACAAACCGATGCGTATACTCCACCGCGTCCCGCCACAACGGTGCGATCTCCGGGTCCATCAGCCCCACATTCTGCAAGCCGACAGCATCCATCCCGTCCGACACGTCGGCGACCCGCAGCCCCTCGAACGGCTTCAAGATCGCCGCGTCGTCTTCGGCCGAATACACAGCCGTCGCCAGATAATGCTTGCCCCCGCGCAGGCCCTTCGCCTCTTGCCCATAAGCCTGGCCAATGTACCCCGCACACAACACGAACATCGCGCCCACTGCGATCGTCCGCTTTTTCATGAGTGATCCCCTCTCCACGCACTCAGGGCTTCTGAAACACCACGCACACCGGCGCAGGCACCTCGACCGGCCCGCCCACCTGCGTCAACGCCCCCGTCTCGGCGTCGATCCGGAAAACCGTCAACGAATCGCTCGACTGGTTCGCCGCGATCAACCACTTGCCGGAGGGATCGATATTGAAGTTTCGCGGCGTCTTGCCTCCGGTCTTTTGATGCCCGCGCGGAGTCAGCTTGCCCGACTCCGGATCAATCTCAAAAATCGCGATACTATCATGTCCACGATTGGAGACGTAAACAAACTTGCCGCTCGGATGCACAACCGTCTCCGCCGTCGAGTTCCCCTCGTGGTTGCCCTCCGGCAGCGTCGATTCCGTCTCGATCTCATCAATCGTCCCTGACGAGACGTCAAGCCGATACGCCGTCACCGTCGAGTTCATCTCGTTGTTCACAAACACGAACGACCCATTGGGATGAAACCCCAGATGCCGCGGCCCCGCCCCAGGTGCCGACTTCGTCTCTCCTACGAACCTTAGCGGCGCTGTCTCCACAGACGTATGGAATCGAAGCGCGTGAATGCGATCCGCCCCCAAATCCGCCTGAAGCACCAGCCGCCCACTCGGATCAAACCGCACGCAATGCGCATGGGGTCCTGCCTGCCGCCCGGGATCGACGCCACTTCCCGCTTCGGCCCTAAACACCACACCCAGAGGCCCGAGCGTGCCATCGGTCTTCACCGCAATGACGCTCACCGTCCCCGTCCCATAGTTGGCGACAATCACACCCGTCCCATCCGGATGCACCGACAGGTGGCACGGCGCGACCCCCTTCGAGGTTTGCTGATTGATCGGTCGCAACCCACCAGTGGCCGCGTCGATGCCGAATCCGCTCACGGCCCCTTCGTGAGAGCCGTCAAAATCTCCCACCTCATTCACCGCATACAGAAACTTTCCGCTGGGATGAATCGCCAGAAACGACGGATTGACGGTCTTCGCCACCAGCCTCGGCTCCGTCAGCGCGCCGGTCTCCGAGTCGAACGCCAGCCGATAAATCCCCTCGCTCTTCGTCCCCTCGGTATAGGTTCCCACATACACCCGCAAGGGCTCCTCCGCCCGGCCGGGGGTCATTGTCATCGTCATCGTGAAACTCCAAACCAGCGACAAAGCGACTTTCCACATCGGAATCGAACCCCCGGGGTCGAAGCGAATCTGGCCCACCACTCAATCCTCATGGTACGATGGTTTTCCTCGATGGGACACTAGCGAGAGGCACCTCCCTCGCTCGCCCATCCCATCTCCCTCCGCCTCGCGCGACACACCGATCGCGGGTCCCGCCGTCTCCATCTCGCCCGCATCCCGCAAGGACCAATCGGCATGAACCGCCTTGTCACCTACGCGAAATACACCGGGCTCGCGAGTCTGGTACTCAGCCTGACCGCCGCCGTTTCGTCGGCGACGCGAGCCGACGGCCCGCACAGCGGCGACGCCGCCACCATCGACTACGCCCGCGACATCCGCCCCATCC
>JBGSYY010000059.1:0-3818 GCA_041750675.1 Isosphaeraceae bacterium | reverse complement strand
AGATTGCCGGTGACGGCGCGTGCCCAGTCGCGATCGGCGGGCTGAATCGTGGTCAGGAATCGAGGTGCGGCGGGACGTGCGTCAAACCTCGCGGCGACTTCGAGCAAGCGATCCACGGCATGTGCCGGCGGTGTGGGCATGGCGACGCGGTGGGTGTAAAACAGATCGCCTCCTTCGCGAGCGTCGGAGAGGCCGACACGTACGGGCGCGGCCGTCGCGGCGGTGAACAATCCGGAGCGTAAGAGGCCCTGGAGGTCGATCGCAAGATCGAAGCGGCGGCGACGGAGATCGTTGAGAAAGTGAGTCGAACGCAGCAGGCCATCGGGAAACCGGCCCGCGTCGGCGCGGTCAAACGCAATCACGTCGTCGAGGCCCGGCAGACCGTCGACCAGCGCGGCGAGACCTTTGTTCACCACCCAGGAAATGTGTGCGGAGGGCCAACGTTCGCGCAAGGCGGCCAGCACCGGCGTGGCGTGGACCACATCGCCCAGAGCGCTGGGCTTGATGAGGCAAACGCGGCGTGGTTCGAGTGTGCGAAGGTCGGCCAGCCTCGACGACATGATGGCGGAGACTCCGAGTAACCCCCGGGACAGCGGTCCACGGGCCTTCAAGAGTGGTGCGGGATCTTAGCGGAGTGCCCGGGTCGCGGCAACGGCGGATTGGCCGGCTTCCGCTCCAGAGGCGAGATTGAGAAGATATCGGTCCAGGAGGATCGCGATCATGACGATGATGCTGATGACGACGGCGAACTGGCTAACATTCTGGTTCGCAGTCGCCTGGGCCGAGCCGACTTCGAACGTCGTGCGGGGCGAGGCGGCGTTCGTGCCGACGGCGGCGGAGGCCGATGTTCCCGAGCGATTTCGGCTCGAAGCCGCGACGTTCGGCTATGAGATGGTGCTCCGCCGCGAAACGCCTCGGTTCCGGGTCTGGACCGTGCGTTTTCCCTCGCCGTTGACGTCCCCGGACATCGAGAACAACACCGTTCATGCCGAGTATTTCGAGCCGACGGCGGAAGCAGGACCGTCGGGACGGCCCGCGGTGGTGGTGCTGCACATTCTGGGGGCCGATTTCGCCCTGGCGCGCTATTACGCCGCGCGGCTGGCCGACGGCGGAGTCGGGGCGCTCTTCCTCAAGCTGCCGTATTACGGCGAACGTCGGCCGCCCGGCAAGCGATTCCTATCCGCCGACCTGACCCGGTCGGTGACGGCGATGCAGCAGGGCGTTTGCGATGTCCGCCGCGGCGTGGCCTGGCTGGAGTCGCGTTCGGGCGTCGATCCCAAGCGGTTGGGCGTGACGGGGATCAGCCTGGGCGGGATTGTCTCGTCGCTGGCGGCGGCGGCCGATCCCAAGATCGAGCGAGCCTGCCTTCTGCTCGCGGGGGGCGGCCTGGCGGAGATTCTCTGGGAGATGCCGGAAGGCGCGGCCTACCGGGCAATCTGGATCGCCGCAGGCCGGACCAAGGCCGATCTGGAACGGCTGACCGCGCCCTACGACCCCTTGACCTACGCCCATCGCCTGCGCGGCAAGCGCGTGCTCATGATGGCCGGCAACGTGGATGAGGTCATTCCCCCAAAGGCCGCCGAGCGGCTCTGGGAGGCCGCCGGCCGGCCCGAGATCGTCTGGTTCGATTGCGGCCACTATTCGGCGGTCGGCTATCTGCTGCCGGGCATTCGCCGCGCCGTCGAGTTCTTGAGTCGCTGAGAATCGCCCGGAATGCACGCGTCTCATTCGCATTGAAGGAGTTGGGCGATCCGGGTATTGTCCGCCGCGATCGCGGATGAGGATGATGAAAAGATCGCCTTTACCGTCGCGGTGATCGCGTTCGGGAGACCCGCGAGTGCCATCGCACGGACCGACGGAGATTGAGAGACGCCATGACGATGATGGTTCAACCCCAGGTCACGAGCGCTTTCTTGTACGTCCGAGACATCATTCGCTCGGTTGAGTTTTACAACGAGGTGGTCGGGGCTGAGGTGGTTCGGGTGCTGCCCGAGGATGGGTCGGGGCCTACCCAACTGGCGATTCTGCGCATGGGCGGCTTCTCGCTCATGCTTCATCCCATGGACTCCACCGAGGACGACCCGCTGGGCGATCAGCCGGTCGGCATCGGCATGCACCTGCAAATGCGCGTGCCCGACATCGACGCATTTCATCAGCACTGCCTGGAGCAAGGCGCGATCTTGAACGTGTCGGGCGAGCCGGTTGACCAGCCCTGGGAGTGGCGCGAGTTCGCCCTCAAGGACCCAGACGGGTTCGTGTGGTCGGTTTATCAGGACAAGTCGGACGGTAAGTGGCTTTGATCGAAGAGCGACTTCAGCCCGACCCAAGCTCATTCGGGTGGCGCGGGAGCCTCCACTGCGGGTGGAACGGCCGCCTTGCGAGCGGGCGTCGAGGGCGACAACAGGAAATACAGCCCGACCACAAGCAGAAAAATGCCGTAAGACTGCTTCATCATTTCCTTGGACAGCGAGAGCGCGATCAGGCTGCCGGCCCAGGCGCCCAACAGCAAACCCGCCGAGATCCAAAGCCCCGGCACCACCTGAATCTGGTGGTTACGATGATATTCCCAGACGCCCAGCAGGCCGACCGGCAACAACTGCGCAAGCAACGAGGTGCCCGTAGCGACCTTCTGATCGAAGCCGAAAAGCAGGATCAGGGCGGGCACGATGATCAGGCCGCCGCCGATGCCGAACATGCCGCCGACCACGCCGGCCGCCAATCCCAGGAAGATTGCCGCGAAATTCACCAAAAGCCTCCGATCATTCGCGTGAAAGGACGAGCGCCGAGCCGACCAGCGCGGCCGTCTCGATCCGCAACAGGATGGTGCCCAGGCCGACGGGTGTCCAGCCGTTGACCGGATCGGCGAGTGCCGCCTCGCGCTCCCGGTCGGACCAGCCGCCTTCCGGCCCAATCGCCAGCACGCGCCTTTGATGAGGCGGCAACGTCGGCCAATGTGCGGGTGGAGGGCCTTCAGGATCGGCGAACAGCCGGGTGCAGCCGTCGGTCATGTTCTGAAACGACGCCCAATCGACGGGTGCGCTGAGCTCCATCAGGCGGTTGCGTCCGCATTGCTTGCTGGCCTCGATGATCCGGCGGCGCAGGCGGTCGAGCTTGGCCTCGCGGGGGTCGACGACCGAGCGCTCGGTTCGAAGCGGAACCAACCGGCGCACGCCGACCTCGACGGCTTTCTCGATCAGCCAATCGATCCGATCACCCTTGGGCAGGGCGGTCGCGAGTGTCAGTTCGACCGCCGCTTCGCGACCGGCGACAGGGTCGCCCTCAAGCCGAAGCTCCACCGAACGATTCGACACCGCAATCACCCGCGCAGGCTGGGAGTGCGTGTTCACTCCGTCGAATAGCTCGACCTCAGCTCCCGGGGCGATCCGTCGGACGCGAGCCAGGTGGTGGGCTTCGTCGCCTTCCAGCATTATGGTGCGACTCAAAGTCGGCAGATCGGGGCAGTAGCAACGCTCGGGCACGGCATAAGATCCGACACAAGGGGCCAAAAAGTCGTTAATCGATGAAATCTGCGTAAACAGAGCAAAGCTCAAGGTCGATCGTAACCGATAGTCCACAGAAGCGGTCACGTTGACCGTGCGACACGAGGCGTGAGACGGCGAGGCCGAGATCGATCGGCGGATGGGGCACATGGCGACGACCTTGGAAAGCCGCTGGGGCTTGAGTTTCCATCCGTTCGAGGGAGCCGAGGCACGGCGGCGGATCGTGCCGATCGAACCGCAACGCCGCGCCATCGCCGAACTGCGAAGCACGATCGCTCGCGCCGAGCGGCTGGTGCGTGTCGTCGGGGCGTCCGGTGT